>DLTS01000082.1:1191-16088 GCA_002501485.1 Acidimicrobiaceae bacterium UBA7830
GTCGTTGTTGAAGATGTGGTTGTTGTTGTGGGAGCAGTTGTGGTCGTTGTTGAAGACGTTGTAGATGTCGATGGTGGAATCGTCGTTGTGGTGACCACAACCGTGGTGGAGGTGGTTGAAGAGTTCTCACCTCCGGGCGGCAATGTTGTTGTGGTCGTTTGAGGAGCGACAGTGGTCGTTGTTGAAGATGTGGTTGTTGTTGTGGGAGCGGTAGTGGTCGTGGTTGAAGATGTTGTCGTTGTTGCCTGAGCCTCCCATTGGGCATAAAAGTTGTAGTAGGCGCAATCAAAAGTGCCGCCGGTGGTAACTCCGTAACCGGATCCATCTTGCTGGGTGTTCCAACCGGTGAACGCAAAGCTGTCTTTCGTTGGTTCAGTTGTTGGGGCAGTTGCTTGATTCCCAACTGAGCATTGCATGTAATGGTTGTAAGGGTCGCCGCCGTTGCTGCTCCACGTCGGTACCGTGTCCCAAGCTGCGTACAACGTCGTCGGCTGGCAAGTGATGCTGCTCCCAGCTTCGTACAGCGGTTCCGCAGCAACGTAATTCTCACTCCATTCGCCGCTCCAAGTGTGGTTCGCTCGTGTAGGGCTGTAGAGACCGCCCGAAGGGATAGTCACTGAGGTTCCTGTGTCGCAGGTGATAGCCGCTGGATCGGCGGTGTCGCCGTAGTTAGAGCTGAAGTAAATGACAGATTCCGCCTCTTGAATCTCAGGTAATGCCGGAGTAGCGAGAGACGTATTCAAGGCGTCAACTCCGTTTAAGTAGCCGTACATCGTGAACGAGTTGCTGTCGGCGGTTCCGCGAAGCCGATCGTTGATTTCCTCGGCGCTGTAGGCGGGGAACGTTGTTTTCACCATTGCAGCTACCGCTGCAACAACTGGGGTTGCCATTGAAGTTCCTGACATCCCCCATATGAGGCCGTCGTCGTCCGGGCTTGCGGCTCTGATGGAGCCTCCTGGGGCGGAAATATCAACACCACCTACAAACCGGGAGTAGTTCGAAAAGCCTGAGCGCGACCTTCCCTGGTTATGTGATGCGACGCTCAAGACGCTGTCGTACGCCGCTGGATATGAGGGGTAGAGGTCGAATCTGGCTCCGGAATTACCGGCGGCCGCAACAACGACGACCCCGCTGGCAACAGCGTTATCTACTGCAGCAAGAGTGATTGCGTCGCCGTAGTAGGAGCCAAGAGACAGGTTGATGACGTCTGCGCCATTCGCAACCGCCCAGTCGATTCCTGCTACAACATTCCACATTGATCCCGTGCCGTAAGGCCCCAGCACCCGCAGTGGCATGATTTTGCACGATTCGCAGACTCCCCAGCCACCTTCGCTATTGCCCTGAATTGCGGCGATTTCATGAGCAATGAAGGTGCCGTGTCCGTATGCCGGGTATACGGTCCAGCAGCCTTGGCTGTCGCATTGCTCGTATGGCTCTGCTGGTACCTCAGAGGGGTCGCTGTCGTTATCTACGAAGTCCCATCCGGGTACAAGTCGGCCAGAGAGTTCCGTGGTCGCGTTTACTCCTGTATCGATTACGGCAACCGTAATGCCAGAGGTCGAAGCCGACTGGTTCCACATTGTGCTCGTTGAAAGGTCGCCGTGGTGCCATTGGCTTCCCACTGAAAGTTCACTAAATGCCTGAACAGTTGGACTGGTGCTGAATTGAGCGTCGCCTTCTGACAAGTTCTGGCCGGTGTTGGCGACTATGTCGAGAACATCAGGCGTTCCACTGATTACGAGTCGGTCGCTGGATTCCAGTTCGTAAACATCTGCACCGTAAAACTCTGCAGTTGCGTCGAGAATTTCGATCTGACGTTCTGAAAAAGTGGCTGCGTCTACCCCAATGCTTCCGGTAGATGTGTCAAGTCCCTGATTTTCTTCAGTCGACTGAGTTGTTGCAGCTGAAACAATAGAAGCAGTCGGAGTCTGTGAAAGCACGAAGACCGACGGTGCGAGAACGGCGATTATTGGCACAACAAATCGAGGCCCTCGCAACGTGGGACGCTTTGAACTAGATGCTGATTTTGACATTTGGATTTGTTAACTGCTGACACCAAAGTAATCGTCAGGCAAAGTCAAATTGTTACGGATTTTTTGAAAACTTTTGTCTGCGAACATTCGGCTTTTGGTCACTGATTGAAACCTATTACACCGGAAGCCTCGCGTGTCGGGTATTTTTAGGAGCCTTGTAGCAAATCTTGAGATTCATGATAGAGGGCTAAATCTCCTCGTTAACGAAGTTCGATTCTCAAATTGATCCATCGTTAGTTGAAAAGTTTCGGCTTTGCTTTGCTGGTTGCAAGCAGACGTTGCTGTACTACGGTCGAAACATGACTCACCCATCGATAACAAGCGAGAAGATCGACAACGTTCTTTGCATCTCAGTTGATGATGGGAAGGCCAACGCCTTCTCGATCTCATTATTGGAAGCTCTCGGTGAAGAATTGGCGAAAGCTGAAGCAGATGCTGATATCCGAGCAGTAGTTCTAGCTGGAAACACGAAAGTATTTGTTGCAGGTTTTGATCTGGACGTGATTAATTCAGGGGATCCCGTGAGGGTCACTGAATTAGTGGCTGCAGGAGGTTCGTTCATCAGACAGGTGTACGGGGCATCACTTCCGGTGGTAGCAGCTTCAACTGGTCATGCTGTGGCCGCTGGAGCGCTGCTATTACTTGGCTGTGACTACCGCGTCGGAGTTGATGGCCCAGTAAAAATTGGGCTCAACGAGGTCGCTATCGCATTAACTCTCCCTGAGTGGGCGTTATTGATTGCAAAGGACCGACTCTCGAAACGTCATTTGCAGGTTTCAGTAGCAAACGCAAAGATCTTCGACGGCTCGGGCGCAGTAGATGCAGGGTTTCTAGATGAAGTAACTCAGGCAGATCAGGTCACTGCCAGAGCGGTCGAAGTGGCCCAGGGTTTCGCCGAGCAACTTGATGCGAAGGCGTATGCGTCAACGGTGCGTGCTTTGCGAGGGGATTTGCTAAGCCAGATGGAAACAGCAATTGTTGCTGACCGCGCCGCTGCTGGTCTTTGACTGCGCAAGTGCTTCGCCAAAGCTCGTGTTGGTAAAACCGAGGTTGCTTAACTAGCAAGACAAGGCTTCAGATCCAAGGGTTGATGGCATCGTGCTGGTCAGTCAGATGATCGAGGGCGAACGCCAATAAGTGTGGCGGTCATCGTTGCGATGAGCCGATCGGGATCATCTGTTGTATAAAACGCCGCTTCAGCAGCGGTAAGCGTGGAGCCAGCCCTAACGACTGTGCCGCGCCCTTCAAAATGTTGTCCCGCTGCTGGGCGGAGGAGATTCAGTTTGTATTCGACGGTGAGCACCTCTGTTCCCAAGGGCATGAGTGTTTGCGCAGCCCAGCCGCAAGAGGAATCAAGAATTGTTCCGATGATACCTGCGTGAAGAAAGCCATGATGTTGGGTGAGTGACTCGCTGGCCTCGATTCGGAGCCGAACCTCTCCTGACGCTACGAGGTGCAACTTCGCTCCAATGGTCATCATGAGCCCTTGTTTGGAAAAACTGTCCCGGATAGCTGCCACTGTTTCAGAGTTGGATTCGAGGTGTTCCATGATTTCCTAACTGTGAAGGTTCTCCTCGACAGCATTACAGGTCAGAGACTTCTGTCTCTCAAGGTCTTGGATAATTGCCGTCGTCCCATCCCTGAGCGCTCCAAGGTCGGCACTGGCTGAACCGGGTCCGCTGTTATAACTCACTGCACCAAATTTAGGGTTACACCTTGACCTTAGATCATTGACTCTTGAACCATCTAAGAAAATTTTGCGGCCAAACACAGGAGAATTTGCACGTGTGTCTTTACTTCCGCTTCTCTCGCCCACGAACGGTAATCATTACCAGATCAAGAGGCGAGAGATTTCAGCCAAATCAAGTGGCTGGCCTTTGAGGAGATGTTGGCATCTCGATTTGTTCAAGCGGATATGGCGTATCGGGGTAGTTGAGCGTGCGTCGAACGAAAATCGTCTACCTGAGCCGAAATGCCCTGATCCAGATCCACAGTTGGCTTCCAACCCAAAATACTCTCCGCAAGACTTGCTGAACCATCTGTTCGGGGAACATCACCTGAAACTGGTGGTGCCGGTATCTGTTGAATTCTTTGTCCGAGCCCCACAGCAGCCTCAACCGACTCGATCATTTCCTTGATCGATACGGCGGACCCGCCAGCGATATTGAAGACCTGCCCAGGGGAGCTATCTGCCGTGATGGCTGCGACGTTCGCTCTCGCAACATCGCCAACAAAAGTAAAGTCGCGAATCTGGTTGCCGGTGCCGAAAATCCTCACCGGCGCGCCATTGTGCGCGGCTGCGATCAGACGATGAGTCAGCATGTCGGGCCGCTGGCCGGGTCCGTAGACCGTGAAGTAGCGGAGACTTGTGGTGTGCAGCCCGCGTTCGGAAGCATAGAGTCGGCATAGTTGCTCTCCAGCGAGTTTCGAGACGGCATACGGACTCATTGGTTCGAGAGGTGCAGTTTCGGTTGTCGGGAAGTCGCTTGAATTGCCATAAACGGACGATGACGAGGCGTAAATCACCCTAGGGACGCCGCACTCGAGTGCAGCGTCAAGTAGATGTTTCGTTGCCGTAACATTCGCGTTTGCATAACTTTCGAATTCGCTCCACGACGCTCTTACGCCCGGCTGGGCAGCAAGGTGGATGACGACTGTGTCTTGATCCAAAAGGTCCCGACAATCGTCCTTCGCGAGATCACGTTTCTGAAATGAAAAATTCGATGTTTGGACGAGTTGAGCGACCCGAGCCACTTTGATCAGCGGGTCGTAATAGTTGGTCATCGAGTCGATGCCGATTACGTCGTGGCCACTGCTGAGCAACAGATGGGCGGTCTGCGAGCCAATGAACCCGGCGGCCCCTGTGATAACTATTCGCACGATTCAATCCCCTTTTGATGTCGTTTTGCGAAGGAAACTTTACTTAATTAGTTGGCAAACTATGCGGTGTTAGGCTAGCCTATCGCCTGCTGGTTAGCAAACAATAATTAGGAACAGAAAGAGGTTGATAATGACCAGAGAAAGATTCTCAAGGAAGGGCAAGGCGATAGTCGTTCTATCCGCTGTGCTTTTCGCAACCACTGCCTGCGGAAGCGATGACGGCGCTTCGGTCTCAAACCTCTCTGAGAGTGGGAGCGGCTCCGGCTCAGGAAGTGGCTCAGGCTCAGGAAGTGGCTCAGGCTCAGGCTCCGCGAGCAGCTCAGGCTCCGCGAGCAGCTCAGGCTCCGCAAGCAGCTCAGGCTCCGCAAGCAGCTCAGGCTCCAGTAGCGGATCCGCATCATCTTCTGCGAGCGCGTCTGGCTCTTCGAGCGGAACAGCCGACCCGGTAGCGGCAACTCCCGGTGACGGAGGCTACGACTATGCCGGAAACATCGACAGCCACAGACTTGTCGTGCTCGACGTCTGCGAGATCAATGGCATGCTCCCCAAAGACGAGGCGATCGACTTCGCAGCCGTCGAGGCGGTCTATCGAGACGGAGTCAACTCGGTCAAGAGCGACGGATCGGTTCGGTCGATTGGTGGTTTTGCAAGCCGCGATGACCGCAACCCCGACCACCAAGAATATTTTGGCACCTCAACACCGCTCGACGATTTCGTCACCGCAGCTTTGGAGGGCACCGGCCCATTCGCTGGTGAGCCCGAGTCAGTTCGTCGACAGGGCATTCAAAAGGGAATCATGAACCAAATCATGGTTGCTTGGACGATCCACGAGCTCAATGCGGCGATGGCGAAAGCCGCTGACGGTAACTTCGACCCTCAAACGGGAGCTCCACACAACTGGGACGAGGGTTGGGCCTTCTACCACGGAGCTGACGCCGGGTGCGGCCCATACGCAACCGGTAACAAGAGAGCTGGAAACTTTGGCACAGAAGCCGCTAGCGGGAACGCAAAGGCGAACGACATGATTCTCGAGGCGATGATCGCTGGTCGAGATGCGCTCGTTAACGGTAATGTTCCAGGCGCCGGGATGGCTGCCGCCGATGCGGTTAAAGGGTTGGCCATTATTTACAGTCAAGCCACCCTGCGCTATGCCCAGATTATGGATGATGATCTTGCCGAAGGTGACGCCGAAGCAGCCCGTGTCCACCAAGCTGAAGGCTTGGCCTTTAGCTTGGTGATGGCTCCAACGTTCGCTGAAAATGGAGCAGACATGGCAGCAATCGACGGCTTCTACAATTTGGAGAATGATCCAGGAACCGGCGGCTACGCCATTATTGAGGCTGCACTACAGCCAGCATGGGATGCGATGGGCATCTCCGCCGATGACATCGGCTCGCTTGGCTGACCAAATTCCTCAAGGGCCCGGCTCCCGGCAACGAGAACACTCATGAGTGTTCTCGTTGCTGGGGCCGGGCCCACTGGTCTTATCGCAGCTAAGGCCCTTGCCGACAGAGGACACGAAGTCCTTCTAATAGATAAAGCAGCCGCAGTAGGCGGCATGTCGGCAAGTTTCGAGATCGCTGGACAACGCGTCGACTTTGGGTCTCACCGCCTTCACGGCCGCGCGGACCCAGAACTTCTTAGCGAACTTCGAGAACTACTTGGCGAAGACCTTCAACGCCGAGATCGTAATGGACGCATTCGTTTGCTCGGTCGCTGGGTTGCTTTCCCTCTGCAGATTGGTGATCTCCTACGTGGCCTACCTCGGTGGTTTGCCGTTCGGGCAGCCTTGGACGCTGCCCTCTCCCCATTTCGGCGTGCAAAAGGATCTAACTTCGCACAAGACGTGAGGGCAGGCCTCGGTCCTACCGTCTTCAATGCTTTCTATGCCCCTTACGCAAAAAAGCTTTGGGGAGTCCCGGCTGAGGAGATTGACGCTTCAATGGCGAAGCGTCGCGTGTCTGCGGGTGGACCGCTTGAGATTTTGCGTCGCTTGGTCTCAGTGCGGAGCGAGGAGGGAAAATCTTTTTACTATCCGCGCTTCGGATACGGACAGATCATCGATGCTATTGCTGACTCGGCGACTAGATCTGGCGTCGAAATCTGTCTTTCAACTCGGCTTGATGGTCTCACTTGTTCTGATGACGGTGTGGATGCGGTGTTGTGCGGACCGAACGGCTCGGAGACTCGTCGATTCTCGACCTGCGTATCAACGGTGGCGGTGCAACACCTCGTGGATGCAGCGATGCCAACAGCTCCATCCGAGGTGGTGGATGCCGCAAGCCGGCTAGACCATCGTGGAATGTTGCTTGTTTACCTCGTGATCCCTCGACCGCAGTACACACCATTTGATGCGCATTACTTTCCAGGTCAGGACACAGTTGTAGCCAGACTGTCTGAACCAAAAAATTACCGTGATGGAGATGATCCAGCTGAAAGCACGGTGCTTTGCGCTGAGATTCCATGCGATGAAGGTGGCGATCTTTGGGAGATGAACAGCGAATCGTTGGGTGGACTAGTGAGCCGTCAGCTCGTGGAGCAGGGACTCCCGGTAACAGGGCATGTTGGCACAGAGGTTCGCCGCTTGCCGTCCGTTTATCCCAAGTACCGACATGGCTATCAAGCCGACCTTGATTGCATTGAGACATGGGTTAACGAGCAACCAAGACTTGTGACCGTCGGTCGTCTTGGCCTATTTGTCCCGGACAACCTACATCATGTAATCGAGATGGGTAATGCCGTCGCTCGTGTCATTAATAGTGATGGTCACATTGATCGTCAGGCCTGGAGATTACGACGTGAAGAGTTCCGCTCGAACGTCGTTGAAGATTGATTTAGCCAGCCTCACTTATTTCAGGTCGTATTAAGCTCCTTAGCAACCGCTGGCACAACACGTCGCAAGTACGAACCCAACTTGATAAAGCTTTTGCCACTGGTCCGGAATCGATATGTGATACCAACCTCGTGGTAGCGGAATCCTTTAGCGATCAAATCAAGAGTGATTACCTGCGCGTAGTTGAAATCATGGATAACCTCCGCAGCGGAAGCGGCCTCCGGAGAGAACGCCCGATAGCCCGATTGCCCGTCGGTCACTGGAGTGCGACTAAGGAATGCCACCAGCTTGGTAAGGACCACATTTCCAAGACGCCGATGGGGTCGCATGTGCTCGATAGTTCCGAGAAAGCGGCTACCGACCACGTAATCGGCTTCACCCTCTAAAATTGGGGTAACGAGATTCTCAAGTTCTTCAGGCGGATACTCCTCGTCGGCGTCGCAAAATGCAACAGCAACTGGATTATGTGCCATTGCACGTTCGAGGCCGAAACGGACGCCTGCGCCTAGGCCGCGAGTCTCACCAAATGAGACAACTTCGGCGCCCGCATCAGTTGCGATTTGTGCGGTGCGGTCAGTTGAACCGTCGTCGATGATGAGAGTGTGAACTGGGTGACCCGCAATCTCGAATGGAACCCTGCGGATACACTCACCAACAGCTTTTTCCTCATTGAGCGCTGGCATAAACAGAACGATGGGACGTCCAGCTTCGGCCGGTCCACGTTGACGTGCGGCTTCAGCTTGTGGGCTTTGTCCGATAGTGCGGGGGAGTCGGAGACGACCAAGAAAGCCAGGGCCAGGGGCAAATACGGCGATTCCTCCTGCGATCAGGGAGTACAGAGTCTTTAACGCATGAGCAGTCACGGCCGCAACAAGGGCAGTTTTCCCGTCGTGGCCTAGCGCAAGGTAGGCGGCAACCGAGGCCGCTTCGTAGGTGCCGATCCCACTCGGAGCAATTGCGACGATTTGAGCTGATACAGCGACAGTCGTGACGACTACAGCATCGGAAAATCCAATCTCTAAACCAGCCCAAGAGGCACTCTGCCAAACAAGTGCCGCTTCAAACAACCAAGCCGCCGCAGTGAGCCCGAGAGTGACAGTCCCGGGAACACGAACTGAACTTGTAGCCCGAGCGGTCTTCACAAGCCATACCCCACTGCCTACCGCCACAAGACCGAGAACCGCAGCAACCGGTACGATCCAACCTCCGACAACATCTTGCATGGCGTTCGGAGCAAGTATCCAGGCGAGGCCGAGTACACAAATAATGTCGGCGCTTCGAAGCGCAAGAGTGGAAGATGCTGCGACATCAAGTGAGATCGAGGTCCGGCGTACGACACTGGCAACTCTCAATGGCTCTCCGAGCCTAAGAGGGAGGACATGGTTCGCCCCAAGAGCGAGGTGAATTCCGGCGAGAGACTGGCTGAGCGTCAGGCCTGGAACTATCCGTTGCCAGGCGAGGGACCTCAAAAGGAATGCCACTAGAAATGCTCCAGTTGCCAAGATGAGCCCAAGAGGATCGTTGAGCGCAGAGTCGGCTGCGCTTCGCAGCATTGCGCCATCGACCACCGTGCTTAAAGCTGTGATTCCGAACGCGGCTGAAATCAAGGCAAAGATGGCCACAGAACGCCGGGTGGTGAACGCAAGGCCAACGAATCGGAACAAAGATTTCATTCAATTAGATTACTGCCGCATCCGCAGAAATAGTTAGGCATGCCTAACGAATTTTCATAACGATCCGGTACAATGACGGGCATGCATCTTAAAACTCGGCGTTTCCTGGTTGCCCTGTCAGCCGTAAGTATCTTGAGCTTGCCCACGGCGTGCGGTGGTGACGGAGACACAATCAGGGTTTACACGGGTCGGCACTACGACCTAGAGGAAGCGTTTGAAAAATTTTCCTCAGAAACAGGAGTCTCAATTGAATTCCTCCAAGGTTCTGATGCTGAACTTCGCGAACGGATCGCTGCCGAAGGGGAGGACACCCAAGCAGACATCTACATGACTGTCGATGCGGGAAACCTAGCGCGAGCGGCTGAGCAAGGAGTGTTCATTAACATTGAGTCCGATCTGTTAGACGAGGCAGTCCCCGAGTCACTTCGAGATCCTGACGGTCAGTGGTATGCGTTAAGCCGGCGGGCAAGAACAATTGTGTACAGCTCTGAGCGGATGTCCTCAGCGGAGGCACCTACCACCTACGAGGAACTCGCCGGCCCAGAGTGGAAGGGAAGGCTCTGTCTTCGAAACTCATCCAACACCTATACGCAGTCCCTGGTGGCAAGCTTGATTGGAAACGTGGGTTATGACGAGGCTCTTCGAATTGTTTCGGGCTGGGCTGACAACGCAGAAATTCTTTCCAACGATGTGATTGCGCTGAAATCCATTCGAGATGGTCTATGTGATGTGGCAATTGTTAATCACTATTACCTTGTCCGGCTTATGGACGATGACCCTGACTTCCCGGTCTCGTTGGTTTGGGCAGACCAGGAAGGGCGCGGGACGCATGTCAATATCTCTGGTGCAGGCATAACGAAGTACGCCGATGACCCGGAACTTGCCCTTCAGCTACTCGAGTGGTTGGCAACTGACGGGCAGAACTCCTTTGTCGACGGGAACCATGAATATCCCGTGAACCCGGCGGTGGCTCCTGAAGATTTGATAGCTGATGAATTTGGTTCAACCTTTGTTGCTGATGATCTGAATGCGGCTGAGTTCGGTGCGTTGAACGCTGATGCCGTTCGGCTTCTCGACGAAGCCGGCTACGAATAAATAGTTGGTAACCTTCGAGACACTCATATGGCGTTACATCGGAAGGCTTTGCGAGATGGCCTAGCTTGGCACTCGACTGCCGTGGTGATAGCCGCCGTGGTGGCGATACCGGTTGGGATCCTCACGTTCAGTGTTTTAAATCCATCTGTAGATGTATGGCGACAACAATGGAACACTCGACTGCCTCGTCAACTTATTGAAACCTCGATTCTGCTTTGTGGCGTCGGCGTCGGCTCACTCTTGGTTGGCGGAGGCCTCGCATGGCTTGTATCGGCCTACCAGTTCCCTGGATCTCGGGTATTTAGGTGGCTTCTTATCGCTCCGCTCGCAGTTCCCTCGTATGTGTTGGGATTCGTAACTCTTTCAGTTTTCGGTTTCACTGGCCCGATACAGGGGTGGTGGCGTGAAATCTTCGGGCAGGACGCGTGGTTCCCACCAATTCGATCGCTTGGTGGGGCAATCATTGTTTTTACGCTCGTTCTCTACCCCTACGTGTTTCTCGTGGCCCGAGCTGCGTTGGCTGATCAGGCTGGAAGCTCATATCAAGTAGCCCGGAGTCTTGGTGCCAGCTCGTTTGAAGCTGCCCGGCGGGTCATGTTCCCGCAACTGCGGCCTGCGCTTGCGGCCGGCGTGGCGATCGTAGCCATGGAAACACTGACTGATTTTGGGACTGTTCAGTATTTCGGAATCGACACGGTCTCAGTCGGTGTCTTCCGGATCTGGCGAGGCACCTTCGATCTCGATGCAGCCTCAGAATTCGCAACGCTTGTGCTGCTATTTGCTCTCGTGGTGATCGGGCTTGAGCGGCTTGGTCGAGGTCGAGCAAGATTTGGCCAGGCCGGTGGAGCTGCATCTGGACTCGTTCAACGACGTTTGACAGGCATCCGGTCAGTGCTCGCATTTCTGTTGTGTGGTTTGGTTTTAACGCTAAGTTTCGCCGCCCCGACTGTTCAGTTACTTACTTGGGCAATTAGGGAAGCCACAGGTCCACGCGGGACCCCACTGTTAGAGCGTTTTGCTGAGTTCTTAGGGAACACGCTGCTGCTGGCAACGATTGTTGCCATCGTGTGTGGAATCGGGGCGATTCTTGTTGCGAATGCTGCACGGTTTTCTGGGCGGTCCAGAACCCGACTCGCGGCACGTATTGCGTCGGTCGGCTACGCAGTTCCAGGACCAGTCGTCGCAATCGGATCAGTTTTCGTTTTGGTCGGGTTGGACGATGGGTTGGGTCTTATCGGTATCGGTCTCCCGGGTGCAGTAGCAACTGGTTCGCTGATTGGTCTGGTTTACGCCCAAACCGTTCGCTACCTGGCTCCTGCATTGCAGACGGTTGAAGCGGGTATTGAGCAGGTCCCTCACGAGATGACTGGAGCAGCGCGAAGCCTTGGCTTGAGGCCGCGATCGGTCGTCGCCTCGGTCCATCTTCCGCTTGCAAGAACGAGTGTGTTGACTGGTCTTGTGCTGGTTACCGTCGACGTTCTAAAAGAGTTGCCAATTGTCTTGCTGCTCCGACCGATTGGCTTTGACACTCTTTCTGTGTGGACGTTTAACTTGGCCTCAGAATCAAGATTTGAACAGGCTGCCCTTCCAGCAGTAGCAATTATTGTCGTTGCGATGATCCCTGTCGGCCTTCTTGCGCGCCAACTCTTTCGAGGAGCATCATGAGTGAACCACTGCCTCTTGTAGCGAGTGAGGTCTGGAAGAAATTTGATGGTGTTACTGCAGTGAGCGGCGTAAGTCTTGAGCTTGGCGAGGGGGAAACGGTTGCTCTTGTGGGTCCGAGCGGTTGCGGCAAATCGTCGCTCCTTCGGATGATTGCTGGTCTAGATGGTGTTGACGGAGGAAAAATTCGACTTCAAGGTGTTTCGGTTGACGATGGCCAGAGTCGTGTGATGCCGGAGGATAGGTCGATTGGCATTGTTTTTCAGGAGCATGCCCTCTTTGGTCATCTCACCGTTGCCCAAAATGTTGGCTTCGGCCTGAGGGCTCAATCACGAAGTGCTCGTCGGGCTCGGGTGGCTGAGATGCTGGCCCTCATCGAACTGCCAGAGTTTTCCGATCGCTACCCTCACGAGCTATCGGGTGGGGAACGTCAGCGGGTAGCGCTAGCGAGAGCCTTAGCGCCCGGGCCGACGGTGATGTTGTTCGACGAGCCATTCGCCAGCCTTGATCAGAATCTTCGAGTCCAGCTACGCGAGCAAGTGGCGCAGGTGTTGGATTCTACGAATACACCTGCGCTGTTCGTGACACACGACCCGCGCGAGGCTCTTGCTTTGGGTGATCGGATTGCAGTTATGCGGGCAGGCCAAATTGAGCAGGTTGGTGTCCCTGAGGAGATATATCGCCATCCATTGACAATGTTTGTTGCTTCGTTCATGGATGAGGCGAACTTCCTTTCAATTACAAAAGATGGCAGCGGATGGTCGACAGTCCTCGGTGCAGTTGACCAAAGCTCCGAGGGGCACTTTGTTGCAATGGTTCGACCGAACGATGTTGCGTTCGTCTCAGATGACAGCGGTGACGCAAAAATTCAGAGGTGCGACTACGCCGGCTCTCATTGGCTACTGCGAGTTCGCCTTCGGACCGGTGATGAAGTTGTCGTGCTTGCCGAGCCCGACTCACGTTACACGGTGGGAGATCGAGGCAACTTAGGTTTGCGCCCTGGGGCGAAGCAAGTTGTCGTTCGACAGTCGTAATTAGGCTGTCGTAACGAGGATCCGATCACTGGCGAATTCGCCGACACCAACGTGAGATCCGTCGATCTCAACTGTCGTTGTGCCATCGGGGGAGCGTGATGTCACTGTTCCTTGGTTTCCGGGAACAATTGCTGAGCTTTCAAGAAACTCGAGCATGCCATCGCGGTATTCGAGCTCTTCGGGAATTCGTTCAACTCGGAAGCTGCCGCCAGCTTTGATGTGGCTAAGAGACGTACTCTGAATCGGTTCTTTATATCCCGATCCAGGAATTGGGTTGCCATGGGGACAGGTTGTTGGATCCTCGAGGATCCTCACTAAAGCAGCTTCGACGTCGGGAGAAATCACATGCTCCCAGCGTCCCGCCTCTTGGTGGGCTTGGGACCATGACAGATCAAGAACGTCGGTTAGGAAGCGCTCGGCCAGCCTGTGCCGACGAACAACACGCGTTGCCAGTTCTGTACCGGCCGAGGTGAGCGAGATGACGCCGGCTGCGGAAGAAACAAAGCCTTCGCGCTCCATCTTCCTAATCATTTCCGACACTGCTGGACGTGAAACATCCAAGCGCTCTGCGACTCGAGCCTGGATGATTTCGACATCTTCTTCAGACAGCTCATAAATGGCTTCACAATATTCTTCAAACGCTGGGTGGAATTCAGGTGTCTCATACGACATGGGAAGATCCTAACCCACCGAAGTTCTCAATGCGGAAAGGTACGGCAAGGGATTAGGACAACCATTGCCGTAGGGCGATTTGACGATGTGTAGCGTCTGAAACAGCAACGGGAACCGAGGAGGGCTCTAGATTTCAGCGTGATCGAAGTATTTCAGTTTTCTACTGCTTTCGCTATTGCGAAAAGGCCTCATTTTTTTCGATGCGCTGAAAACAAAGGTGCGGTAAATGGTTCAGTTTTGTGTTGCTTTTGCGAAGCGCCTCTGAGCCTTGGTTCGACGCTTGCCGGTGAGCTCTCGCTTGCGCAGGCGCTCGGTTGCGGCCGCATGGGGGCTACTGGTTGCGCCATCAACCAGAGCAATCAGATCTCGCCGCACCGCTTTCCCACGCAGGTTCTCAAACCATCGGGGCCCATCAGGGCCAATGACGACCGCTGTTGGTCCGCTACAACTGCCTTGGCAACTGATGGAGGCGAAAGTTAGTGACGCTGATTGGGCCTCGCGCTGGAGGCCGGCATAAGCCTTACTTTGCTTCTGACAAGCTCCGCCGTTGCATAGAAATAGGCATACCGGTTGCGGCTTGTTCGGCATGCCATACATGTTAACATGGGCCGACTAGACAGCGAAAAGAAAAGTGAAGTCTGTAGGATCGACGAAGAACCTGGTGCTCGAAAAAGGACACGTCAATGCAGAACGACACGATCGACGAAGGCGAGGTAATTTCCTCCCTGAATGCAATTTTGGAGGCGGAGCTTGCTGGAGTGGTTCGTTACACGCACTACTCGCTGATGATCACCGGACCGCATCGCATTCCGTTAGTCAGTTTCCTTCAGGCGCAAGCCAATGAGTCGCTCCTCCACGCTCAGCAAGTGGGAGAAATCATTACCGGTCTTGGCGGTCACGCTTCGACGCGTATTGCGCCGATCGAAGAGACGCACAACCACAGTACGAATCAGATTCTCGAGGAAAGCTTGGAGCACGAGCTCACAGCGGTCAAGCTGTACCGAAACCTTCTTCT
>DLTS01000041.1:0-914 GCA_002501485.1 Acidimicrobiaceae bacterium UBA7830
GCCGTTCAGTTCCTGAGGGTCGAGCGATTCACCTCACCGCCGCACTTGTTGCCCCAAGCCGTCCGGGGGCTGCACTCGCTCAATTTCAGGCGCCACGCTAGGCGAGCGCCCAGGAGCGTTACAGCGGTGAACGTTCGGCGATTCCGCCGCCAATGACCCACGTATTGGTGCGGTCATACAGCACCACGCTTTGCCCGGGTGCGATGCGAGTTGAACGCAGACCCCAGTCGATTTGCAGCTGTCGATCACCGATCGACGTCACGCGGCAGGGTCGGGGTTCACCATGAGCGCTTGTTTGTGCAAGCGCGTCGCCTTCAAATGGTTCATCAACCCATGTAATTGAGTGGACCTTCTGTGAACCAACTAACAAGTCGTCAGCATCTCCGACGACAACGGTCGGATCGTCATCAGACACGTGAACACCGATTACGTATCGAACCGGGCCACCACCGGGTACACCAAGCCCTCGACGCTGACCGAGGGTCACCATCTCGACAGAGGGAACTTCACCGATCTGGGATCCAGAGCGATCGATGACCCGAGCGCTGCGCAATGGAATGCGATTTCCGAGAAAGTGTTCGCGTCCGTCAGCTCTGCTGATGAAGCAGACGTCCTGGCTATCGGGCTTGCCTGCGGTGCGAAGTCCAAGACGGGCTGCATGCGAGCGGACCTCGTCTTTCATCAAGTGGCCGATCGGGAAACTTGTGTGTTCAAGCCCGCTTGCCGTCACCATATGCAGCACGTAGCTCTGATCTTTTGCGAGATCTGCACCGCGCTCGAGACGCAGCCGACCGTTGGCATGAGAACCGATGCGCGCATGGTGACCAGTAGCTACCGCATCGAATCCGAGCTCGTCCGCTCGCTCCGCTAGTCGCTCGAACTTGAGGTGCCGGTTGCATTCGATACATGGGTTA
>DLTS01000041.1:1218-6006 GCA_002501485.1 Acidimicrobiaceae bacterium UBA7830
GTTGCATTCGATACATGGGTTAGGGGTAATACCACTTTGGTGAGCATCGACGTACGGCTGCACGACGTGCTCGTCGAATTCCTCTGAGAAGTTGAATACTACGTGCTCGATGCCGATCTGCTGCGCTACTCGTCTCGCATCATCAACATCAGACACGCTGCAGCAACCCGTGTCACTTTCGCCTCCCCACAGTCGCATTGTCACGCCGACGACATCGTGGCCCTCCTCGTGCAGCAAGGCTGCGGCTACTGAAGAGTCGACCCCTCCGCTCATTCCGATCATCACTCTCATCACCCACGCTGCTTTCTTGCTGCTTTGCGTTCACGAAGTTGCCCAATGCTGCTTGTAATGACGGAGATCGCTCGATCAATATCTGCAGATGAAGTCGAGTGACCAAGTGAGAGTCGAAGCGCTCCTCGTCGGAGGTCATCTGAGAGACCGAGAGCAGACAACACATGAGATGACTCCATTGCTCCGCTTGCGCATGCCGAGGCGGCGCTTGCATAAACATCAGCCTCGTCAAGCATGAAGAGCAGAGCTTCGCTGTCAATATCGTTTACACAGATATGGGCAATCCCAGGAACGGTATGCGATCGGGGCACGGTCTCGTTCACACCTTCAATTGTTGTAAGCGCGTCAAGGAGTTCGTCCCGTAGCGATGTCACCCGTTGCGACACGGTGGTTCGTTGGCTGCCGGTGATGTGGAGCGCAGTTGCTGTTCCCACTACGCCGGCGACATCGATCGTTCCCGAGCGGCGTCCCCGCTCTTGTCCCCCACCACGCATCAGCGGTTCTGGTGTCACTCCATTACTGACCACCGTGATGCCCACTCCTTTGGGTCCACCAAATTTGTGGGCACTCAACGAGAGGAAGTCGACATGTTGTGTCAATTCCGAAAGGTCAATCCAACATGCTGCCTGCACGGCGTCGGTGTGGAGCCATGCGTCAGGGACATGGGCTCGAACGACCGACGCAACCTCAGCGATATCATTACAAGAGCCCACCTCATTGTTCACCGCCATCACCGATACGACGGCAATTTCTTGACCGGCTGAGGTCATCGAGTCAAGCACACATCTCAGGTCATCAACATCGACACGAGCATCTGCCGTGACTGCCACCGTTCGTCCGGCATGATGTTCAACCGGGTCGAGCACGGCATGGTGCTCAACCGCTGAACACACTGCGGTGCCGCCACGCGCCCGAACCGAGCCTGAAATTGCGTAATTATCTGATTCGGTTCCACCACCAGTGAAGACAACGTCTCCGGCTTGCACGCCGAGTTCGGCTGCGATGACCTCACGGGCCTCGTCAACAGCTCTCTGAGCAGTGCGTGCCGCCCGGTGGCTGCCACTCGGATTCGCAGAAAGTGTCTCTTGCCAGGGGCGCATTGCGTCAAGCACCTCTGGGTGCATTGACGTTGTCGCTGCGTGGTCAAGATATGTCGACAATGACTCCACATCCCTCAGGCTAGACACGTTGTTGGCAACCTGTCGCTAACTTGCAGGTGTGGAGGGTTACGAATCAGATACCTACGGCGATGCATTTGCGGACGTATACGACGACTGGTACCAAGATCTCAGCGATGTTTCGGATCTCGTCACGCTCATCGATGAGCACTCCCCTGGCCGAGCACTATGCGAACTCGGCGTCGGCACTGGCCGGCTTGCGATACCTCTTGCCTCTCACGGGTTTGCGGTGACCGGGGTCGATACCAGTTCTGCCATGCTCGATCGACTCCACGCATCGGACCATCAGCAAACGATCACGACGGTTGCCGGCGACATGGTCGATGACATGCCAAGCGGCCCCTTTGACGTCGTGCTCATCGGCTTCAACACGCTGTTCAATCTCGAAACTCAAGAACGTCAACAGGCCTGCCTGAACGCGTGCTCAGAGGCCCTTACTACTGACGGAATAGTGGTCATCGAAGGCCTCACTCCTCCGCAGCAGCCCGATGGCGGAATGGTGGATGACATCTCGATTCGGTCGATGACAGCAACACATGTGGTGCTGTCGATCTCTCGTCATCACGGCGCAGATCAGTTGCTCGAAGGGCAGTTCGTCGAATTTTCCGAAGAGCAAGGTGTGCGTTTACGGCCGTGGAGTATTCGTTACGCAACCGTTGATCAGCTCGATGCGATGGCAACCGCAGCCGGGCTGGAAGTTGCCGCAAGATTCAATGACGCAAGTCGGTCAACGTTTGACGCTACAAGTGAACGACATCTCACGGTGTACTCCCGGTCTCGTTAAATGTCTTTCGTGAATGCCACCAAACCGATCCATTTCCCACATATCCTGAAAGCACTGTGAGTGAACTACGACTCAATCAACTCACCGGCCGCTGGGTGACCATCGTTCCCGGTCGCGCCCAACGACCAAACGACTTTGCTCCTCGTTCAACGGTGATGGATGACCCTGAAGATCGTCCTTGCCCGTTCTGCCCTGGCAACGAAGAGGCAACTCCACCTGCGCTAGAAACGATCGATAACACCGGTGCGTGGACGATTCGTGTCGTACCAAACCTGTATCCGGCGTTTGCGGGCGACGACGGTTTCTCTGTTCACAACGAAGGGCCGGTGCATGTCAACGCCGAAGGAACGGGGCTGCACGAAGTATTCGTGTACACCCCAGATCACTTCTCAAATCTCGGTGACCTCGACGACAGCGCAGCCGAACAATTCATGGACTCGCTGCGTCGACGCTTCGTCGCTCATGCAGCCATGCCGAATATCCGCTACACCCAGGCCATCGTCAACCACGGTCGCGAGGCCGGAGCCTCGCTGGCCCATCCGCACGGCCAGTTGATGGGGCTGCCATTCGTCCCTGGTGAGATACTCGAAGAAGAACGTGCATTTGCGCGATTCGCGGGCGGATGTGTCGCATGCACCACCATCGAAGCTGAACGCACTGCGAAAGAGCGGGTGGTGTTTGAAAATGATGCAGTTCTCGTTGTCTGCCCCTACTGGAGCGGCACTCCATATGAGTTGCTCATTCTTCCAAAACAGTGCCGTGCGCACCTACAAGACAGTGATGAAGATCACCTAGCAGCAGTCGGTCGAAGCCTCCGAGACGCAATGAAGGTGCTCAGTTCAACCCTTGGAGATATTGCGTACAACGTTGGCTTCCATAGTGCTCCACACCAACACGATGGCGAATACCACTGGCATATTCACATCTGGCCAAACCTCGTCACTCAGGCGGGTTTCGAGCGAGGCACCGGGGTGATGATCAACGTCGTCCCGCCTGAATTAGCCGCTTCTGCGCTGCGCGAATCTGCTTCAATGCTCTCCTCAACGCTGTAAAACGATCCCTACGGTGCGAACCCGAACGCTCGAACCACAGCGGTCACCGCAGCACCCGCCACGATCACAACAACGAGTGGAGCTCGTTTTGCAGCGACTAGAACCGCTGCCACCACTCCAACTGCACGGGCATCGACAACGATGCCATCACCTACCCCGATCGTCGAATTCACAACAAGAGCCGACACCAGCGCTGCGGGGATCAGATTCAGGCAGCGGTCGACAACCTCGGGCAAATCTCGGCCACCGATAATGACGAGTCCGCTGACTTTGCAGGCGTAGGCAATTGCTGACAATACGAGCACGAGGGTCCACGTCATGGTTTCTTTACCCCCAGCAGCACACCAACTGATGCACACAAAATCGGCACTCCTGCGGGGGTGAACGGAATCGTCACTGCGCAGACCAACGCCCCAATGCCAGCGGCACGTCGACCGCTCCGGTGTCGAAGATGAGGCATGACCATGGCCACAAATCCGGCAGGGAATGCTGCATCCAGCCCAAACTTTTCCGGGTCAATCGCATTTCCTGCAAGAGCTCCGATGAGAGTTCCCGCATTCCAGAACACATAGACCGAGAGCCCTGTCCACCAAAATGCCACCCGGGCGGCCTGAGGCTCTTCTTGGGCTGTTGACATCGCTGTCGATTCGTCAATGGTGATCTGGGCGGCGAGAATCCGCTTCAGGAGCGAGCCCCGCAAGGTCCTCGACATTGCGAGCCCGTAGACGCCGTTTCGAGCAGCAAGAAGTGAAGCCCCAGCGAGCGCAGCCGCAGTTGATCCACCTGATGCAACCACGCTGACCGCTGAGAACTGCGAAGCCCCGGTGAACACAAGCAACGACATCACGCAGGTCATTGCGACAGAACCACCTGCAGCAACAGAACCAACCCCAAATGTGATACCGAAGACACCGACTGCTGCTCCAAGCACTGCGCAACTCGCCGCAAGGGAGCGATCGTCTGAACCCTCGGTCGCATCGATCGCGCTCACGTTGACACCTCTGCGAGCCACAACATCGACAGTTGAAGGCCAAGCAGCTCCCCGAGCCTCCGATGAGTGCCCTCATTAAAGAGTTGAAGATCGATCTCACACAGCGCAGGTTCGACGAGGCGGGCTTTGGTCACTCTTAAAGACTATGGTGCGCGCCAGTGCGCATAATCATGTTCTCCTGGGAAACTCCTCCCGCGATATCAGGTGGTCGAGCCGCGCACGTCGATGGCCTCGCCCATGCTCTCGCCGATGCCGGCCATGAAGTTGTTGTGATCACCCGCCTAACCCCCGGCACTTCGAAATACACCGAATCAGGTTCATTCCGAACTCTTCGTGTCGAAATCGATCTGCCGTGGCTCCCCGATCGGGCGATCGCAAGGGTTGCATCGGCGAACCACGCCTTTGTGATGGCAACCGCTGATCTCGGCGATTGGAGAGCCGACATCGTTCATGCCCATGACTGGGAGGTGTCGTGGGCCTCACAGGTGGTCG
>DLTS01000051.1:0-28901 GCA_002501485.1 Acidimicrobiaceae bacterium UBA7830
CGCATTCCCGACATTTCGTCGTTTGGAGCCATTGATACAAGCGCAACTTCGCCGCCGCCTGCCGCGTCGACTAGCTGCAACGCCATTTCGACGCCGTAACTGTCTGACTCATCGAGAATGAGTTTCCCATCACGCTTCAACGTGTTGGTTGATGGGTCGAGCTCTCCTGGGAGGGCCGGATCCGGGATTTGCTTAACACATACAATGACCTTCATGACCCATATTCTTACCCATGGGTAGCCCCAGCCCCAACCCGTCCTCAGAAGTCCCTGCTACCTTCATGCCTCGTGCGCCTGCTACTCGTCGTCAACTCGTTCGCCTCATCGGTGAATGCGCGCAACACCGTTGTGGTCCACCGACTGCTTTCTCGGAACCATGAGGTTGAAATCGTTGAGACAAATCGGCGAGGGCATGCCATCCGTTTTGCCCAAGATGCTGCTCGTCGCAGGCTCGATGCCGTCGTTGCATTTGGCGGGGACGGCACACTCAATGAGGTTGCGACGGGGCTCGCTGGCACATCGACGGCTCTCGCCGTTCTTCCCGGCGGGTCCACCAATGTCTTTGCGCGGACGATCGGGATGGCGAACGATCCGATCGTCGCGACGAGTGAACTGCTCGCCGGACTCAAAGAGGACACGGTCGAGCCGATCGGTCTCGGGCGAGTCAACGGCCGCTTTTTCTGTTTTCATGTCGGGATCGGTTTTGATGCAGCGGTTGTTGCTCACGTTGAACGTCACGCCTTGCTGAAACGTTGGCTCGGCCATCCCCTCTTTATTTGGAGCAGCGCGATGACGTGGGCGAGAGGCTACGACCGGTCGCGTTCGCAGTTTGCCATAGAGAACCTTTTTACTGGCCAGAGACTTCCCGGGCTGTTCACAGTGGTACTCAACACGGGGCCGTACACATATCTGGGAAATCGACCTCTCGATCTCTCCCCGGAGGCCCGCCTACAACGAGGGCTTACTGCCGTCACATTTTCCTCTCTTCGACTTCCCACAATGGGTGCTGCTCTCATGAGTGCAGTCCGTGGACGATCAGTTGCGACCGTCGGAGATGTCTCCGAGTGGTCACCTGCGAATCACCTTCACTTTTCTGCGGCCGATGACGACATCCGAATTCCGTTCCAGGTCGATGGTGACTACCTCGGAGACACCGAGACGCTCGACATCGACTACGTCAAGGATGCCGTTCGACTCGTGTGGCCGGGCTCGGCTAGCGAAGTCGATCTCTGACGCTTCGCGCAATGTCGGGAGCGTCGGTAATCACAGCATCGACACCCCAACTGATCAGGCGCTCAAGATCGTCTGGTTCGTTGCATGTCCAGACGTTTACTCGAATTCCAAGATCGTGAGCGGCGAGGAGAAGCTCTGGAGTGAGGTGTTCCCACCCCGGATGCCATGCAGAATGAGCATGTTCCACTGCTGAAGAAAGTCCGGCTTCTGGCTTGCGACTGGTAAGGAATGCAGTTGGGATTTCAGGGCGTAACCGGTGGAACTCGTTGAGGGTAGCGAGGTCAAAACTTGAGACAAGCCATCGACTCGGCTCATCGGCTCGGGTATCGAGTTCTTCGATCACCCGGTGAACAACAGCAAGATCACTGTCATAGGCGGGATCGTGTCTCGAATTCTTAAGTTCGATGTTCACCGTTAATGACCCACAGGCATCCAGGCCAGCATGAAGTGTCGGGATAGCGTGAGGTAAGGAGCAGAGATCGAGGGCGTGAACCTCTCGCCCATCAGCGAGGTGCGGATCGTGATGAATCACTGCGGCGCCATCGGCGGTGAGTCGCACATCGAGTTCGATTCCATCGGCGCCGAGTTCGCCCGCGAGTTGAAACGCAACCTCAGTATTTTCAGGGGCGGTAAGTCGAGCTCCTCGGTGAGCAAAGATCAGGGTCATAATTTAAGGGTAATGAGGCAGTGACCTCGTAGAAGGGAGATCGTTATAAGACGATCGAAGACCCCTTGCTATCACTTTGAGAGATGGGGGTATAGCAACTCGTGACGAGATATCCGCCGCGCGAGTCTTGCCAGGTGATCAGAACTCGCTCTACTTTTCCTTAGCCATCGAAATCTCGATCAGGCGTGCAAAGGACGAGATTTCGGGAGTGAATCCACCAACCGACCCTCCACCCTACGAGGAGTGAAAGTGACAACCACCGGACATTTCGATGTGCGATCAACTGCAGAAGACGAGTGGCGCGATGATGCACTCTGCCGAAACACTGATCCGGAGTTGTTCTTCCCCATCGGAACAACCGGCAACGCTGTTGTTGCTATCACGGAAGCGAAGCGTCTTTGTACAAGCTGCACGGTCAGCAACGCATGCCTTGATTTTGCCCTCGAAACCAACCAAGACTCCGGAGTCTGGGGAGGACATTCTGAAGAAGAACGACGAGCAATCCGTCGAGTAAGAGCTGCTGAGGCTCGGGCTGCCCGTCTCTCGAGTTAGACAAGGCGCGATTCGCTTAAACGCCAGTGGGTGACAGCCAGCTCAGTTAGCAACACATACGGACGAACGCTAATCGTCGGCGTCCTCAACAACCGGAACGCACAGTGAGACGACGGTGCCACGGGATCCATTACCCGCAGACAATCCAGCAAGGATGAGATCTTCATTCGACGCTGGGTCAATCGAGATCGTTCCTGCCAGCTCGGTCGTCACGAGAGTGCGAACAATTGACAATCCGAGACCGGTCGCCTGGTCAAGATCAAAACCGTGCATCACCCCTCGTCCGTTGTCGGTCACACGAATTTGTAAATCACCTTTGTGGGCAAGCGAGACGACAACGTCGCCATCAGAGTCGCCATAACCAAACCCGTGCTCAACTGCGTTCTGCAGAAGCTCAGTCAGCACCACCGACAGCGGTGTTGCGATCCGTGAAGGAATTCGTCCACCGTCACCGATGACTGAAAACCGCACTGGGCGGTCAGATGACTGCAAACCCTCTTCTGCCAATCGAACTAACGGCCGAACAATTTCAAGGAAGGTCACGTCGTCGCCAGGTTCGCGCGACAGTGCCTCATGCACCAACGCGATCGTTCGAATACGGCGTACCGACTCACCAACAGCAGCAACCGCTTCAGGGTGGGTGAGCCGCCGGGCCTGCAGTCGCAACAAAGATGAAATCGTTTGAAGATTGTTTTTCACCCGATGGTGAATCTCACGAATGGTGGCGTCTTTTGACAGGATCAGACGGTCACGACGACGCAATTCGGTGACATCGCGGACCAACAGCACCCCGCCTACGACCTCACCGCCTTCAACAAACGGGACACATCGGCATAACAGCGTGGCTTCGGCCCCTTGCTCAAACTCTTCGATAACCGGCACTCCACGCTCAAACGCCTGACGGACCGGCCCATCGTGGAAACCCAATTCAGCTAGACGAACACCAACCGGAGTCGACTGAATCCCAACGCGGTGAAGAGCCGACGTCGCATTCGGAGACGCAAAACCGATGCAACCGTCACGGTCAAGGTGCATCACACCGTCGCCAACGCGCGGTGCCGACGATGAGTCGCCCACACGTGAACTCGTCGGAAACTCTCCCGACGACACCATGCGAATGAAATGCTCGGAAATCTGGGTGTACACCCGTTCAAGTTCCCCGGGGCGACGTCCCGTTTGTTCGATCCACTCTTTTGTCATTACCGCAACGATTTCGCCCTCGTGTCGGACCGGGATCGCCATCATTCGCGATTCATCGTCGAGGCCCTCAACGAGCACCTCGCCGTCGATCACCTCACCGGATTCAAAACATTCCGAGAGAACGATGTTCTCTGACTCATTAGCAGACACGCCCACGTAGTCGGTAGTGAAGATCGTTTGGCCGGTTGCCGGGCGAACTTGACCTACGGTCACCCACCCACCGTCGTTGCTTCGCAGGTACAGCAACAGATCTGCGAAACAGAAATCAGCCAGCATCCCCCATTCAGAGACAAGACGATTGAGGTGCGCTATCTTGACACGGTCGAGCGAAGTGTTCGCTTTTGCGAAGTCAGTTAACGACGACATCCCCCAAAGTCTGCACCAAAGAACCCCACCGAGTCCGACATACCCGTCATAAGTGGCTACGGTACTGATATGAACGCAAAGGCTTCTTTCCGTAGTTTTGAAGAATCGACCGAGGCCGACTGGAAAATTATTCAGAATGATTTCCCGGTCACTCAGGCTCTCGCCGCCGCCAACATTATTGAACAACTCCGAATCCTCGAACGCGACGACGGAGGTTTCCCGGTTTCACGGCTCGAGCATTCGCTCCAAACCGCCACTCGTGCAGCCGAGGATGGCCGCGACGATGAATATGTATTGTGCGCCCTGTTGCATGACATTGGCGACACGCTTGCGCCGATGAATCACCCGTCGATTGCGGCAGGAATCATTAAGTCGTATGTATCAGAGGCCAATCACTGGATGGTTGAGCATCACGGAATTTTCCAGGGTTACTACTTTTGGCAACACATCGGTGCTGACCCGAACACACGAGAGAACTACCGAGACTCGCCATATTTCGAATACACCGAAGAGTTCTGTCACAAGTATGACCAAACCGCGTTCGACCCTGACTACACATCAGCGCCTCTCGACACCTTTGTGCCGATCATCGAAAGGTTCTTCGTGCCTCAGACAGAAGCCGCAACGGCTGCGTACAGCGCCTTGAGGTAAGACCCTCGCGAAAAGCCGATCGGATGGTCAATTGGATGTCCAGTCCTGCGTAACTCCGTGAACGGTCGGCCAACTTCACGAGACGCAATTCTCATCTCGCGCCCAAGGTCATCAATTGTGACTCTGCTCGAGCAGGAGGCCTGAACGAGCAGGCCTCCGTCAACGGTGAGCCGCAACCCCGCTCGGGCGAGGCGACGGTATGACGACAGCGCCTTCGGAATTGATTTTTCGTTCTGAGCAAACGACGGCGGGTCAATAATGACGACATCAAATTGCTCTCCCGAGGCGGCAAGCGACTCCATGACGTCGAATGCATCTCCTTGCCGCGCAATGATCTCGCATCTTCGAACGGCAGCGATATTTCGGTTTTGTTCGATGTTCGCCTTCGCTACATCGATGGCGGGCTGAGAAATATCGACGAGGTGAACACTTCGAGCGCCGCCTGCCGCCGCTGCGAGGGCAAACCCTCCTGTTGCAGTGAAGACGTCGAGCACCCGCGCTCCGTGGCACGCGGCTGCAACCAGCATGCGGTTGTCACGTTGATCGAGGAAGGCTCCGGTTTTGTTGCCCCGGCGAACGTCAGCGCTCATCGTGAGGCCACGTTCGAGGTATGTCAGGGTTCCTTCGAATTGCGAACCAACGAGCAGGTCTCCGTCACCGGGAGCACCGGCCGGAGGCGACACTCGACGGGCGCAGCGAAGCAGGATTCTTTGGCTCGGCAGTACCTCTTGCGCGGCCGCAATGACGTCGCCGAGGTGTGGGTACCAAGCGCCGCTATACAACTTGATGACGAGAGTGTCTTCATAACGATCGAGCACCAGCCCTGGCAGGTCGTCGTTCTCTCCATGGATCCACCGCCATGCAGTCGTTGATGAGTCATCGACAAGCCCATGGCGACGAGCCAGCGCAGCGGTAAGCCGATCAGCCCACACACGAGGTTCGATCGCAAGCGCACCTCCTGAATGCAGCATCTTGACTCGAATTGGTGACTCAGGGTCCCAAAGGCCAACCCCGACCACACGTCGGTCGTCAAATATGACGGCAATACTTCCTGCTGGAAGATCGGTGGGGTCAGCGGATGCAATCGAGCCATCGAATAGCCACGGATCGCCAGACCTCACCGCACGAAGACCAGCAACAGTGGGCCGCACTGCGACCCGCCGTGATTGTGGGTCGAAGGTCTGAGAAACGTCAGCCACCGAAACCGATACGACGTTCCTCCGACGTACCGAATTCGACGTATGCAATCTTCGCAGCGGGAATTGCGACTTCACGGCCCTTCCGGTCGGTGACCCACAACACATCGGTGGCCCCACTGAGGGCGGCGTCGACTCGACTGGAAAGATCTTTGCGTTGATCGTCCTCAACCTCAAAAGTCAATTCTCTCGCAGTTTGCGTTACACCAATTCGTACGTCCACACGCCGTACGGTATCGCCTTTGCTGAGTGCCCACCCCACGTTGCTGCAAGTGGACTCGTTTTCTCTCACATTGCCGATACGCAAATTGCGCTATTTCGGTTGAGCGACCCACGCGGATGCCCATGACAGTAAGGCAAACACGAGCGCGGCAACTGCGAACGGTGTGACCGAGACATCAATGCGAGTTGCGACGAGGCCCCCGAGGATGGAGCCACCCAGCATGCGAAAACCGCCCGACAGCGCAGAAACTGTCCCGGCAATATGAGGTAATGGCTGCATTGCCTCTGCGTTCATGTTCGGCATGATGAACATGAACGCAGACAGCATGAGTCCTAGCGCCGGCATGAACACCCAGAACGACGGCTGACCACTTCCGGAGATTGCGATGATGACGAGAAGTGCTGCACATACGTTGAGCACCATCAGCATCCGGTTGAGCACAGTTCTCACTCCAAATCGTACGACCGCCTTGCCGTTCACGAGCGAAGCAACCCCAAAGCCGATGGCAGTCACGCCGAAAACAAACGGGAACCATGATCGATGTCCGAAGATCTCGCTGACGATGAGTTCCGATGATGCGAGGTACATCGTGAACACGCTCTGCATAAAGATCGACGAGATCGAGTACCACAACGTTGGTCGGGTCCTAAAAAAAGTTCGATAGCTGTCAGCGATATCTGCGCGATCGAGTCGTCGCCGTTGGTCAACGGGCAGCGTTTCCGGCAGTCGACGCGACCATAACCACAGCGCAACCGACCAAAGTGCACACGCCCAGAACACTGACTGCCAGGGCATAAACGCAACGATTCCGGCGCCGAGCGCAGGGGCAATGACAGGTACCGTGATGAAAACGGCCATGATCTGTGACATCGCCTTCGCCATTTCGACGCCCTCGAACAAGTCACGAACAACTGCAGTTGCGATAACCCTCGACCCGGCTGCGCCGATGCCCCACACAAAACGCGCCGCGAGCAACAAACCAAGACTCGGCGCAAGCGCCGACGCAACCGCTCCCAGCACATAAATTGCGATACTCACCCCAAGAATTCGTTTGCGACCAAACCGATCTGTCAACGGCCCGTACACAAATTGAGCGACTGCGAACCCCATGAAAAAGACAGTGACGACTCCTGCAACATCATTGGATGTGGGATCGAGACCAAATGTTGCTCTCATCTCATCGAAGGCGGACAACATGAGATCGATCGCCATCGCCATCAACGCCATGATGAGAGACAACATCGCCAACAACTCCTTGTTGCCGAGCTGTCGTTGTTGATGCGGGGAGCGCTCGTCGACAAGGGGTTTCATGGCATCTCGATGTCTAGCGCGTAACTCAGCCGATTAAACAGTTGGCGATGTAAAAAGAATTCGAGTGATGCCCTGTCTCGAGCCGAAGTCAAGGTGTTCGATGCAGGCATGGCAGTAATGGAGTACTTGCGGCCAGACTGGAGTCATGTCATCTTCCGAAACCGATCTCACCGCCGCTGATGTTTCCTGGGATCTCTCAGGTTTGCTCTCAGACGTTGACGCCTCGTCGCCCCGCGAGCTGGTCGACCGCGCCCAAGTCCTCGCTGACGGCCTTCAGCGATACAAGGGAACCATCGCTCAAATCTCATCCGATGAGCTTTTCGACATGATGAGTGTGCTGTCGGAGACGTCTGAACTTCTCAGCCGGGCGGGGCACTTTACGACGCTGAAATTCTCAGAAAATACCGCCGACCCTGAAATTGCCGCCGAAATGCAATTCATCAACGAACAAGCGAATTCAGTCAGCACAAAACTGCTCTTCATTGATCTCGAATGGGCAGAGGTTTCCGGCGAACGCTCACGCGAACTTCTCCTTGGCGATCGTTTTGACTTCTGCCGACACCACCTTGGGAACATGCGTCGCTATCAGCCTCACCAACTTTCTGAACCAGAAGAAACAGTGCTGTCCGAGACCTCGTTGACCGGTGCAAGCGCGTGGGTCCGACTCTTCGAAGAACATACGTCAGCAATCGAAGTTGATCTACCGGAGTCTCTCGGCGGCACGGTGAGCTTGATGTCGGCTCTCGCCAACCTTCACGCCCCTGACACCTCTTCTCGCAAGCAGGCTGCCGATGCAATTTCATCTGCGCTCGAACCCGGACTCCGAACTCGGGCATTCATTTACAACACCTTGCTACTCGACAAATCCGTTGACGATCGTTTGCGGAACTACCCGACGTGGATCACCAGTCGCAATATGGCGAACGAAGCAAGCGATGAGAGCGTGCAAGCACTTATTGATGCCGTGGTCGCCCGGTACGACATTCCTCAAAAATGGTACGCCCTCAAAGCCCAGGTTCTCGGTGTTGATCAGTTACGTGACTTTGACCGAATGGCCTCTGTTGCAACGAGTGATACCTCGATCGGCTGGGAGGAAGGCAGCGCAGTCGTACGCGAGGCCTACGCAAGTTTCTCGCCTGAGCTCGCTGGTATTGTCGGAAGATTTATTGACGAGCAGTGGATTGATGCTCCGGTTCGCCCCGGTAAGCGAGGAGGCGCGTTCTGTGCGTATGCGGTCCCTTCCCATCACCCGTATGTGTTGCTCAATTGGACATCAACTCCGCGCGACGTTGCGACACTTGCTCATGAGCTCGGTCACGGTGTTCACGGCTTTCTCGCGCGGGAACAAGGCATTTTCCATCAATCGACGCCTCTCACACTTGCCGAAACAGCATCTGTGTTCGGCGAGACCGTCACGAACAACCGGCTGCTCTCAATGCTTGAAGAGCCGGGCGAACGGTTCGCACTTCTCGCGGCAACGCTTGAAGACTCGATCGCAACCGTGTTCCGTCAGGTAGCGATGAACCGGTTTGAAGATGCCTGTCACACCGAGCGGCGAGAAGTTGGAGAGATCTCCGTGGAGCGTTTTGGTGATCTATGGGAGTCATCTCAACGGGCAATGCTCGGCGATGCTGTTGAGATCACCGAGGGCTACCGAAACTGGTGGAGTTACATCCCTCATTTCATCGCCACTCCGGGTTATGTCTACGCATACGCATACGGCCAACTTCTCGCATTGAGCGTGTATGCAAAATTTGAGGCGCAGGGTGATGCATTCGTGCCGAACTACCTCGACATGCTTCGAGCCGGCGGTTCCATGAAGCCTGAGGATCTCACTGCCCTTGTCGACTGCGATCTCACCGACCCAGGCTTCTGGTCTGCTGGCCTCGACATCGTTGAGCAACAGCTCACCCGTGCATCTCAGGCAGCCGAGGCCGCTGGACGTCTCTAAGGACGACCTACGTCTGAGCTACTCGTGCAACTGGCAACGTGTAGAGCACCACTGTCGACACCCCGGCGGTGATAAGGGCGTAGGTGATTCCGGCATTGAATCCAGAACTGTCGATAATCGCCCCTGCAAGCGGCGGCCCGATGAGCCCACCTATTCCGGCTCCTGTGTAGGTTGCACCGAGAATGGTCGCCATGCCATTCGTCCCAAACATCACCGCTACCGCTGCTGGCGACAATGCAATGAACCCTCCGTAGCCAACGCCGAGAATCACCGCGAACAAGACGAGTACTCCGTAGCGACCATCAGCCGCGAGCCAGATGGCATACGAGCTCGCCATTACGCCAAACGCTGCCTGCATGAGACGTATCGGCCCGACCTTGGATCCGAGTGCGCCTAATCCGAGCCGGCCAACGATTGACGAGGCACCGATGAGACCGATAAGCGCAGCGGCTCTTGCCGATGGCACCCCACGATCGGTTGCATAGGTCTTGATGAAAACAAACGGGACAAACAGCGCCATCGTTGTAATGAGCGATGCCGAGTACAGGGTGATGAACCGTCGGTCTCGAACCAGCGTCCGAAGTTGAACAACGCCTCCATCACCAACAAGTGGTGGCGTCACCGCTCCGACCGATGCAATGAGCAGAGCAGCCATACCTCCAACTGCAAACACCACGTACGTCGTTCGCCATCCGAAGCGATCGATAAGTGAGGCAGCAAGCGGGGCGCAGACGAGCGTTCCGGCACCAATTCCCGACACTGCAATTCCGAGTGCCAATGTTCGGCGTTTGTTGAACCATCCTCCAACTGTTGCAACCATCGGCACGTAACCGCATGCCGTTGCCGTGCCGACTCCAACGCCATAGGTGATGAAGCCAACCCAAATCGCTTGCACGAGAGACGTGAGGTAGAGGCCGACCCCCATGCTGATAGCTCCAACGAATACCACGCGCCGAGGGCCGAAACGGTCTGCAAGTCGCCCTGTTATCAGACCTCCCAGGAAATAGAAGCAGGTTGTCAACGAAAACATGAGGGCCGTCAGGCCCTTACCTGAATTGAATTCCTCAGACATCGAGTCAAAAAATGATCCGAATGAGTAGCCAACCCCAAAACAGGTGAAGCAGGACAGAAAGGCCGCCGAGACGATACCCCAGCGACGGAGACCACTCAGGTCACCCGGTTCTTCTGACATTTCCCTACTCTCAACTTTTCCCGGTTTATCTTCATCTGAGCAGAACACCGGCGAGAAGCCAGCGTTGGAGCAAAACATCGCTCAGGCAGATTTCTCAAGTTTTTTCATCCTCGCTGTAACAATTCCATTGTCCTGAACGATGACGATGATGTTCGAAAAATCTGCAGCGGAACAATGGAGAGAAACATGAACAATTTGCTGAGAAGATCACGCTGTGACGCCTTGCGGATGTGTGGTTCGGTAACTAACAGAGAGCCGGAGGGATTGGTTCAGGCGAGGTGCTGGTGAAAACAATTTTCCAAATGACCGTTTCCGTATCTCCACTGTTGGTAAAACCGCTTCGTCGGCGGGCCAGTGTCCGCTTGATGGAGGTGCTTTAAGTGGAAATTCTCGGGCAGATTCATCTCAACCCTGAAATACTTTGGGATCGCTTCACCTATCGGCTCAGAGGTCTCCGATCCCAGGATCATCGCAGTATTTGCCGCGACCATTACGGCAATGGCACGTGGAGCAACAGCCCGCAGTCGTTCTTTACGCAGTCCCTTTTTCAAACAGTCGACACCCCTGAACGCGCCTTTCCCGATATTCGGCACGATGGTAAGGCTCATAATTCAAGGAGCCCCATGAGACGAGCAAGGCACAGCGGATTTTGGCTACGAGGTTTAAAAGCCGGCGATAGCCATGCCTGGTCATGGCTCGTAGCTGAGTTTTCTGGAAAGCTCGTCGGGTACGCAACGCGAATGGGAGCGCGAGATCCAGAAGAAGTAATGAGTGCCACCCTCGAAACAATTGCAATGAGGATTGCTGACTTTGAGGGCAATGAATCCCAAATGCGATCATTTGTTTTCTCGATCGCTCACGCTCGAATCGTTGATGATCTCAGGAAAGCCACACGAAGAAGTGAAGTGTCGATAGAAAACACTCTGACTCTTCTTGAGGCCGACGAACCAAACGAAGACACATTCAGTGACCCTGACCTATTGAAGGCCCTCAGTCGACTTCCCCAGGAGCAACGACGAATGCTCGAACTCAGATATGTCGTTGGTCTGTCGACAAAGGAGACTGCTGAAGCCGTTGGAAAGTCAGAGGTTGCGACACGAGTAGGACTTTCACGGGCGTTTGCACGATTAAAAGATCTGCTAGTTGACGATCTTCGATTGGCTTCGGAGGAGGTGCGATAAATGATTCTTCGACCATCTAACCGCCGATTAAAGCATCGACTTGCAGACCATGCTCGTTCGACCGCGCCATTTGGCTACTCAACTGATCCAGCTGACGCTGATGAAAATCTTGTTGCGCGCCTCCAATCACTTGCGGTTGCAAGTTCTATTGCACCCGTTCCTCGTTCAACCCGACTACGCAGACAGGTTGGTGCTGTCATTGGGGCAGTTGGAATTCTTGGTTGGGCGGGAGCAACTGCAGCAAGTGCGAGTGTTGGTCTAGCTGCGACAGGAAATCTCCCTGCACCAGTTCAAGAGGTTGTTGCCGATGTGCTCGACGTTGTCAAAATCAGTGTCCCTCGGCCGGACCCGTCTTTAAACCCGGAAGCCCCCGTCCCCGCCGAAGGTAGCTCTGGAGAAGACAAACAAGTCGAGGACTCGATCTCACAAGAGACCCCGATTCGCAACGTATCCGGAGGAACAGTATCCACTTCAACATCTTCGTCTACATCGACGACCACAACGACATCGCCAGACGAATCGATTGAGGACCTGATTCCTGGTTTAGTTGTTGCTTGCACGACCCCGGCTGCGGAAAAAAATCCCGAATGTTTCGAACGGATTGATGATGAGACCATTTCTATCATCCCTGTGATTTCACCGTGCGATACCTCGGACCCTTCCCGGAACCCTGACTGCAAAGGTTCTTCCGACCCCGGCGTCAAGAGCGACGAAACCAAGAACACCATTCCGGCCTGCAACGCACCAGCCAACAAAGAAATCCCCTACTGCTTTGAAGAAACCGAAGAAGAGTCCATCTTGGTAGTCCCGTCATGTGGCGAATTCACCGCCTTCGGCAATCCCAAGTGCCCCGACTCAAGCAAGACGGTAAGCGATGGCAGCGACGTAATTAGTGACAGCGAGGGCCCCTCGGTGAGCCACGACAGCGAGAAAGGCAGCGACAAGAAAAAGAACTCGAGCCGAGGCAGGAGATTACCGCGATCCCCTGGAACGTAATCTCGCTTGAATGCGACTATCTATGTTTCAATCATCAGATGGTCCGACGCCGATCGCTCACAATCGCAAGTGTCAACGTCAACGGAATTCGCGCCGCAGACCGGAACGGCATTTCACTCTGGATCGCTGATCGTCGACCAGACGTCGTCACTCTGCAAGAGGTGCGTGCACCCGACAATATTTTTTCCGAACATGTTGACCGCCTGTGGGGAAAAGAATGGCATCGCGTCCACGCAGAGAGCGCAGCAAAGGGCCGTGCCGGAGTTGCGATCATTAGCTCGCACAGCATTGCAAATTCGAGAATTGACATCGGAAAGCCCGCTCAACGTTTCAATGACACTGGACGATGGGTAGAGGCGGCCATTGACATCCCGTTTCTTGATCAACCGCTGGTCGTAATCTCCGCGTACGTCCATACCGGCGACGCGGCTGATGACGGCCGCATGGAGGAAAAGTTGTCGTTCTTTGCAGCGATGACGAAGCGCATGGAAACAATCCGGTCCTCGGGCGCTCATGTTCTTCTCACGGGAGATTTCAATGTTGGTCATACGGAGCTCGATATCAAAAACTGGAAGGGCAACCGAAATAAGTCCGGATTCTTAGAGTCTGAACGTTCCTGGTTTGACCGCTGGTTTAACGACCTCGGCTGGGTCGACATCGCTAGGAACCTTGCTGGGCCAGTGGAAGGCCCGTACACATGGTGGAGCTTCCGAGGACAAGCCTTTGACAGGGACGTCGGTTGGCGTATCGACTACCAAATTGCGTCACCAGAGTTCGCTGCCTTTGCAGCTACATCTGCGGTCGATCGGGCCCCGAGCTATGCAGAACGGTGGAGCGATCACGCCCCTCTAGTTGTGACCTTCAAGGTCTGATCAGATTCGTTCGAGATCAGCGCCGTCAAATAACGGCGCTATTTCGAAGCGCTGGAGATCGTGCTCCATCTCCTCATTGGTTGGGATATCGCCTACCACGGCACGCTTCGCAGCATCGAGAACCACCGGCAACACCCCTCCGTCGCTTGTTGAATTTAGAAAGAGGTGCTTTTGTCCGAGAACGAAACGAACTGCTCGCTCGACAGCTCCATGATCTCGAAGGGGCTCGTACCATGAGAAACGAGGGCCGTCGTATCCAGGCTCCCACCTTGACTTCGCAACCGACTTTATAGTCTGAATTGCGATGCCATTCTCCACGCAGCGAGCGACGAGTTCTTCGACATCTGCAGCAAATGCATCCGACTTCAACAATGAATAATTCAGTGGGAACAGCACCGAGTCAAACGCAAACTCATCAAGGCTTCTTAGGTGCATGGCAGGGATACGAAGACCATGCCCTGTTACCCCAACAAACCGGACGAGACCTTCATCACGCGCAGAAGCTAATGCGTTAACTGCTCCACCTGGACCGAACGCCTCACGCCACTCATCTTCTTCGACCAAGTTGTGCAATTGGATGAGGTCTACTTGGTCGACCCCAAGCCGGCGCAGCGAGTCTTCAAGCCCCTCTCGGGCTGCCTCGCCACTTCGCTCCCGGGTTTTTGTTGCAAGAAAGACTTCATTGCGGTGTTCGGCAAGCCAAGGGTTCATCACTACTTCCGCGTGCCCGTATGAGTGGGCAGTGTCAAGATGGTTCACACCTGCCGCAACCGCAAGATCGAGGGTCGCAGCAGCACGTTCTTGTGACATCGCTCCGAGTGCTGCACCACCAAAGATCACTCGCGATGACAGGTGACCCGTACTTCCAAACGGCGCTTTTTCGATCATTCTGTCGACCCTAATACGAAGCCGCATTCAGTCTCTCGGCGCACCAACAAATTGCCATCGGCAACACTTCAGAGAGCCGTGTTGATGCAGTCGTTAGATTCGCCATGAATTGATCGGCTGTTGGAGTTGGATGATCCACAAGATCAGTGATCGTCTTTATTCCAACAAATGGCGTATCGCTGAGACCACAGACCCACGCCACCGCCGCAGCCTCCATCTCCTTGACTTCTCCATCAAGAGACAAAATCCAGTTTCGGTCTGTGTCACTTTCGTCGAGCGAGTTGCTCGTCGTCACAATGCCTTTTCTTGCGTCGAGATGTCGAGAAAGTTCCTCGCTGTGTGCCCATACCCGGTGCCGACCAACCCCGTAATCATGAAAGCCTTCGATTCCGATACGCCGGTCGTGACGGACAACGTGTGGCCATGCAACGAACACGTCTCCAATCTCTGCGGCAGAACGACGCCATCCCCCTGCGGTGCCGGCAGAGATCACCACGTCAGGTTGCCAGCCCTCAATGACTTGTAACGTTGTGAGCACCGCTGGTTCGGTGCCGACTAGGTCTACCTGATGTTCAGGATCAACTCCGTTCACCCCAATGACGATGGTGTCGCCCGAGCGCTCCGCAACGAACAGTTGCGTCGGCAAAGAAGATGTCAGCTCATAACGAGCGGCCCCCAGCTCATCAATGAGCGGCCCCGCCTCTGCTCTCATGGCCATGATGACGGCGATCGTTGCCATAACACTTAAGTCTGGCTCTGACCCAGATAGGTCGCCGTCAGCTCACATGTTGAACATCTCCAGGAACTCTCGTCGCCGAGTGGTTGTGTAGAAAAGAGCGGAAGGGCGACATCAATCGAAAATACAACGACTGAATGCTCTGGAGTTAGGAAGAAGTTCATCACCTAACGTCAAACGTAGTTCCTTGCCATGGATGCCATTCGCACCTTCCAGGCCAGACCCTAGAGAAAGGAGCACTCCACTTGTCGGCCATTCGACCCTTCTGACACCACCAACCCCTCGGGTGACTGCCATCGCTCTCGGTCGACATAGTCTCACAACATGTGGATTCGACTCCGACAAATATGCGTTGCGTGCACTGATCTCAACGAGGTTTCACGAGACCTTGCAGGAGTTCTTGGCCTCGAGGCCTGTTTCACCGATCCCGGCGTTGCCCAGTTCGGACTGAAAAATACGCTGTGGCCGATTGGCACCCAGTTCCTCGAATGCGTCACCCCAATGTCGTCCGACCTGGAGACAACTGCAGCAGGTCGTTATATCTCCCGACATGGTGGAGATACCGGTTACATGGTGATCTGCGAAGTCGACGATGTTGTTGCTCGGCGCAAGATTGTTGACGAGTTGGGGGTTCGGGTCGCATTCGAACTCAATTATCCCGATGAGGGACATGTCGGCATGCAACTACATCCAGCCGATACCGGAGGGTCATTCCTTGAAATGGATCAGATGACAATGAAGGGCGGCGGAGAGGCCGGTGGACCATGGTGGCCGGCCGGAAAGAACTGGGAGCCATTTGTGCGCACCGATCGCGTAAGCGCAATTACTGCCGCCACGATCTCTTCGCCTGACCCTTCGATCCTTGCAACTCGATGGGCCGAAATCACTCAGACCCCGTTCGACCTCGACGACCACAACCAGCCCATTCTTGATGTCGATAATGCTCGATTACGGTTTGTTCAAGAAACCGACGGTCGAGGGGAGCGACTAAGCGGTATCGACGTGCGATGCCGAGATATCGAGGCCGTGCTAGGCGCAGCCACAACGTTGGGGCTGCAGACACGCGGTACCACTGTCACCCTCGCCGGCCTAGAGGTGACGTGCGTCCAGTGACGCCCGTGACCCGGCGAAAACCTGTAGTCGTGTCAGCAGAGCTCACCAATTGATGACACACCGACATGACAGGTGTGATTCGAAATACCGCTTCGTCGACCGCCTTCAAAGCAAGAGTTTGAAGCGCTCAAGTCCCCCTCCCCCCGGCCGACTAGCTACAACGACCACCTACTCGCCTAAGAGTTTTGATGAAGGCGGATTTACGTGTACGGCCTACGTGTCGAAAAGCTCGCCCATCACGCTTCCGATGCGAAGCTCGACGTCCCGGGTTTGCCCGCCGGCGTCGAGATACTGACGCATCGATGGTTGAGCATCAGCATCGCGCAACAGCACCTGAAACAAATACGACTCGTATTTCAAGCCGTCTTCAAGGGTTCGTTCGACGCTTGCGCCCACGGCCCGCTTCGCCTCACGAACTGCGGCCGGTGGAAACGAGGCAATGCGTTTTGCCAGAGCGTCGACGTATGCCGACAGCGAATCACCGCTCATCGCTCGGTTCAAAAACCCCCATCGCTCTGCAGTTTCGGCTTCAATATCCTCGGCCCCAAGTACTACTTCCATCGCTCGGCCAATACCGATAAGACGAGGAATGCGCTGGGTGCCACCACCGCCCGGCAGGATGCCGAGAGGAACCTCCATTTGGTTCCACCGAAATGTCTCAAGATCACCGAATCTCATATCGCACGCTGAGGAGAGTTCCGCGCCACCGCCACCGACCCTGCCGCGAAGTTCTGCAATCGTGACCTTGTCCATCGTTCGATATGTCTCGCACATACGATCGAAACCGCCTAGCTCGGGCTCTTCAGCAGCTTCACCATCTGTGGGGAACTCAAGAATCGCTGCCACATCAAAGTGAGCTATAAAGAACTCAGGGTTCGCGCTCCGCAACACGATGACCCGAACGTCATCATCTTCCGAAAGATCGACAGACACTTTTGCGAGCGACCTGAAGAGACCAGACGTCATCAGGTTGATCGGAGGATTATCGATCAGTACCGTTGCAACGCCATCATGAACGGTGACGGTGAGATGTGAGTAGTCGTAGTTCATCTGTTCTCCTAGTTCGCGATTCCAAGTAAGTCGTGAGCAACGTTGCCACCAACGATCGTGGCGTCGACCGAAATCTGGCCGATGCCATCTTTGTCAATCGTCAGCGGGTCTTCGCCAAGAACAACAAAATCTGCGAGCTTTCCTGGTGAGATCGTGCCTTTCACCTTCTCTTCAAAGGCTGCGTAGGACGACCCTCCGGTGTACGCAGCGATCGCTTCGGAGGCTGAAATCGCCTCTTCGGGAACAAACGGTTCTCCTGAAGCTGTCCGCTGATTGACCATATCGTGAATGCCGAGAAGAGGCGCTCCGTTGACCACCGGCCGATCACTTGATCCCGGAAGGGGGATTCCTCGATCGAGAAATGACCGTTGCCGGTACGCATCCGGGGTGCGATGCACACCGAGCGCGCCTTTCATACCGTCGCCAATCTCTGAAATGAATCTGCCTTGCGGCACCGGAATCACCCCGAGTGCCTTGACCTTGTCGAGGAGGTGTTCCTGCAAGACGCCACAATGTTCGATCCGATGCCGCGGGTCGTGCCGTGGGTAGAGCTTCTGTGCCTCTTCGTACGCATCGAGCACTGTCGCAACGGCGCGGTCACCAATTGCGTGGGTGCATACCTGCCAGCCTGATTTGTGGGCATCGATGATGAGCCGACGAAGTACCTCGGGTTCAGTCTGGAAGAACCCACAACTGCATTCGCCAACACCTCCGCCTTCGAATGGATCGAACATGGCTGCGGTTCGACCGATCAGAGATCCGTCTGAGAAAATTTTTGTACCGCCGATGCGAAGCCACTCATCGCCGAGTCCGGAGTGAATTCCACCGTCGAGTGCGAACACGCTGTCTTCGCCTTCCACATGAGAGATGTGATGTAGGGCTTCGACCGCAACGAGCAAATTCGCGCGTATCCCCAATACCCCTCGCTTCCGAGCCTCCATCCAAGCCATCAACTCGATGGGGCTGTGCGACACAAGACCCGCACCGACACCGGCTTCTGTCGCCGATGTCACGCCCTCAGCGAGGTAGCGCTTAGAGGCCTGATCGATGGCATCAACAATGCGATCGACGGTAAGTGGGTACACGAGGTCGCGCACCATCGATTGCGCCTGTTCCATCACCAAACCATCGAGCGCACCGTCGGCGTCACGCCCGAGTTCACCACCATCTGGCACCGGGGTCTCACGAATCATGTCGAGCACTGCTGTGTTCACCGTGCACATGTGGCCAGATGTGTGCTTTAGCCAGACTTTGTGGTTTGGGGCCACAACATCGAGTTCACGGGCATGAGGGTGTCGACCTTCAGCAAGTTTGTTCTGGTCGTAGCCCGCCCCGGTCACCCAGCCTCCCGCAGGTGTTTCTGCTGCTCGCTGTCGGATCGCTTCACAAATGTCTTCAACTGAGCGCATTGGCGGAGACGAGCAGTCGACATCGGCCAAACTCATGCCGAAAAACACCATGTGGTTGTGAGCGTCATTGAAGCCGGGCACGACGCTGCGCCGACCGAGGTCAATTCGGGCATCGGCAGTGAATTGCTCCGCAAGGTCGTTATCGCCAACGGCAACAATTCGACCCGCAATAACGGCAACCGTTGATGCTCGTGGTCGGCCAAGATCAAAGGTGTGGATGTCACCGTTAACGAAAAGCTGATCGACCTTCATGGCTCGATTCTGTCAGTTTGGTGTTCCGGGTTCTGCCTTGGGAGAAATCGAGGGGATCAGACTGAAACTTTCGTTCCGTCGATGTTGACCGGGTCGATCGCTACATCTGCTTCGGTACCCATCTCGCGAGTCCATGAAGCAAATTCGAGAAGAATGCCGTCTGGATCGAAAAAGTAGAAGGACCGCACAAACACTCCGGGATGGAAACTTGCGGCGACGGTCAGTTCGCTGTCGTCATGATCCAAGACGTCCGACACGTCAACACCCTCGTCGATCAGGCGTTGGCGATATTCCTCGAATTTGTCGAGTGGAACATCAAACGCAAGATGATTCATCGAACCGTGGGCTGAAGCAAGGTCGCCCCGTCCGGGCATTTCGCCAGCACTCGAGACTCCTGGTTGTGGTTCGGGCGCTCCGGGAAACCAGAAAAACGCGAGGCAGTCATCGTTTCCGATGTCAAAGAAGAAATGCTGGCCGCCACCCGGAATGTCGAGGGTTTTCACCAGTTGCATCCCCAACACGTCTCGATAAAACCGTACGGTGCGCGACATATCAGCGCACACCATCGCAATGTGGTTGACACCCCTGATCTCAAATTTCTCGTTCATCTCAGTCGTCTCCACGACGCCGGCCGGCAAATTGCTCGGCGTCAAAGTCCTCTGGTGCTGCCACTTCGACGATGGTTTCATCGCGATCGTCAAACTCGAGTCGCAGTGCTCTCGTCATGACTGCATGCATGAAATACAGCGAAGTGATGTAGGTGAATTCGAGAATTTCTTCATCACTGAAATGCTCTTTCATCGCGTCGAACACCGCATCAGGAACTCGACCATGCTGGTCGACGAGATAATCGGTGTAGGCGAGCAAAGCTCGCTCTTTCGCATCGAAGCAGTCAGCGACCTCCCATGCGTGAATTGCGGTTATCTTCTCTTCGGTCATGCCAAGCCCGCGGCAACTCTTGCAATGTTGCGAGTACACGAACTGGCTGCCCGTCAACCAGCCGGCTCGGGTTTGCCCAAGTTCGCGCAGTTGGGCATCGAGTCGGCGTTCAGGGCTGCGGTACAGACCAAAGCCCTTCACCGAATGATCGAAGATGTCGGGTGAGAGCGCAAAGACGGTCCACCAGTCACCGGTTGTGCCAGTCGATGTGCCAGGTTCGTCGACAGGGTCACGGTCGCCAAAGAGGAAGTTGTAGAGCGGTAATACCCGTTGCTGGTCTGCTTCAGCGCGAGGTACTTGTCGGAGACGTGGCATCTGCGGTCCTTACGCCGGCACCCCGAGCCGATCGTGCACTGCGGGAAGAGCCTGCAGTTCTGGCATCACCTTTGAGGCGAAAAGGTGCATTGACCGCTCTGCCTCTTCAAGCGGCATTCCGGCGTAGGAAAACACGCCCATGTAGCCGTCCATGTACATCTCGTCTTGAAGATTGATGATCTTTTCTGTCACTTGCTCGGGTGTCCCCCATAGTTGGAGGTCGATGAAGAAATCCTCCATCTGCTGATACCCGCCGGGCGCCACAAGACGGTCGTACATCAGGCCATGGTGCTCATAGCCAGGTATTTCTTTGAGGTGCGGTTCATTGAACTCGTAGTGCTTGACCACCGAGTCCCAGTAGCCGCCAACATACTTGCGTGCCATCTCTTCAGCGCGATCTGCGCTCTCGTCAACAAATGTCCATCCAGCGACATAGGGCGGTGGTGGCTCAGTGCCATTCGCATCTCGGTAAATGGTTCGATAATCCTGCAATTCTTGCCGTACGGCCTTCCACGGTTTTTGCGGAACGACGAGAATGCCGACACCCATTTCAGCCATGATGCGCGCCGAGTCAGGCGATACTGCGGCCGCATACGTCCGACCTTTGAACGTCGAGATTGGACGGGGACGGATATCTCTGCGCTGCTGATGGAGGAGTTCGCCCGAGTATTCGATCCAGCCTTGCTCAAGGGCGTTTAACACGATTTCTGCTGACTCTTTGAACCGAAGTCGGGCCGTCCCCATATCGACACCGAAGCCGTCAAACTCGACTCGCCCGGTTCCGCGACCCATCCCCAAAATCACGCGGCCGTCTGAAAGGTTGTCGAGCATCGAAATTTGCTCGGCGACGCGAACCGGGTCGTGCCACGGAAGCACACACACCATTGACCCAAGTTGAATGTGCTCAGTTTTTGCCGCCATGTAGGTAAGGAACTGAAAAACATCAGGGCACATCGTGTAGTCGGTGAAGTGGTGTTCAACACTCCAAATCGATTGAAACCCGAGCGGTTCGGCTTGCATCGCGAGACGCAGATCGCGCGCATAGGCATCCTTATCAGGGATCTGTTCCCCTGGATTCTGAAAGATGACAGACATTCCCACATGCATGAGTTACCCCTTGCTGTTTGCACGGCTCATCGCCGGGCCGCAGCCCCCACTGCGACACCTCTATTGTGCCCCATGCCGCAGCCCTCGTTTAGCGTCGGAGGACTCATTTACGATTAATGAATGTCGTCATCTTCGCTGTCAACGAGCCAGGCAAGTGTCGCTATTGATGGCGGTCGGCTCTGGGCAACTATGCACACTCTCGCCGAGATCGGAGCTACCGACGCTGGCGGCGTTGCCAGAGTTGCGCTCACCGATGTCGACAAGGCGGGGAGAGACCAATTCATTGAATGGGTGACAGCACTTGGCTGCAGTGTGCACATCGACAGAGTTGGCAACCTTTTCGCTCGTTACGAGGGGACAGACCAATCTCGTACACCGGTCGTCATCGGCAGTCATCTCGATTCGCAACCAACCGGAGGCAAATACGACGGCGCGTACGGGGTCATGGTCGGTCTCGAAGTCTTACGAGCGCTGCACGCCGACGGGGTCAGACTTGCGGCTCCGGTTGAGGTCGTGTCGTGGACCAATGAAGAAGGGGCAAGGTTCCCGCCTGCGATGTTGGGGTCTGGTGTCTTTTCAGGCGACATCCCACTTGAAGCTGGGCTCGGCTCAACATCGATGCAAGGTGATGTCCTCGGTGAAGAACTCCTCCGCATTGGATACTCCGGGCCGGAAATGCCTGGAGAACGGCCGATTGGCTACTACCTCGAACCTCATATCGAACAGGGCCCCATTCTCGAAGAAGGTGACCACACGATCGGCATCGTGACCGGAGTACAAGGAGTGCGGTGGTACGACGTAACGATCACCGGGCAAGAGGCCCATGCAGGGACTACCCCGATGAAGCGACGCAGCGACGCAATGGTCTCTGCTGCTCGCCTCATTACCGAAGTTGACAACATTGCTCGTCGCCGGGCACCCGCCGGAAGGTCAACGGTGGGGGTTGTCGAAGTGGAGCCCGGCTCTCGAAATACGATCGTCGGCACAGTACGCATGACCGTTGATCTTCGTCATCCCGACGCCGACATCCTCGCCGAAATGGATGCGGAACTGCACCACTTTGTCTCGACCCTTCATCCGCAACCACAGGTTGAGCAGATCTGGTATTCGGCACCGATCGAGTTTGATACCGAAATCGTTAATGCGTTGCGCTCTGCCGCAACAGAGCAAGGAAAGGCACCGGTCGACATCACCTCCGGTGCCGGACATGACGCGTGCTACATCTCGAACGTTGCTCCAACCGGAATGGTGTTTATCCCCTGCGCTGATGGCCTCTCTCACAATGAGGCGGAGGCGATTACCTACGAACACGCGGTCGCAGGTGCCGAGGTAACGCTTGCTGGAGTGTTGCGCTTGGGTTCGTAACGGCGTGCACGGTCAGTTACTAACGAAGCCTTTCCAGGTGCTCATATAGGCGATGAAGGTGTCGGACAGACCCTCCTCGGCAAGAATGGCTTCACTGACTGGCACGTGGCGGGGGGCAAAGCCACCGTCACTACTGAGCAAATTTGGGTAGTCGTGGTGAAGAATCGCGACTCGACCAAGGATCGCAATATCAACCCCGATGTCAATCACCCGTTGCACATCTGCAGGTTCACGGATTTTTCCGGCAACGCCGAGGCGAACATCGCCTCTCGGCAACTCGGCAAAGATTTCCATCAGTGAACGGCCTTTGTGCTCGTCTTCATTGGGTTCTTTAAACGAATTCCATAGCGACATATCGATGAAATCGACATCACCAGAGTCGACGAGCTGTGAGTACACCTCAATGATTTCATTCATCACCATTCCGAACCGCTCAGGGGAGAGTCGAACGGAGAGATGAAAATCAACCCTGCACTGCTCACGAATGCCGGCGATGATCTCGAACAACAATCGCGATCGGTTCCCTAACGAACCGCCGTAGTGATCGGTGCGATGGTTGATCTCTGATGAGAGAAATTGGCAGATGACATAGCCGTGCGCTCCGTGCAGTTGAACACCGTCATAACCAGCGTTTTCTGCCCTCACCGCAGCAGCAATGAAATCATCTCGAAGTTGCTCAACCTCTTCTGTAGTGAGACCACGAGCCCCGGTTTCTGGGTCGTCGGAGGGGCATACCGGAGTCATATTGTTAAGCGCTTCTGGTACGCGATTACCACCATGGTGGAGCTGCACAATTGCAAGGCTCCCGGTTGACCGAATCTCGTCTGCCATGGCTGCGAGCGCTGGAATGTGATCATCTCGGCAAATCCCCAGCTGTCCCGGAAACGCTCGACCAATCTCTTGCACGTGTGCCGCTGCAGTCATCGTCATTCCGAATCCACCGTGGGCTCTCATCGTCAGCCACTTATGTTCGTCTGCGCTCAGCGTCCCGTCATCGTGGCTTTGTTGATTCGTCAACGGGGCGAGCATGAAGCGGTTTGGCATCGCTGGGCCACGCGAAAACGTCACTGTGTCAAACGGAGAGTTCACAAAAAGAGTTTGACCGATCTCGCTCCCATCGCTCTCATTCTGGTTGCCGGGCGGGTCCGGTTCGCACTAGTGACAGCCGGTTCCGGATACCGCTCAACGTCATCGTGTCGCCTAGTTTCATCACATGCGCGCTGATGATTTCCCCCCAATTTCGGACGAACTTCTTCAAACATGGTCTCGTTTCCCGAGTTGGGATCAAGACACCAACATGGCACTTCACATGGGCTTTATCGTTGAAGACATCAGAGCTGGTTACGCGCGTCTCCGAATGCCGATATCACCGAATATCATGCAACCAGCTGGACTCATTCACGGCGGTGCAATCGCTAGTCTCATCGACACAGCAGTAGTTCCTGCGCTCGGAGGAGTCGGAGTCGAACCCACCCGCATGGTGACGATTTCAATGAACATTAATTACATGGGCGCAATCAGCGATGAGGACGCAATGTGTGAAGGATGGATTACCCGACAGGGGCGCTCCATCATTTTCTGTTCCGCCGAAGTCACAGGAGCCCAGTCGGGCAAGGTATGCGCAACCGGAACACTCGTCTACAAGGTATGAACTCCCCAGAAATTCACCTGCAGTTCACCCGCAACGAGTTGAGTTCAACTCGGCGCCATGATTTCATGACCCTATGACTCGAGTCGGCATCAATGGATTCGGACGCATCGGAAGGCTCGCCGCTCGGGCGCTTCGCAATCACCGATCGTTAGAACTCGCTCACGTCAACGATCTGAACGCAGATTTAGCAACAGCAGCCCATCTCTTTGAGTTTGACACCGTGCACGGCAGGTACCCGGGAGTGGTCAGCTCCAACGGCGAGGCAATGTCAATCGATGGAACTGACGTCACATTTTCTCGTGCCTCAACACCAGCAGACATCGACTGGTCTGCAGCCGGTGTCGACATTGTCATCGAGGCCTCCGGCAAATTCAAAACCATTGACACCCTTCAGCCTCATCTGGACAACGGCGCAGCTTCGGTCATTGTTGCTGCGCCGGTCAAAGATGATGCTGTGCTCAACGTCGTCATTGGCTGTAACGACGATCTGTACTCGCCAACGACCTACCCCATCGCCACAGCAGCGAGCTGCACCACCAACTCGATTGCACCAGTGGTCAAGACTCTGCATAAAGCAATTGGCATCGAACGCGGAACGCTCACCACGATCCACGACGTCACCAACACCCAGGTCATTGTTGATGCCCCTCACAAAGATTTACGTCGTGCACGCTCTGCACTCAACAGTCTCATTCCGACGACCACCGGCTCAGCGACGGCGGTCACGATGATCGTGCCTGAACTCGCCGGCCGCCTCGACGGAGTTGCGGTGCGAGTACCGATGCTCAACGCGTCACTCACCGACCTTTCGGTATCGATGGAGCGCAAAACGTCAATCGATGAGGTTAATGACATTCTTCGATCAGCGGCCGAAGGTCCACTCGCTGGTGTGCTCGGGTTCGAGACAAAACCACTGGTCTCCGCCGACTATGTCAACGACCCGCGGTCGGGAATTGTCGATGCCCAGTCAACGATGGTGGTCGATGGCCGGTTCGTGAAGGTACTCGTCTGGTACGACAACGAATTCGGCTACGCACATCGACTCGTTGAGCTTGTTCAGCGGGCAGCAATCCATACATGAACCTTCGCAATTACATTCTCGTCACTGCGGGCTACTGGGTATTTACCTTGACCGATGGCGCTCTTCGAATGTTGGTGCTGTTGCATTTCAATGATCTTGGATATTCAGCGGTTGAAATTGCGTTCTTATTCCTCGCCTACGAATTCATGGGCGTTCTCACCAATCTGCTTGGTGGTTGGGTCGGTTCTCGACGGGGTCTCAACATCACCCTCACTGCAGGTCTTGTCACCCAGATCGTCTCTCTCACCGCCTTAAGTTTCCTCTCTGACGATTGGCCTGTGTGGTTCGCCGTCACGTTCGTCATGGCGTTGCAGGCACTGTCTGGTGTAGCGAAAGATCTCACGAAAATGTCTTCGAAGAGTGCGGTAAAAGCAGTTGCCGGTGATGGCGGGCTCTTCAGACTCGTTGCAATTCTCACCGGGTCAAAAAATGCGCTGAAAGGTGTCGGCTTCTTCATCGGCGCAGGATTGCTGTCGTGGATCGGCTTCGTGGCCACCCTGTGGTCAATGGCGGGGGCGCTGGCGATCACCGTCGTTGCACTTCTGCTCTTTTTGAATGCCGATATCGGGAAGGCCAAAAAGAAGGCGCCGCTTCGGTCGATACTGTCGAAGTCGTCAGAGATCAATCGACTCTCGGCAGCAAGATTCTTCCTCTTCGGCTCCCGCGATATCTGGTTCGTCGTTGCTCTTCCCGTATTTCTCGCCAACGAGCTCGACTGGGCGCATGAAGCGGTCGGTGCGTTTCTCGCCTTGTGGGTGATCGGCTATGGCGTCGTTCAGTCGTCAGCCCCCCGGTTACTGACACGAAACGGCAACTCCACCGATGAAGTGCTCGCAACCCGTCAATGGGGGTTCATTCTCGGTGTCACCGCTACCGCTCTTGCCGTGCTCGTCGCAATTGATGTTGCGCGGACGTGGGTGGTGGTCATCGGTCTCATCGTGTTCGGAATCGTCTTCGCAATGAACTCCGCACTGCACTCGTTTCTAGTGCTTGCCTACTCAAACGATGACGGCGTCGCTCTCGACGTTGGCTTCTACTACTCAGCAAATGCTGCAGGCCGATTGGTTGGAACCCTGCTCTCAGGGCTGCTCTTTCTAGCAGGCGGCCTCACCGCCACCCTGGTTGGGTGCGCAGTATTTGTGGTGCTCACCTGGATGTTGACGCTTCGATTGCCGGCACTGCCCGATGGCACTCATGCAAGCCTCGCATCGGTGAAGGCTTCAGACTGAGCTACGCCTCACGCAGGACGACGATGCATCATCGCCTGTCGTACGGCAGTACACACGAGTACGTCGTCTTGATTGAAACCACGGTGTTCAAGGGTGACGATGCCTCGGTCATCTAGTGACTTTGAGGGTCGCGCCTCAAGCACTTCAGATTCGACTCGAATGGTGTCACCGTGAAAGACCGGTGCCGGGAAGTTCACTTTCTCGAACCCAAGATTTGCCACCGTTGTTCCATGGGTGAGTTCATGCACCGACAACCCAACGATGAGGGCGATCGTGAACATTGAATTCACAAGCGGGCGGCCAAATTGAGTCGTCTCCGCATAGGCAAAGTCGAGGTGGAGCGGAGCAGGATTCATCGTTGCGACCGTGAACTGCACGTTGTCTGCTTCGGTTACCGTGCGTCGAAGTGCGTGTTGCACCACGAGCCCGGGGGTGAGTTCTTCGAACCACATTCCTTTGGGGATGATCTCAGCCATCGTTCATTCTCCTATTCGTCACCTGTTGCAATGATGCGACGTGCTTGGACTGCCAGTGGTTCATCGACCATCTGACCTTCGAAATCGATTGCCGCAAGTCCCTCGGAGATTGCGTTCTCATAGACCTCCAGGAGACGCCGAGCACGGTCGACCTCGTCGGCAGAGGGGATGAATGCAGCGTTTGCGAGAGCGACCTGACCGGGATGGATACACAGCTTGCCCGAATAACCGATCGCTCGGGCCTGCTCGCATTCAGCGATGAAACGATCATCATCTCGAAAGTCAGTCACCACTTGATCGAGAAGCGGTACACCGCCGAGTCGAGCAGCAAGAGCGACCGCACTTCTCGCATACAACACTTCTTCATTAGAGGCTGTGCGGATACCACCCATATCGGCGATGAAATCTTCAGCGCCGAAATACGCAGCGACGACACGCTCATGAGCGAGGAGTGGTCGTGCATCGGCAACCCCAAGACCGGTTTCGATTCCGGCGATGACCCCGATGTGGCCAAGGCCATTCCCTTCGAGAGCAGCGCTGACCGTGTTTAGAGCGTCAACACTGTCAATTTTTGGTACGACGATTGCCGCGACTTCCGGCACGACACCATCGTTGATGTCATCAGCGAACCATTCGCTCGCAACCGCATTGACTCGGACCGTCACCTTGCATTTTTCGGCAAGAGCCGGAACGTGATCACGAACATGTTGGCGCGCAAGGTCTTTCGCGCCAGCCGGCGTCGCGTCTTCGCAGTCGACGACCACTGCATCGGCTCCACGTTCGGGCAACTTCGCGATGAAGTCGGGCCGGACTGCGGGCGCGAACAACAGTGACCGAAGTCGACCGATTTCGTTCACGCAATCACCGATCGTTTCGCGACCTCTTCGAGCATGACCTCAGTTGCGCCACCACCAATTGGCAAAATGCGGGCATCTCGGCTCATTCGCTCAACCGGGGTTTCTCGCATGTAACCCATGCCGCCGTGGAATTGCACGCAGTCGTACATGATGTTGTTGATGACCTCAGCTCCGTAGGCCTTGACCCCTGACATCTCTTTGACGTTGTCTTCGCCGACGTCTCCAATCCATGCTGCGTGGTACATCGAAGCTCGAACCGCGTCGAGTTCTGCTTGGCGCATCGCAAGCCGCTGGCGAATAGCTCCAAGGTCCCAGAGGTGACCGCCGAATGCTGGTCGGTGCTGCACATGTTCAAGTGTCTGATCGAGTGCAACCTGGGCTGCTCCGACGCCCATTCCAACGAGCACCATGCGCTCGTTTTGGAAGTTACGCATCGTCTCGTAGAAGCCGCGATCAACAGTGCCGAGGACTTGATCGTCAGCAACCCACACGTTGTCAAACACGAGTTCGGCGGTGTCAGAGCAACGCCATCCGTGTTTGTCGAGTTTCTTCGCAACCGAGAAGCCTTCCGTGCCCGCTGGGACGAGGAACATAGTGATGCCGTAGCGGTTCTCGGTGCTGGTGCGAGCCGCAACGATGGTCATGTTTCCGTACACCGCGTTTGTGATGTAGGTCTTGGTTCCATTGATTCGCCATCCATCACCATCACGCACCGCCGTGGTGCGCATACCGGCCACGTCGCTGCCGGCGTCAGGTTCAGACACACCGATCGAAAGGATCGTGTCTCCCGACAACAGGCCGGGCAGCCACTGATCGAGTTGCTCTTTCGTTCCTGAATTGATG
>DLTS01000051.1:29221-42092 GCA_002501485.1 Acidimicrobiaceae bacterium UBA7830
TTCCTGAATTGATGAGGTGTGGCCCCGCCATATCGGTGTGCACGAGAACGCTCACGTCAAAGCCACCGAAGGTCGATGCACCAAGTGCCTCAGAAAACGTTGCTGAGGCCAACATTCCGAGTCCTAACCCACCATGTTCGACGGGAACGCGGAGACCGAACATGCCAAGTTCACCCATTTTCTTGTGGACCTCGCGAGGAATCTTTCCGTCAAGTTCCCATTGCTCGCCATGTGGCGTGACCTCACGTTGCACAAACTCAACGGTCTGGTCATAGATCGCCTGGAGTTCGTCGGTCATGTAGATGTTTCTATGGGTCATTGCGCTGTCCTTTCTTTGATGTTTTTCATTCGGTATCACTGGTCAATCTGATGAGTTCTTGACCGCCGGCGACTTGATCACCGACAGCGACAAGAACTTCGCTGACAGTTGCTGCACCGCTTGCGGTCACTGAGTGCAGCATCTTCATCGCCTCGATGACGATCGCAACGTCGCCTCCTTTGAGTTCGTCGCCAGAACTCACACGCACTTCTGCGACAACTGCCGGGAATGGTGAGACGAGTGCGTCACCGCCCGACGAACGCCCAGATGGATCTGCCGCCCAACGTTCGGTACGCGGCACGACGGTAAATGCTTGGGTATGGCCAGCGACATTGATGGCAACACGCTGGCGTGGGCCATCGACCAGGCTTCGCACTCCCTCACTTCCCTTTGCGTTGCTGCTGTCGGTGATCTCATGGATTTCACCGTCGGCTGATTGAAGCCCGATCGAGCGTTGATGACGGTGAGGGGTCATCGGTAACGAACCAATGTCGGTCCACACGCTCGTGGATTCACGTTGGCGGTGTTTACGCCATAGCGCCGCTGCGAGTTCAGTCTCGAGGGCGGGCGGCTGTGGCATCTCGATCGCGTCGAGCAGTCTTGTGGTGACTGAGGCATCGATGAGTTCTTCACGATCGAGGAGCCATCGGTGAAATCCTGCAGTGGTAGTTACCCCCGCAATGAGCAGTTCGTCGAGCGCCGAACGCATTGCGGCAAGAGCAGATGGCCGGTCATGGCTCGACACGATGAGCTTTGCGATCATCGAGTCGAAATGCGGGGTGATGGTGCTTCCTGCCACGACCCCTGAATCCCAACGCACGTTCGACGGCACTTCGAGAATGTCGATGAGGCCGATAGATGGCATAAAACCTTGGCTTGCATCCTCTGCTGCGATACGAGCCTCGCAGGCATGACCGGTAAACGTCACATCGTCAAGGTCGTCGGGCAGTGGTTCATCGCTAGCAACGGAGATCATGAGTTCGACGAGGTCAAGGCCAGTGATCGCTTCGGTTACCGGATGCTCAACTTGCAGTCGGGTGTTCATTTCAAGAAAGAAAAACTCTCCGGTCGTGCCATCAACAACGAACTCAACGGTTCCCGCCGAGTCGTAACCGACGGTTGTACCGAGTCGAACGGCAGCATCGTGAAGACCATTGCGCGTGGTATCCGAAAGCTTGGGGGCCGGTGCCTCCTCAAACAGTTTCTGATAGCGGCGTTGCACCGAGCATTCCCTAGTGCCGAGGTGCTCAACACGACCGTGACGGTCACCGATAAGTTGCACCTCCACATGCCTCGGTTGCTGCACGTACCGTTCGACGATGACACTGCCGTCGCCGAACGCCCGCTCTGCTTCGGTTCGCGCTTCGTCGAGAGCGATCGCAAATTGGTCAGGCGATTCAACGATTCGGATTCCACGCCCTCCACCACCAGCAGAGGCTTTGATGAGCACGGGGTAGCCGATGTTGTCGGCAGCACCACGAAGGTCATCTTCGGCCTGTGAGTCTGAATAGCCGGGAATGAGCGGCACTCCCGCAGATTCTGCAATCGCTCGCGCATTGATCTTGGAGCCCATCGAATTTATGACATCTGCGTTCGGGCCGATCCAGATGAGGTCTGCCTCAGCAACGTCTTTTGCAAATGATGCGTTCTCGGAGAGAAATCCGTATCCGGGGTGGATGGCGTCACATTCAGATTCACGGGCAGCCGAAATGATCGCTGCTCCATCGAGATACGACGGCACGGTGATGGCATTGAGGTTGATGGCGTGTTGAGAGGCACTGTCGACATCGGTGGTCACACCGACAACTCCATGCCCGAGCCGCTGTGCGGTGCGGGCGATGCGGAGTGCGATTTCTCCGCGGTTTGCAATGAGGATCTTCATGGTCCTTTCCTCACATCCTGTACACGATGCCCGGGCCTGCGGCCGGTTCGTCTTGTCGTGCGGCGAGTGAGAGACAGAGGCCGAGAATGTCTCTCGTGTGCACCGGATCGATCAGCCCGTCATCCCACAAGCGGCTCGTTGCGTAATACGGGTCACTTTGCGTCTCGTACTGTTCTCGGATGGTGCGGGCAATTTCGGCGATCTGTTCTTCGGAGGTCTCATCAGCTTTAAGCCCGGCGCGGCGAATATCGACAAGCACTGTTTCGGCGGTGTCGGCGGCCATCGTGGCGATGCGAGAGTTTGGCCAAGCGAAGAGAAACCTCGGGTCGAAACCACGGCCACACATGCCATAGTTGCCGGCCCCGTAACTTCCACCGATGAGCACTGTGTATTTCGGAACCGTCGCATTGGCGACAGCTGCCACCATCTTTGCGCCGTGCTTCGCAATGCCGCTTGCTTCTGCGTCGTCACCGACCATGTATCCGGTGGTGTTTTGCAAGAAGAGCAGAGGAATGCGGCGCTGCTCACAGAGTTCGATGAAATGTGTTGCCTTGAGGGCAGCCTCAGAGAAGATGATGCCGTTGTTTGCGATGACTCCAACGAGGTACCCGTGAATGCGGGCAAACCCGGTGATAATCGATGTTCCCCATTCGGGTTTGAACGTTGCAAACCGTGATCCGTCGACAAGACGAGCGATGATCTCGGTTGCATCGAAGGGGATGCGGCTGTCGTCATTGATGATGCCGTAAATGTCATCAGCCGGGTAGGCCGGTGGTTCAACTTCGGTTCGCTCGAGCCATCCGCCGTCGTGGTCGACTCGACGACGGTTGGTTGTTGCGCAAATTTCACGGAGCCGGGCGTAGGCCTCATGCTCGGTTGACACGATGTTGTCACTCACTCCTGAGACACGAGTGTGTTTCACTGCGCCGCCAAGGTCATCTGGGTCGATGATTTCACCAAGAGCGGCTTTCACGATTGGTGGGCCGCCCAAGAAGATGCGGCCAATGCCTTCGACCATGATGACTTCATCACTGAGGGCTGGCACATACGCTCCGCCTGCAGTACAGCCACCGAGCACGACGGAGAGCTGTGGAAGACCGCGGGCTGACATTCGGGCCTGTCGGTGAAAGCTGCCGCCGAAATGGTCACGATCCGGAAAGATCTCGTCTTGTAACGGAAGGAATGCTCCACCGGAGTCGACGAGGTAGATCACTCCGAGGCCACTTTCAGCGGCAATGTCTTGGGCTCGAACGTGCTTCTTAATCGACACCGGTAAGAGTGAGCCGCCCTTGATCGTTGCATCATTTGCGATAAATACCCACGGCACGCCATGAACGACGCCGATGCCGGTAACGATGCCGGCTCCCGGAGCCTCGTCGTTGTATTGCCCCCAAGCTGCGAGAGTGGAGAACTCAAGAAATGGCGTGTTGTCGTCGGTGACGAGATCGATGCGATCGCGAGCCATGACCTTTCCTCGAGCATGGTGTCGGTCAATCGACTTTTCTCGCCCGTGACCACCGCCGATTGCGATCTGTTGGCGCTCACGCAAGGTCGCTACCAGCTCTTGATATGCCGTGGTGTTCGTCGCAAAGAGTTCGCTTGTCGAATCGATTCGGGTTTGAATGGTCTGGAACGTCATCGTGTGCTCCGTTGCAGGTTGAGGGCGTGAACGCCCTCGAGGAATTGGACGGTGATGAGATTGGCAAGGCCATCGAGACTGAGATCGCCGCTCAGATCGAACCATTCGATCGTCGTGTTCATTGCTCCAAAAAGGAAGAGACGGGCGATGGGAAGTCGTGCTGAATCAAGTTCGGGGAGCACATCTGCAAGCAATGCATTCCATCTGTGCTCGTAGTCGTCTCGAAGGGGCACGATCGCGGAACGGAGTTCCTCTGGTGCAGTGAAGAAGGCAGTGACGTGGGCCGCCGTGAACGAGCCATGTTCAAAGAGGGCACCAAGGTGCGCCCGGACGTGAGCCTCGAGTCGATCTGACTCGGAATCACAGCCGTTCATCGCTATATCGACCTCTCCGAAGGCATCGACCATCACTTCGATACCCCTGCTGAATACCTCAATGAAGAGATCTTCTTTCGACTCAAAGTGGTGATAGATCGAGCCTGCTTTGATGCCGATATCGGCGGCGATTTCTCGCAGTGTTGTTGCGGTGTAGCCCTGAGCGACGAGCCGTTCTGCGGCAGCATCAAGCACGCGTTGCCGGCCTGTTGGGGTTTCGCGTGATCGTCGCACCTCCGCGAACCTAACAAACGTTAGGTAGGTGCACAAGAGGCGGACGGACTAATCGTCAGACCACTTGGTACCCGGGGCGTAATACCGCTGGTGCCACACACCACGAATATCTTCGCCTCGGCGGGGCATTCGCCAGGTCGTCACTTTGGTCGATGCTGCCGAAAGATCAACTGCACACAACGCTCGGGGTTGATCATCGGTGCCATTGACGTAGTCATCGGCAGCACCCTCGGGAACATAACGGCGAGCGATGGCCCGGTAAAGATCTCGCCACTCGTCGTCATTTCCTGGCTCATGCACCACCATTGTCGCCCCCTGAACTGTCAGCTTTCTCCACGGGTGTGCTTCTTCGTCAATGGAAATTCCGACACGAGGGTCACGTTGGAGGTTTTTCCAGATGAGCGCAGGGGTTCTCGGAGTGAACAGCAGTTGAGAGTCATTGATGACGAACCACAGAGGAACGACTCGCGGCATGCCGTCGTCATCGACAGTTCCGATGCGAGCGAGATGCCCGGGCTCTGAGAGGAAGTCTTCAACCTCTTGAGTGGTGAGTTTTGGCATTCCTCATGCTCGCAGGCCGTACGGGGCGATCCCGGAGTCAGAGGGGTCGGTCACACACAGGTATTGCGCATCGTTCCGATGCCTTCCACCCAGGTCTCAATCACATTGCCTGGAGCGAGAGCACGTGGAGGTGTATGCGCCATTCCCACTCCACTAGGGGTCCCAGTGAAGATGACATCACCCGGATAGAGGGTGAGCACCGAGGAAAGCTCGGCAATCAAGGTCGGGATATTAAAGATGAGGTCGCTTGAGCGGGCATCTTGCACAACTTCTCCATCAATCGAACAGCCCAGAGCGAGATCGTTTGGGTTCGCGAATTCGTCTGGAGTGACGATCCACGGTCCCATCGGGCCAAACCCACGGCGCGATTTTCCGAGCGAGAACTGTCGGCCTGCAGCCATTTGGAGTTCGCGATCACTGATGTCTTGGCCGACGGTGAGCCCAGCGATATACGACCACGCCTCATCAACCAACACGTTGTCGGCTTGTCTGCCAACAACGGCAACCAGTTCAACTTCCCAGTCAACCGAAGTACCAACGATCGGGATGTCATCGAACGGCCCCGACAGCGACGACGCAAACTTTGTGAAGGTCGCAGGAACCTCCGGGACCTCCATGCCCGCCTCTTCTGCATGCTGGCGGTAGTTAAGACCGATAGCGAAGACTTGACGGGGAGCCGAAACGGGTCGTTGCAACGAGCTCATGTCGAGAGCGTCTGTTCCCTCATTGATGTTCGCCGCAAAGGCACAAAACTCAACCCAGTTGTCGAACACCGACATCATGTCGGGGCCGAAACAGCCCTCGGATGCTGTTGCGATGTCGACCACCCTCTCACCGATCACGATGACCGCTCGTCCTGCTGAGTTTGCAATCCTCATGTTCTCTCCTTCATAGGAAATGTCGCCAAGGTCGATCCAGTGGCGACTGGGCAAAGAATCTCATCGAATTGTAGGTTCCGCCTTCCGTCTCTTCTCAGACACCGGCCTGTCGGTACGTTCGCAAGCAGAAGGAGGCAAACATGCAGATCGAATCAGGAGTCACTCACGCCATTGTCACCGGAGCAGCATCAGGTTTGGGCCGCGCCAGCGCCTATGCCCTTGCCGATGCCGGAGCACAGGTCTCGGTGTTCGACCTCAACGAAGAGGCCGGGCGCGCCGTCGCAACAGATATCGGTGGACAATTCTGTCGAGTTGATGTCACGAGCGAAGACAGCGTGCTCGACGGGTTCGCCGAATCTCGTGAGGCCTTCGGCCAAGAACGAATTCTTGTTCACTGCGCGATGACAACAAAAGGTGGAAAGACCGTGGGTCGCGATCGCGAAACCGGTGGCTGGAAGCGAATGTCGACCGAAGATTACGCGTTCTCGGCAATGGGAATCCTTGTTGCGAGTTATCGCATGGCGTCGCTTTCTGCGCTCGGCATGATCGAAAATCTCGAACCACTTGAGGACGGCGAGCGGGGGGTCATCACCTTGACCGCATCGGTTGCTGCTCAAGACGCACAGGTTGGACAAGTCGCGTACGGGTCATGCAAGGCGGGGGTGAATGGACTCGTCCTCCCGATCGCCCGTGACCTAATGGATCAGGGCGTGCGCTGCAACTCGATCATGCCGGGCATCATGTCGACGCCACCAATGCTCGGCGTTCCACCGAAGGTGCTGGAGAACCTCAGCGCCTCGGTGCCATTTCCTAAACGCCTCGGCAAGCCCGAAGAATTTGGGTCACTCGTACTCGAGTTTGTTCGGAACACCTATTTCAACGGCCAGAACATCAGACTTGACGGTGCCATCAGGATGCCGCCTCGCTAACGATCAGATTTAGTCAAGCGGGGTGAGTCCATCATCTGCAGACATCTTCTGCAATTTGAACTTCTGGATCTTCCCACTGCCGGTCAGCGGGAACTCGTCGACGACGAACCAGTCACGCGGCGTTTTGTGCGGAGCGATTGAACTGCGAACGTAATCGAACAACTCCTGACGCCGAAGGGTCGCACCGGGAGCCGGCCTCAAGACCGCTGCAACGGTCTCGCCCCATTTCTCATCAGGCAAACCGATGACGGCGACCTCTGCGATGCTGTCGTGCTCGAACAACACATCTTCAATTTCGCGCGGATAGATATTTTCACCACCACGAATAATCATGTCTTTGAGGCGACCTTCGATACGGGTATAGCCGCGCTCATCCATCATGCAGAGATCGCCGGTGTGCAACCAGCCCTCATCGTCGATCGCAGCGGCGGTAGCTTCCGGCATGTCAAAGTACTCCATCATCACGTGGTAACCGCGAGTGAGGTACTCGCCGGGTTCACCACAGGGGACAATGTCGCCGGTCTCAGAATCAATGATTTTCACTTCGGTGTGAGGCATCGGGCTGCCGAGCGTGAGCGTTTTGTCAATTGTTGTGTCCTGCGGCGAAGTCATCGATGCCACCGGCGAACATTCGGTCTGGCCGAACACGATGGTGAACGCCGCACCAGTTTCTTTCTCAATTCGCTCGACAAGAGGTGCCGGCACAGTGGATCCACCAGAGCAAACCGCCTCAAGCGACGTGATGTCGCGGTTTGGGTACTCAGGATGTTCGAGCATCGAAATCAACATCGTCGGTACCGCAAGCATCGCCGAGCCCTCATATTCCTCGATCAGTTCCAACACCAACGAGGGGTCGAAGGCCTCAAGCAACACGAGGGTGCACTTCTTCGATACTGCAGACAGCACGCCGAGAACACATCCACCGGTGTGGAAAAGCGGCATCGGGCACACCCACGTTCCACCCTCGGGCACTCCCATGCGGTCAGCGGTGTGCGTTGCATTGTTCACGAGGGCTCGGTTGCGCAGTAGTGCACCCTTCGGGAATCCGGTGGTTCCAGACGTGTACTGAATCATGACCGCATCGTCTGGCCTGACCTCGGGGAGTTCGATATCAGGGTCTGCTGCTTGGCCCAGTTCAAGCACATCCTCCGTTGCAAGGATGACTCGAAGTTCTGAGCAGTTTGGCGCGATCTCGTCGGCAATCTTTCGCATCGGATTGCCACGGTGGTTTGTTGCGACGATGAGCCCAGCCGAACGCGACTGGTTGAGCACATATTCGACTTCGCTTGCTTGCAGCGCCGGGTTGACGGTGACGAGGATGACGCCCGCCATCGCGCAGGCAAATTCGAGCACCATCCACTCTGGGAGGTTCGGCGCCCACAGCGCAACGCGTTCGCCACGCTCAAATCGAGTGGTGAGGGCACGGGCGACTGCCTCGGCCTCCAGCAGTAATTCACGGTACGTCCACTGGCGACGATCATTCGGGTCTGGCAGACCAGCGATAAGCGCAACCTGCTCAGGAACTTCCCTCACCGCCTCGCGAAGCAAGTCTCCGATGGTGAGATCACGCAGATCGATTTCGGTTGGACCAAATGCATGCGATGGCACTGACATGTCTCGACATTAGCCATTTGGTTGCAATGCAATTTCGCCGGAGCCAATCACGACATATTTTCGAGAGAGTACTGTGGACGTCATGACAAATTCTCCTGCAAATTGGTACGACGACCCCACGGGACGACATCAACACCGTTATTGGGATGGAAATGCGTGGACATCACATGTCTCAGATGACGGCATTCAGGGCACGGATGACATCGCAGCCGCAAGCGCTCCGCAAACCGAACAGTCAGCGCCAAGCGGCCTCGACCGACTCGATGCCGGCCTCACGATCGGCGACGAGGGTTCGAAAGTCGATGAGCAGTTGCATGGAGGTGGCCGTCGAGGGGTTGGCATCGAAGGAACTATCGAGGGCGGGGGTGGGGGCATCCTCACCGAGCCGATTCTCGTCGTCAATCAGAAAGCGAAACTCATCGAGCTCTCGAACCAGTACACCGTGTTCGACCAGCACGGAACGGCAATCGCAGTTGTCAATCAGGTCGGTCAGTCGACCGCTCGAAAAGTACTCCGTCTCGTATCGAGTCTCGACCAGTTTCTTAAGACCCGTCTCGACATCACGGACTCTGATGGGCGCGTCATCCTTCGGCTGACCCGCCCAGGAAAAATCGTGAAGTCGACAGTGATTGTGAGCGATGGCAACGATGTCGAACTTGGTCGCATCGTTCAGCAGAATGCCATTGGGAAAATCAATTTTGCACTCGAAGTTGGTGGTGAGCGTCTCGGTTCAATCAAGGCGGAGAACTGGCGGGCATGGAATTTCTCGATTACCGATGCCGCGGATCGCGAGATCGCACGGGTGACAAAGACGTGGGAGGGCCTTGCGAAAACCATGTTCACAACGGCTGACAATTACGTCTTGCAAATTTCAGAACGCGCACCCGAGCCGCTGAACTCGTTGGTAGTTGCCAGCGCGCTGAGTATTGATACTGCGCTCAAGCAAGACAACCGCGGACTCGGCTGACGATCACCGAACAAGGGTGAGCTGTGGTCACTCGAGGTGGCCGGCAACCATGTAGAACCAGAACGGGAACGGAGCCTCTTGCTCTTTGAGAGAACGCCGTGCCTCAAGGATGGTCTTTCCCGCCTCGGTGACCTCGTAGAACCATGCATCGAACGAACGGCTTCCGGGGGCAAGATCGCCGACCAGTTCGAGCGCTGCTTCGAGATAATACGCACGAATGTCATGGCATACCGCGACGGTGTTCTTGCCAGGGAGTTTGACCTCTTTCCATGCGGCACCCTGTGCCCACTGGTGAAGAGTGTCGAGGGCCGCAGGAATCTGCTCGGGTTCGATAGCTCGACCGACTGCGGTGACACCTTTACGCTCAACGGCACGTCGATAGGCCGAGATAAGCCCTCTGGCTTCGTCGACTGCTGGTGGGGCATTCGGGTCATCACGTGGAGGAAGTGGGCACGCCATCGGCATCTCGTCTGATTCGACGACCTCAGGGAAATGCTCGAAGGTGGGTTCGTCTGCCTCAAGAAGGTTGAACGCCTGTTGCAACACCTGGTGCTGGAACGCGGCGTCTCCGGGTTTGCCGAGCGGACGGCCTAACGGGAATTCGCAGGCGAGCACACGGGGGGGGCCGACCTTCTTCGCAACGTCAGCCATCGAGGCGAGAACAATCGTTGCAATTCCGGTGTCCTCAAAAACATGGGCGAGCGTACTCACGGTACGCGTGCAGAGAGGTCAAACCGGGGTGAGTAGCACAACGTCAACTGCATCAGCGTTGAGTTGCACTGCGCATTGAGGACCCGTATCGAGTCTGATCTCACTCACCGTGTCGGGCTGATTACCGGCGAATGCAAAATGCCGAGGCGCAACTTCTCCGATCACACCGTCTGCAGCGAGCTCTTCGAGGCGATCGATCGGGTAGACGACGTTGAGGTCGAGGTGGAACCCCGAATGATCGAAGTTTGGGCTCCAATGGCCCATGATGAGGTTGCGGTCATCACGATTAAATGCACGGAAACCAGCGTCACCCTGCGCAAAACGATCTTGGTCAGGGCGGTGGAGTGACGCGCTCGTCACAATCGCAACACGACATTCCGATAATGGCTTTCTGAGTTTGTTAAAACTCGTCGATGTGAATTCTGGCGCATCCATTGTCGAGGCAAGTGCACGCATTGCGTCATCGCCTCGGGTTGCGGCTCGATCTTGTGTCATTGCGACCTCCTATCGGTTCAACCTAGTTGGCTGAAGAATTGTGATTCGAGGTCGGGTCACGGCTCCATCACAATCCAACCGCGACGCTGTAATTCAGCGGCCAATACACCGCTGGGCATCGACTGCACCGAACGCTCGTCATTTGTCAGACGTGCCGATGACTGAGGTTGAGAGGGTGCAGTTGGGTCGTGCTCGTTGCCTTCAAGTTCGGCGATGAGAGCATCAGCCTCGTCTCGGGTGAACTTGCCATTGCCCTGGCGCTGGGTGAACCCCATTGGGCCGCGTGCAGATCGAAAATTGTCGTGGCCGGCTTTCTGAAGTAATTCGAGAAGTCGTTCAAGCTGACGAGCACTTGCCGGAGGACCAGCTGACTGGTTGAACGCCATGTCTGTAGTGTGACAGATCGGTGTTGTAACGACTGAAGCACCGATCACTCGAGAAGACCGGCAGAGCGGGCAGAATTTACCTGTGGACTGGTCAGTAAACCTCATGGCAAAAGCGCCCATTGGCGAGATTGTCGAACTTGCGGTGCTCGCAGAGCGGATGGGGTACGACCGTTGCTGGTTGTTTGACGAGGGTGTCATGACGCGTGATGTGTTTGTCACTCTTACAGCGATCGCAGAACGCACATCAACGATCAAGATCGGTCCGGGAATCACCAATCCTTACGTGCGACATCCCGGTTCGACCGCAGCCGCTATTGCATCGATTGACGAGTTGAGCAATGGGCGAGCCTTCATCGGCGTCGGTGCCGGAGGCGTTCTTGCCCTCGGGCCACTCGCAGTCGAACGCACCCGGCCACTTCAAGTGATGGCCGACGCCGTGAACGCCATCCGAAGGCTATTTGCTGGCGACACGGTCACTATGACGAGCGAAACCTTCGCTCTAAACAATGCCCGCTTAGGGTACGCCCGCCCAGATATCGAAATCATCATGGCTGGTCGAGGGCCACGCATGACCAACCTCGGCGGTCGAATCTCAGACGGGTTCTATTTGAGTTATCCGTATCTCCCTGGTCTCGACGACCAAGTGAAGATGATTCGTGATGCAGCCGCTGGGGAGGAACGGCATATCGCATGGTCAACAGGAATTGCCCGTGATGAGCACGAACTACAGCAAATGCGTGCTCAGTTAACCTTTCGCTTAGTTGATTCTCCGCCAGTCGTATGCGAGGCATTAGGTATTAGCGATGATCAGCTGAATGCTCTCCGCTCGGCTCTCGCTAATGGAGGCCCCCCATCGGCAGCTCATCTTGTACAAGAAGAGTGGCTCGACAGCTTTGGAGTTGTCGGCGATACCGAGACGTGCCGTCAAACCATTAGCGAGACTGCCTCACAATGTGGCGTCACCGATTTCATCGTACCGGTGCAAGACCTCGACCGAGCCGAGGAACTCATCACTGCTTTCGCTCCAGGTTACAACTCGGTGGGTTGACCTCGGCTAACGAGGTCAACCCACAATGAGCTAGTTGACGTCTAGACGAGGCGGTTCATGAGAACACGGCCGATGACACTCCAGCCTTGTTCGCCTATGCGCTTCGCCATCTCAGGGTCGGCAAAGTTTTTGGCTGATGCGGCTACAAGGTCGTCAAGTGAATCAGTTGCTGTGACAACCGTTCCTTGGAAGGGGGAAGGACCAGCCGCAACTGCCTGAAGGCCGATCATGCCGTTCGCACCCTCGCTCATTGTTTTCCAACTGTGCTCCAAGTTTGAGGCGGCAGTCGCATCGTCGAGTGGTCGTCCGGCAATGTAGATCACTGATCCGTACTTTCCCTCGCGCTCGCCCACCTCACCTTGGACCCGGAAGAGAATCCGGCGAGACACGCTGACCTGTGTGTCCCGCATCATTTGGACTATTTCTGAATCCTGGTAAAGCGCTGCTTGACCTGCCATCGCTGCGTCGATCGTTTCAAATTCGAATCCAACGATGCACATTCCTGCGAGCTCGCCTCCCATGATGATCTGATTGGCGTTGATGGACGTTGCGCCGAATTCCTTAATACGATCACCCGCCCAGCCTGAACCCGCAGCAGCGAACTCCTGAACGTTGCCAATGGAACCGAGGACTGAATATAGGTATGACATAAGTTCCCCCTTAGAGAAGTGAAGTTGGTAACGCTGGAAAGAGTGCGTTGGACAATGTGTACACGATGTTTCTGAGAAATGAACAAGCGGAGAACACTGCCTTCGGCAACATCTCATGTCAACAGAAAGGACCCTCGCTTTCGCAAGGGTCCTTCAGATGGTGGCGGGGGCAGGATTTGAACCT
>DLTS01000051.1:42421-52666 GCA_002501485.1 Acidimicrobiaceae bacterium UBA7830
CCTTCGGGTTATGAGCCCGACGAGCTACCGGACTGCTCCACCCCGCGGCGATCAGTCGAACACGATGCTACGGACATCGTCGACAGATACCAACCGAATGAAAGTCACCTCGCACCATCGAGCACCCCTGTCAATTCGCTCGGCGCATGCGGACCAAGCACCAACTGCTCTAACACGCCCCAGCCCAAGCGATCGCCCACCGTTACCCGACATAACTGCTGGACATGCACCATGGTTGGGTCGAGCGGATTCACCTCAGCAAGCACAATCGAATCGCGGGTCTCATCGAACTCACCACGCCAATCGCCATGCCCCCACTCGGGGTGAAGGTAGCCAAGTCCGCTCATCTGAAACCGCTGCACTGGCTCGTAGTTCACAACAAGATGCTCTCCCATGGCGGTCTCGATCGTTGCTGTCATCGACTGCGCCCATCGAGTTCCTCGTTGCCAAGAAAGATCTGTTGACATCGATTCAGGGCGATCGACCCCCGCCGCGTTAGTGACGTCGTCAATCGTATGAGAGCCGACGGCAAACCGTTTCGTCACCGCTGAGCTCTTATGCCAGGAGCGACCCTCCGCATCTTCGTTCACCGCAAGGTGGGTGCACATATCGTCAAACAGCGTCGGAGCCCAGGTCCAAAAAAATTGCGGAGGTACCGCCGGCCCAGGGAGGCCACGTGAACCTCCTCGGATGCCCCACGAACGATCTCGGCAACCCTCCACCACACCGAGATCGTCTAAAGCAATGCGCGTACCGTCGAAGTCAATCCATCCAGACCACTCAACAAACTGAGTGATGCGGGTGTAATCCATGATGACCCGGCCCTCAAAACGGCGAACAAACGTCGGTTCTTCAATAACCAGCGATACCACTTGCATCGTGAGATCAGCGGAGATGCCATGGTGATCATCGATCACAATCCGATGCCGCAACATGGGCTCGACAACCTGAACGTCGATTGACCCAACGGTTGTCACCGTGCGATCAGAACTGCAACGCCGTGACGAACGGCAGTTGTGTTGAACACCATCGATCACCACGGAAAATGACGCATCCATCACCTGCCGATTCGGGTATACCCCGAGGGCGACGGCGAAGAAGACCTCACCGTTCCGATCAAAACCGTTGAAGAAATAGCGGTCGTAGAGACCAACAGAGTCGCTCGTCGGATGCAGCAGAGGCGCAGACGACTGGTGCAATGGCAGATCATCGTATGGGTGAATCATTCCGAGCCTCCATGTACGAGGGCGAACACGTCATTATCGATCATTTGTTGAGCATGCCGTTCGGCCATTACCGCAAACATCTCGTCTCCACGTTCGGTTGCGGTCACCACCTGCGACGCAATCACCGCCATACCGAGCCCGCTCACCGTTCCGATGGTGTAGTCATGTCGAACGTCGTCGAGCGTGCAGTCGACACCAGCGCCGATGAGCCCTTCCCAATAACGCTCCACAAATGCCAACTCGTGTGAACGTCGATCGTCGAGTTGTAAGCCGGAGCCAACGCAGTAGGCGATGTCATTTGGCCCTCGACTGAACGCTGCGGTCTGCCAGTCGAGCACCGTGACCACGCTCGATTGTCCGGTTCGCTCAAACAGCATGTTGTCGAGTCGGTAATCGCCATGCACAACGCACAACGGCAACCGAGACAGCGCAAGTAACTGCTCAAGGTTGTCGCCCAACCATCGAGCAGCATCCATCACGTCGGTCGGAAGTCGATGCTGGAAGCGATCGATAAACCCTGGGAGCAGCATCGAGTAGATCGCCTGTCTCGTCGATGCTCCTGACGGGTCAGGGAGCGTAAGCCACCCATCATTTGCGAGTTCGTTCGCCCGCCCCCAGGTCGGGGCGTGCAAGCCAACCGCAGCATCGACCATTGCGGTGGCGTCCGCAAGTGAGCAACCGGCAAGTTGATCGCCAACGTCTCCGTGTGCCTGATGCATGAAGAGCGTGAAGTCACCAGACGCAGCATCAATGACGGCATAGCGAACCGTCGGGTGGGGCACGGACACCACACCAGCGAGGTCACGGTAAAAACCAACCTCTTTGTGATAGGTGAGATGCATTCGAGCTGCCTCTCGACTTTCTGCGTCAGGCGATGGGATCTTGGCCACCAACACCTGTGGTAGATCGGGCGGAGCATCATCGGAAAGGTCAAGGTCGAGGCGAAGGCTTAACGCGACCTGGCCGGTTCCTATGCGAGTTGCGGAAACGTCGCGAACTGCGCCGTCACAATTGAGAGCCCCAGAAATGAACCCCGCAGTAAGTTCATCAATTGTCGCGGCGATGCGATCCATACGAAACGCTAACCCGAACGAAGCCTTGGGTTGTTAGACCGGTAATGGGGCACGATCAGCGTTCTGCCGAATCGCACCAGCGATCTCTTTCCAGCGGCATTCCGGAAGGTCGTGACCCATTTCAGGAAACATCAACAACCGTGCATCTGGAATCGCTCGCGCCGTTGCCTCACCACCAGAAGAACGAACGAGCGGGTCGACAAGGCCGTGCACCACCAGAGTTGGTGTTCGAACAAGCCGAAGCGCGGCCGTGCGATCACGACTGGCAAAAATTGCTGCTGTCTGCCGCTCGATTCCTTCGACACGAAGCGCACGGTCAATACCCGCTGCGGTGAATTCGCGTGCCTCAGCCTCATCGAATGTTGGACCAGAAATCCACTTCCACAACTCAACCGACTGTTCGATCATCGCTTCACGGTCATTTGGGTTCGGGTCGCCCTGTCGACGGAGTTTCAGCGCCAGCTTCGGATCAATCATTCCGTTCTTTCGATCACCGGTATTCGACATAATCGACGTGAGCGACTGCACACGACCTGGCCAGCCGATGGCAATCTCCTGAGAAATCATCCCACCCATCGATGCCCCCACGATGTGCGCCTGGCGGATATGAAGAGCATCGAGTAATCCGATCGCATCAGCTGCCATATCATTCAGTTTGTAGGGCGATGTCACGGGTCGCCGGAGTAACACTTTCAAAATGTCGCGACGCTTCAGTCCGGACCCGGTCATTTCGGTCGACAAACCGCTGTCACGGTTATCGAATGCAATAACCCGGAAGCCCTGCGCGATAAGTTCATCGACGAAACCCTCTGGCCAACTTGTGAGTTGGCCGCCTAATCCCATCACCAACAGCAACGGATCACCGTTACCCCGATCGACGTACTCAAGTTCCACTTCGTTTGATGCAACCTTTGGCATCCCACCAGCGTACGTCAACTCACGATTACCGTACATCTGAAGTATTCACCCTCGACTCACACACCTCACATGGTCGGCTTTCGTAAACAAACCTCACAACGCCTCAATCAACTCGACGAATTCATCGCAACTCTCAGTGCGCGCGTGCAGACTCTTGAAGATGAACGAGCAGCAACAGCGCAGACGCTGAACGACATCGTCGAACGCACCGATGCTCTCGATGCTCGTATCACTTCAACGAGCACCGAATTGGCCCGGCAACTTGATGAACTTGGAACCGAGCTTGCAACTTTTAGCGATCAAGAACCAGTCGATGTAGTCGGCATCGTCAACGGGGCACTAGACGAGATCCGCCGCGGCCAAATGCGCCTTGCCAATGAGCAAGCACGGTACCAATCGGCATTTCGAACAGATATCGCCGTGCTCATCGAACAACTCCGCCAGTAGGCGAACTTTGTTTAGGGCTCAGCCGTCAGAAGTCAACGACTCGAGCGCTGCCTGCACGAAAGCCTCAGCACGAACAATCGTTTCTTGGTACCCACCGAGATCTCCGTCGCGGAGCAACTGCTCGGCTTCAGCGAAAAGGGATTCTGCTTGCAAGAGCAACTCTGCGGTTGTCGCACGCTCGTCAGGCGAATCAGGCACAGTGAGCGTTGGCTCATCAGTAGTCGGTTTGGCCGGGTCGATTGAGGCATCGTTGGTTGATGAGCCATCATCGGATGCCGGAACATCTGACTCACTTGTCGTCTCCTCAGTGTCTGAGCGCTCTGGAAGGACGAGGTCGAGGCCAGGGAACAGATCGGCTAGAGCATCCGACATTGTTGCGGCAAATGTCGCTCGGTTCTCGTTTGACACGATGACAAATCGGTATTCGGTGATGCCATCGATTGCCACATAGAACGGTCGCACGTACACCAGGCCATCCGCGACCGGCACGATCTGCATGTCTCCAAATAGAACGTCGGTGCCCGACTCTTCATTGTCTTGCAGCGTGATCTCTCGGCTGATGAGCTGCTCTGATTCGGCCTGAGTCGCGACGCGGTACGGGCCGGCCGGCAGCGGTTCTTGATCGACAAGGTAGGTCGTGAGACGACCGTACGAGTCAGGATCGCTCGACGCCGTGATATACGCCTGAAGTTCGGTACGGCCGTCATCGGTTGAGAACGGAACGTACGGACGCAAGATCACAAACTCGTTCTCGCCAGTCGACGGATTTCTCATCAGCGTGTAATACGGAACGAAGCGCTCGGTGTTGAGCTCAGTTGCGAATTCGCCACTACCCGCCGCATCGGTCGAGCCGACCCCATCGGTAAATGCGCGTGGCTGAACCGATGGCGCCTGAGAGACCGACCATGCGCCAGTGCGCTGAAAGAAGTTCTCAGCCGAGATTTGGTACTTCGAATACAACTCGGTCTGAACTCGGAAGAGATCCTCCGGGTACCGCAGGTGCTTGCGCAACTCGTTCGGCATCTCTGCGAGCGGAATGAACATGTCGGAGAATGCTCCCTGCCATGCCGAGATAATCGGATCGTCACCATCGAGCACGTAGAACTTCACGTCACCGGTGTACGCATCGACAGTTGCCTTCACCGAGTTACGAACATAATTCGCGTCACGTGCAAGACCTGTCGACCGCGTGAGCTGAACGTTTCCGATGCTCTGTGCGTACGGGTACTGATTGGTCGACGTATATGCATCGATCACCCACTGCACTCCCCCGTCAACAACTACCGGGTATGGGTCGCCGTCATAATCAAGGAAAGGCGCCAATTTTTCGACGCGATCTCGAACGTCGCGGATCAACAACAGCTGTGAATCAGAATTCACTGCACCCGACGCAAGCAAGTTGTAATCGAAGAACGACAGCGCAGTCACCGCACGACGGAAGATGCTCGACATTTCAATTCCCGATGTGCCGGAGTAGTCGCCCGGATCGCCGCATCCGCTTTCGGTGACCGAGGTATTTGCAACCGCATAATCGGTCATCGAGGGTGAGAAATAGAGTTCAGGGCGATCGAGGTCAACCGTTATGTAATCGGGCCGCAGCGACGTCGTCACTTGGCTCACGGGAGCCATCACGAGCCCACACCCACGGGTAGAAACGAGATGGCGACCCTGCCACGACTGGTTTGGGATTCCGTCAAGGTCAAGCTCGCGAGCCGCAACCAAAACCTGCTCACGTTCACCATCGAGTTCGTAGCGGTCGACATCGAGATCGTCGACTTGCAAACCTGCGACCTCGCCTCGGTCGATGGCAAAGCGAGACAACATGAGGCCAGGGCTCAGCAGACGAACATTCTCAAATGGCTGAGTATCTGACTCGATGTCCGCAGCCGAGAGTGCATTGAACTGGATCGGCTCGGTCACGACGGAGTCAAGAGCCATAGCTGCGCGGGTGGCGTCAACATTGCGAGCGATGTACGGAAGTTCTCGCTCCGCTTGGTTTGGTCGAACGACAAGTGACTGAATCAATGAGGGATACACCGACCCACCGCCAATCGACACCACTAACCAGAGCACTGAAGCGATCAAGGGGAACCGCCACCGGTCGGTCCGAATTGTCACAAGGAACAGGACTGCGGTAAGGAGCGCGATCAGTATAAGCAACATCAACGCTGGCAATTCTGCGTTCACAACGGCGTACGTTGCGCCTTGCACAACTCCACGGGTCTCATTGGTGAGGTCGAATCGAGCCAGCCAATAGTCACCCGCTCGAAGAACGGCGAGTATTGCGAGCAGAACCGCCATATGCACCTTGGTCGCTTGCCGCACGGTTGGGACCATTCCCGCAAACAACACTGCGCCGTTCAGCACATGGGTAATTAGCGTAATAACGATGATGAGGAGCAATGCGGCGAATAGCCAGTCAGACAAAAAACTGATCAGCGGAAGTCTGAACACGTAGAAACCGACATCGGCTCCAAATTGCGGATCAGTGACTCCGAAAGTCCGTGAATTTCTAAAGAGGAGAAGGTCCTCCCATTGCTGAGTCGCTGGCAACGACACCAGGATTCCGAGCAGAGTCGCCACCCCATAGCGGACGAGTCGCATGCGGCGACCAAACACCTCATGAAAGCGTTGCACGACCGGAGGAACGTTGTTTTCCAACCGAACCGGGGCTGTACGGTCGGCAACCCATAGGTTGACCCACCCGAGCAGCAAGAACACGAGAAGGCAAACCGCAAACATGGTGAGTTTGGCGGTGAGTTGGCCCCAGAAAATGTCGCTCCGTCCGAGGGCCCGGTGCCATAGAAGGTCGATCCAGAACGAGGCAATACCCCGCCCAAAAATGAGAACAAAGAACATCACCGCTCCGACAACAATGAGTGCCACTCGGCCATTGAGCCGTCGTTGGGCTGACGGGCGGGGGATTTCCGACTCTGGTCGCATCACCTGAGAGGCTACTCGTCAACGAGAGCGAGTTCGCATTGACACCCAAGATGTCCGAGGGGATTTTCAAGGTCGGTCCGAAAACTGTCACCTGGAGCAACCGTGTTAGCGAGGTTATTGCCCTCGCACTCGGCGCAAGGACGATCGTTACCGCCGACCACCCATTTCACCTCGATATCTACGACAATTATCGCTGAGCTGTTTCGTAGGCAGCGGTCATCGCGGCAAACAGTGCAGACTCGACACGTTCACCTTTCACTTCTCGGTACGCCGCTCTTACCGATTTAACAATTGCGCGCTGATCATCGCCATGGTCTTTAATTGCGTGCATGACTTGCCCACGCACAAACGAGAGCAATTGATCGTCAACCACTGCAATGGCAGCCGCACATGCCGCCTCGACATCAACGAGATCTCCGCCCAGGTCAGCCGCACCCGCCTCTGCAACGGCGGTGAATGATGAAGTCATCAACTTCACGTGCCGCCTGCGGTATGACGCAGGACCAGGAAGCGGTGTCCGCCGCTTCTTTTCATCGTCGCTGTCGAGTGCGGCGAGCACTACATCGAGTTCATCGGCAAAGGCCTTCTTCACCGAGCGCACAACGCCTGCCAACTCACTGCCGATGACCTCGTCTCTCCGTGGAGTCGAGACGCCAACCGGATCGAGCTCGTCATCAGTCTCTGTCCGTCGTCCTGGAAACAACGGAACAACTTCGGCTGAAGGGCTGTCGTCGTCGGCACTCTCGTCAAATGATGACTCAGTGCCTGGAACAGCAGATTCAACGTCATTGGCGGACTGACCGTCGAACACATCGCTCAATGCGTCTGAAGCCATAGTCGGCATTTCCTCAATCGACACAACATCATCGGCGATCGACTGCGGGTCAAGGATCGCAACAACGTCCGCCGCCAAGGCCCGAGCGCGGTCAAACTGTTCCGCGAGGCGACGCTGATGCAATTCGGTTTCTTCGGCCCACAAGCGAGCCGACTCACGAAGACGCGTAATCTTGAGGTTTGCTTGTTCGACATGGCGGTCAGCCTCTTCAACGATTTCGCGCAAACGAGCTCGCATCTCGGCTCGCTCAACGCGAGTCTCTTCGCGGGCCGACACCAGTGTTCGAGCTTTCTCCTCGCCGAGCAATTCTTGCAAAAGTTCATCATCCATCTCGGCAAGATTCACAGCACGTTTCTGAGCCTCATCGAGTTCACTCGAAAGACGGGTATTCTCGTCGATCACGCCCTGCATTTCAGCTGCTACTGCAATCAAAAACGCCTTCACCCTCTCTTGATCAAAACCCTTTCGCGAAGCGGGAAATGTGGCCTGTGAAATCGAATCAGGGGACGAAGGATTGGAGGAAGACGCGTCCATATCTTGAGAGTAGACAGCCCAGCAAGGCTGACGCTGTGACCCAAAGAAACTTTTTACAGCGACGGAGTCGGTCGCTCACCACCGAATGCCACCAGTACGTCGATGGCTTCGTCCAATGTTGCAACTGCGACAATCTCAAGATCTGGAGCAGCTGCTCTCGCTGCTGCAAGCTGTGCATCACCTTGCCGAGTCGGAACGAGGAATAATTCGACACCAGCTTGCTCAACTGCTGATGCCTTTTGGGAAAGACCACCAATAGCTCCAACGGAACCGTCAAGGTCGATCGTGCCGGTCACCGCGACCCGATTACCACCTGTCAACTCGCCGTCAGAAAGACCATCAATGACCGTCAACGTGAACGCAAGACCTGCAGAGGGCCCCCCAATAGAACCGGTATCGATATTGATATCGAACGGAAGTTCAACGCGGCGAGTATCAAACGGTAAGAAACCAACAATCGTTCGGTTCGGATCGTCCGGTGACGAGGTGAGTTCGACATCGGCCTCAAATTCACCTTCGCCTCGTCGCTCAACGAGCAACGTAATAGTGTCACCTGGCTGCTTACCCTCGAGTGCGCTCGTCAGGTCACCAACACTCGTCAACTCAACACCATCAGCTTCTAACAACCGGTCACCCGCATCGAGAACCTCGTCTGACGGCGGCCGACGAAGACACACGCCGGCTTCTGAATATTCGAGACACGCAATCTCCGAAATGAGTACATCGCCGGGCACGATCGCGCCATCGAAGCCAAGCCAACTTAATGCGACATACTCAGCGACTTCCTCTGCGGTGCGCATCTGTTCAAGAGAAAACACGCGCCGCTGCTCTGCTGTCTGAAAACCGAACTTGTCTTCTTCGGTCAACATCTCGACCGCACCCTCATCACGACCGACCCACCATGACAACACCGACTGTGGGGGTTCAGTGATGGTCACCAGCATGAAGTCGCCGATCGTCGGAAATACCTCTGGTGGAGGTTCATCGCTCTCTTCTAAGGCACTCACCGACAAGCGATCACCAACGGGCTGAGCCGATCCCGGAACTCTCGCATACGGCGCAGGCTGCAATTCACCAAGCCGTTCATTCATCTCACGAGCGATGAACGATGAAGGGACAAGCGCAGTTACTGCCACCGCAGCAACGGCACAGCACGACAAAACTGCTAGCGGAATTGCCCATTTTCGGTGACGGCGCGAAGGAAACACATCGGTTCGATAAACGACTCCCTTGACAGCCGACGACTGCTCTGCATCAGGCGGTGGGAGTAGATTTGATTCAGAGATTTCCATGGATTCTTCGTTCACTGTCGACCTGCTCACAAGCCGCGCTGCTGTCATGCTGTGTTGCGCGTTGCTCGCACTGCTCTTCGCCGGTTGGAGAAAGACTGCCAGAGCCTCAACAGATTCACCTCGTCGAGCAGGGGCTTTACGCACGCGTCGAACACCTACCGGCGTACCAGTCGTGCAGCAGCCGCTCACGCCGTACCGGCGGCCAGGAGTGCTTCACAGGCTCATTTCGCTCGGCCTCATCGGGGTGATCTCTGTCATCGTTGGTGCAGTCGTTGCCATCTTCACCGCCTTCATCGCAATTGCAGGCGTTATTCGACTGACGGATCTTCTGGGCTGAAATGGGCCCAGATGACCTTCGCGCATTGCGTCGAACTGTTGTGGCGTTCGGCTACGAACAAAACGAATCTGAAGCTCGGTCATTCCTTCAACACGAGGACTCAGTCGTGCGTGAACTCGCTCTCGGGGCGCTGCATCGGATGCAGGCACTTACCGATGCCGATCTAGAGCTCACGTTGTGTGACGACGATCGACTTGTTCGCCGTCGCGCCGCTGAACTCGGAGCACTCCATCCCGGAGTCGATTTAGCCCCACTACTCGTAGACCTCGAACCGGTCGTGGTTGAAATGGCGGTATGGGCGTGCGGCGAACGAGAACAGGTCGATGACAACACGCTCCAGACGATCATCTCACTCACGACAGACCACGATGACCAGCTTGTTCGCGAGGCAGGCGCCGCCGCTCTCGGGGCGATCGGAGACGAACGTGGAGTGCCGGCAATCCTCGGCGCGTGCGAAGATAAACCCGCAGTGCGGCGACGGGCCGTTCTCGCTCTCGCTCCATTTTCCGGTCCGGAGATCGAAGCAGCAATCGATACCGCTCTCACCGATCGTGATTGGCAAGTGCGCCAATCAGCGGAAGATCTCAGACGTTGATCGTCTTGCGGTCTTCACCCGAGGACGCAGACCCGTCACCTTCGC
>DLTS01000044.1 GCA_002501485.1 Acidimicrobiaceae bacterium UBA7830
CAACGACGCCGTCACGAGCGCCGAGCACGTCGCCGTACCGCAAAGAGGTGCCCTCAAGTAGCCAGTGGTCATCTCGGTAGACGATGAATCCACCGATGCCACGCGCAATGGCATTACCGAAGCGGTGGTATAAGCCCCATGCACTTCCGGCCCCAAGAATGGCGGCTTCGGGACGATTCACCAGTGGGTCTGCCCACATGCCCGACATCTCATCGGTGCGACCGTCGGTGAGTGCGGGGTCCTCGGTATGGCCTTTGTACTTATAACAGATCATCGACCCAATATCGGTAAGACGAACCTGCCAGAACATCGTGTTACCTGAAAAACTCGTGAGGTTGCCACCGCGTTCGATGAACGCTTCAAGAGCGTTTCGTTGACCGGCTGACCAATACTCGTCGTGACCGACTGACACCACGAGGTCATAGCCATCGAGAAGCCCATCGACCTCATCCACATCTGACGAGATTGCGTAATCGAAGGAATAACCAGCATTCTCGGCCCACTCGACGAAACGGCGCTCATGAATGAACCATCCAGATGAACCAATCGCAGCTGGGAGAGCACGCTCGCCTCGATAGTGCTGGTAGATCTCGCCGTCAGGATCGGGTTCTTCACTCCACCGCACAGGGCGGGCTTTTCGATCATCGCGCTCTGACACTTCTCGACACAGGAGACCCCGCGCGAACGGACGTCGGAACGACACCTCGTGGCCGCCTGTGTAGAGCGAACACCCTCCCCATGTGTTGTATGCATTCCATGTGTTCGTGCCAAGTACGAAAAGAGTTCGCGCTGCAGGTTGCGTTGAGCGAACGACGACGCCGGCGTGGGCAATGTTTTTGCCCTCTGGCGCACCGAGAGCCGTCAGCGTGATGAGGTGGAAGCCACTTTTCCAATCCTCGGTCGTTGGAATCTCAAGACTGACGGGCCAGTTGCAACCCTGGCTGTCGGAATCGTCAGGAGCCGGGTGATAGGCACCGGCGATGGGGCTCGAGGAAGACCACACCACTTCACGTGTCGCCCCCCAACGCTCCACGGTGAGCGTGAATTCTGACGATTTCGTTGAAACGTGAACGCTGATCGAGGACCCTGCGACCACACTGAGCGTCGAACAGTAACCCTCGATGTCGTCATAAAACGTCAGGTCGTCAAGTGGTGCTGCCATGAGACGATGGTATGTCGTTCGAGGTCGACTACTCGGACGCGAAGAATCGCCTCGCCACCACCTCGTCGTCAGTCGGTTACGGCGGCGACAGGCTCACCCCACCATGTGGTAGTTGCCTTAAGCACATCAGCGCGCTCCATGCCGTCTGCGCCAAACATCTCGACTTTCTGCGCTCGAGCAACGCCACGGTAGCGGGGCGCAATCTCGGTGAAGACGGGACCGGCGACATGGTCGCCTAACGCCTTCTGCGATGCGTATTGTTCGAACAACACGCCCGACGTACCATCTTCATTCACGTACCAGTCGTACATGAGGGTGCCGGGTTCGGCACGGCTTGCAGCGGCCATTTCGGTGGCCATCGCCTCAAATCGCTCCCGGTCTTCAAACGACCAAAAAATGATGACAGTGACCCAACTACGTTTCGCCATAGATCAAATCGTAGTTTGCTGCTGATCGTAATTAGATGTCGATGACGCCCGGAGGAGTTGGTCGGTTGTCATTCTGACGTGTGGTTGCAAATCGGCGAGCCCTCACTTTCCTCCTCAACTTCAACAGCAGCCAAATCACCACGATGCCAACGAGAGCCTCAGAAAAACCTGATGACCCGGACGGCAGAATTGCATCGCCAATCATTCGAGCGAACAACCACAGAACGAACCCAATGCCAAAGATTGCGAGAAACGGGAGCACCGCAATTAGGCACCCGAGTGCCCGAGTGCGACCACCCACCTGAATTTGAAATCCGTCCACTTCCTACACCCTAGGGGTCGTTACGAGCATCTGCCGCGTGGCACGCTCATGTGATGGAAGCAGGGGATAACGGGGTTGCCGGTTTCGACGTTGCAACTATCGACGCATGGTTGCCATCGGTCAGCGGCACAAGCGGTCCGTTTACATGGACCCGACTGGAGGGCGGTCATTCGAACCTCACCTACCTCATCGTTGACGTAGAAGGTAACGAATTTGTGATTCGACGACCCCCACAGGGCGAACTGCTCCCGAAAGCGCACGACATGTGGCGTGAATATCGCATCATCGACGGGCTTTGGCCCACACCTGTTCCCGTTGCGGAGCCTGTGTCATATCAAGATGACCGTTCGTTGTGCGATGCCCATTTTTACGTCATGGGTAAAGTCGACGGCAATGCGTTGTACACCGGCGAAGAAGTTTCTGCGCTGCTTGATGTGCCTGCGAGGAAGCGAGCCGGTGAATCCTTTGTCGACACTCTTGCGGCTTTGCACTCAATCGCTCCCGAAGATGTCGGACTCGGTGACCTCGGCCGCCCTGATGGGTACGTCGCCAGGCAGTTAAAAACTTGGTACGGATCGTGGACGGCATCAGTTGGTGATGCTGACTACGACGATGCCCGAACGCACAGTCTTCACGAGTTGCTCTCCGCAAAAATTCCGGAACAGGGTGAAGGGCGAGTTGTCCACGGTGACTTTGGCCCACACAACTGCCTGTTTTTGAGCGATGGCTCATTGTCTGCGGTGCTCGACTGGGAAATAGCAACCTTGGGAGACCCTCTTGCCGATATTGCATACTCGATTAATGCGTGGACTGAGCCGGGCGACAACATCGCTGATGGTGTTGACGCTCCGACGGTGATCGAAGGATTTCCGAGTAGACAAGAATTGATGGAGCGCTACGCCGCGGCGACCGGCGCAGATCTCTCTCTTATGCCGTACTACCGGGCCTTCAACTGGTTCAAGACCGCCTGCATTGTTCACGGTGTGTACGCCCGCTACCGGGCAGGAAAGAAAAGCACCGAGGGTGTTGATATGGATTTATTCCACACCCGCATCGGCATTGCACTCGATAATGCCGACATGTTGGCTGCCGACATTCTCTAACTCGTCACCATCCGCTGAGGAGTGCCGGTGCCCTCCAGCGTCCGAAAGCACCGGTGCGGGCGGCTATGTTTTGCTCATGGGGGAAACACTTCGTATCGAAGAACTCGATGTGTGCTTCGGGGCTCACATTCACGATGTTGCGCTAGGTTCGCTCAGTTCGGTGACGTTCGCATCAATTCGAGAGGCTCTCCTTGAATACGGGTTCCTCGTATTTCCAGGTCAACATATTTCGCTCGACGAACAAAACGCATTTGCTGCAATGTTCGGCCCACTTGAGTTCCCAGCAGCAGCAATAACGAATATCGATGACAACGGCGAGGTTCTAAGCGACCAAGGCCATGACACCGTCAAGTCGATTCGGGGCAATGAGGGCTGGCATCACGATTCGACGTACATGCCAGTGCAAGCGTTTGGCGCGGTCGTGTCAGCCGAGGTGGTTCCGCCCGATAAGGCGCCAACCGGGTTCGCTGATATGCGTGCAGCATTTGCTGACCTCGACGACGACACAAGAACCTTGCTGAGAGGTCTCACTGCGAAGCATTCGCTCTTTTACTCACAAGGGCGCTCGGGAAACCTACCGACACCCAACGACGACGGCAGCTACGCAATGTACGGCTATCACGACAAGCCAGTGCCAGTGCGTCCGATGGTGAAGGTGCATCCTGAAACCGGCGTGGAGAATTTGCTCGTTGGCCGTCACGCCCACGAGGTGAGCGGCCTTTCAGAAGACGAGTCGGTTGCGCTTGTCGACCGTATTAACGAAGCGGCGTGCACCGAGGATCGTGTGCACTATCACCAATGGGAGGTTGGCGATGTTGTTGTGTGGGACAACCGGCGGCTGATGCACCGCGCAACCGAGTTTGATCTGTCGAATCCTCGACGTATATGGCACACCCGCATTTCAGGAAGTGACGAAACTGAACTCGCCGAAAACTACCGCTAGTTCACCGCTCGGGTTTTGTCGCCCCAATACGGAACACGAAGCTCAGTCTTCAAAATCTTGCCGGAAGGATTCCGCGGTAGGACGTCAATGCGGTCTACCGAGGTGGGACACTTGTAGTGCGCGATGCGTGTTCTCGCATAGTTGATTATCTCGGCCTCGGTGGGGTCTGACCCAGCGCGGACGACCACGATCGCCTTCACGGTTTCGCCCCACTTTTCACTCGGCACACCGATCACTGCCACGTCGTCAATGTCGGGGTGACTCATCAACGCATTTTCTACTTCTGCTGGGTAGATGTTTTCACCCCCCGAAATCACCATGTCTTTCACTCGGTCGTGGATGTAAAGGTAGCCATCGAGGAGATACCCGGCATCCCCGCTTCGGAACCAGCCGATGCCATGCTCGTCTTTGCCCTCAGGGAAGACGAGCGAGGTCGCTTCAGGGTTTGCCCAATAGCCCTCCATGTTCTGTCGGCTTTGGATCCAAATTTCTCCGACTTCTCCGTCCGGCAGATCAGCCAACGTTTCGTCATCAACAATTCGGATTTCGACGTCGCCCCATGCCCTTCCAGCAGAGCGCAAAAGATGGGCATTGGGTCCGCCTGGATCGTGGTCTGAGGCGGGGAGAGTGGTAATTCCGCCGGTGGTTTCGGTGAGGCCGTAAGTCTGAACGAAGTCACAACCCATGAGGTTCATTGCGCCAACGAGTACTTCTTCGCTAATTGGAGACGCCCCATAGACGACTGAGCGCACCGATGAGAAATCAGTGTTCTCTGCGCCGGGCACCGCCTGAACAAACTGGAGAACAGCAGGCACCAGCAAGATATTGGTAATGCGTTCGGTATCAATCAGTCGCAGAATTTCAGCAGGATCCACATCTCGAAGAATGACATTGGTTCCACCGAAGAAGAACGCACAAACGCCCCACCCACTCCCGGCGATGTGGAAGAGCGGCATCGATACAAGGTTCACCGAATCGCTATCGAATGACCACTCGTCGCCAGAGTTAGGGATCATTCCAAACAAGTTACGATTCGAAATTTCAACACCTTTCGGAAGTCCGGTGGTGCCCGAGGTGTAGAGCTGATAGCAGGTGTCTTCCGGAGCGACATCGATACCAGGAAACTCCGGCTCAAATGAGTTCACCCAATCATCCCACGTCGGGTAGCCGCTATTTCCAGGGTCGCCGAGAACAATCACGGTCGTCATCAATGGGAGATCCATCTGGGCGAGATGACCGAGGAATTCCTCTCCAATGAGCAGGACCTTTGCGCCCGCATTATTCAAGATGTACTCCATCTCGGGAGCAGCAAGCCTCCAGTTGACAGCGACGGTCACTGCATTCACCATGCCTGCTCCGAAGAGAAAAGGAAAATACTCTCGGGAGCTTCTGTCCAGAAAAGCGACACGCTCCTGTTCGCCGACTCTCGCATCAAGCAAACCCTGCGCCGCTCGCCGGGAAAGTTCCCGCAAATCTCGGTACGTCCAGGTCACGCCTTCTTGAATAATCGCGGCTTTGTCTGGAAACGTTTCCGCGTGCTGTTCAACGATATCGCCAAGCGATGTGATCATCATGCCCCCCGAAATTGATCTCTCCGATGACCTAGGTCGTAGACGACCCTAGCCCACGGCGCTTGATCAAAGTTTGGCGGAAGGGGCTTAGGGCTATCGCCTCTTCAGCAAACAGAGTCTTCAGGCTTCGGAACCGAAAGACCGAACAAAGGCCGTGCCTTTAGTCCAACCCAAGTTCCAACGAGTGCGAACAGTGCCCAGACCCACCCGTGCAAACTTGCCGATGCAATTCCTGAGAAGTATGCGCCGATATTGCACCCAAACGCAAAGGCGGCGCCGTAACCCATCAGCGCTCCGCCAATTAAACCCGCAGCGATGTGCTGGCGGGGCACCCTGCGGACGAGGGCAAAAGATCCTGCCGCAGCTGAGGCAGCAAGAGCCCCAATGATGATTCCGATGTTCAACACAGTTGTTGTATCAGTAAAGAGTTGAGAGTCCAGCCCGGCACGGCCATCCCAATACGACCAGGTGGACACATCCACTCCCGCTCCGTCAAGGATTTTCGAGGCCCAGAGGCGGAAGGCGGAAGTCACTCCCCATGGCCGACCTGAAACAGCTAGCACGACGACGTTCAAAAAACCGAGTGCAATTGCGCCGACCCACAACGGCCAGGAGCCCCGTAAGAAACGTGCTGCGCCAGTCGCCACTGGAGAGGGCTCAATTTGTGGTGGCCGACGTCGGCGAATCACCTGCTCTACGCCAAGCGCCACTGCAGCGAGGATTGCCACAAGCACGATGGTTCCGCCCACCGCTCCGATGTCGGCAGTGAAACTAAACGGATCGGCTAATTTCACGAACCCATCGCCCGCCGACGACCAGAAACCGCTGTGCGCAACACCCACGCCAGAGCCCGCCACAAACCCAATCAAAGTGACAAGAACTCCGATGTGACCGGAGCCAGTGGCGTAAAGGGTTCCTGATGCGCAGGAGCCACCAAGTTGCATTCCAAGTCCGAACAAGAACGACCCAATCAGCAAGCCAAGAGTGATCGGTGCCACGTATCCGGCTGGCTGACTGTCAAAGAAACCACTGCCATTCGAAATAACAATGGAAAAACCAACAACTGCAACCGCCAGCATCAGCATGTGGGCTTGGAGGGCTCGTCCTTGGCCAACAGAAATTAGCTGCCGCCATGCTGAGGTGAACCCGAACCGCGAATGGAACAAAGTCACGCCAAGCAACAGTCCGAGAATGGCCTTGACCACAGTTGCAGAATCCTGATTTGACCCAGCGAAGATCAAGAACGCGAGAGCGAGGATCCCACTGGTCGCCACGGCGGCTTTTTGAGCGGGCGGCATCATTTTGTTGCCTTGTTGAGATTCGGGTGTTGATGCCTCTGGGGTAACGGTGGACATAGGACGCTCCTCGAACGAAAACGAATAAACATGATCATAATAGTCAGGTTTTAGAAAATTACTCCAATTGTCAGGTTAAATTTTCGGTTCTGGAGGGCATTTGTCTTGAATACGAACACGAGCACTCGTCGCTTCAAGTCAAAAAATCTGTCAGTTTGGTGCATCCAATCCGAATCGGTGGGTCGGATCGTCACAAAACAACAAGGGGCTTACTTGTAATGAGAAGCGTGGCTCGAAGAACGCAGTCACTGTCGGTCGCCATATTGAATGTTACGAACGCAGTCCTAAACCATAACTTGCAGTCAACACGTTACAACTGAAAAGGGTGGAGGAAGGGCGAGTACCAAAAGTTCGGGTTAGCGGTTTTGCCAGTCGGGAATATTGCCTGAGAGGAAGCCTTTCATTGCGGCTTTCGAATCCTCGGTTTGGGCAGCCAAGATTTGATTGCGATTCTCGATGTCGATCCCTGCACGGATCGAGGGTGTTTCAAGGTTTGACCACAGCACCTCTTTCGTCATCCACACACCGAAGGGGCTGTTGGCTGCAATCTCCTCTGCGACACCGAGCGCAGTATCCATCAAGTCCTCAGATGGCACCGATCGGCTTACGATTCCGAGACGTTCAGACTCGGCTGCATCGATAACTCTTCCCGTGTAGATGAGCTCCCATGCCCTCGAGACACCGATGAGGCGAGGGAGAGTCCAACTCACACCAATATCGCAACCAGAAATTCCAAGGCGGATAAAAGCTGTGCCAAATTTCGCATTGTCGCTGCAGTAACGGATATCGCTTGCGCACGCCCACGCAAAGCCCCCACCGGCAGCTGCCCCGTTGATTGCAGCGATAATCGGCTGACGGATCGATCGCATCTTGTGAACAACCTCGGCAATGTGTTGTTGCACTGCCATTCCCTGTTGCGGTGCTCCAAATGATTCGGTACCAGGAATGGTTCCGTAACCATTGAGGTCAAGGCCGGCGCAGAACGCTCGACCTGCTCCAGTCAGGATGACAACCCTGCAGTCATGATCGGCGTGAAGGGTTGAAAGCGCATCGTGGAGAGCATCGACAAGACCGACAGTCAACGTGTTCATGTCATCGGGGCGGTTCAACGTAATTCGCGAAACTCCCGGTTTTGGTTTGTCGAGAAGAATGGGGTCACTCATCTGCAGATCCTCGCACTTAACGACGATGGTTCTCGATTCAGACAGTTCTGTGCAGGAGGTGTCGTGTGAGATTCAGTGGGTTAGCCTCACAAGCATCTTGGTCGCCAATGAACCAAGACCTACGAAAGTGAGTACCCCGATATGCCAAAAGGCACCGTTAAGTTCTTCAATGACCAGAAGGGCTTCGGGTTTATCAGCCGCGACGGCCAGGAAGACCTGTTCGTTCACTTCTCAAACATCATCGGCTCAGGTCGTCGTACCTTGGTTGATGGTCAAGAGGTTGAGTTCGAGGTGGGCGAAGGACGTAAAGGTCCTGAGGCCGTCGACGTCAAAGCTGTCTGACCGATCCAGAAACGTGTCTTCGGGGTAACCCGAAAGATCGAGTGAGAGTCCGCCCTTTCGGGCGGACTCTTTCGCGTGTGGGTGCTGGTGCCCAACTCAACAAGTGCATCGTTGACAAAAACGTTGTGATTCAACCAAATGAACGGGTTGGCTTCGACCATGAACTCGATCGCCAGCGGTATCACGTGTCAGAGCACGGCATCGTTGTCATTCAAAAAGAAAAGCGCTTCAACTGACGCGTGTCAGCGATTTCAGAAACGCTTCGAGACACGAAGCATGAGGAGGCCGCCAACTGCCATTGTGATGGCAGTTATCGTCCACATCATCGAATAGCCGGAGCGTTCGATAATTGCTCCCGCTGTGAGCGGTGCAATAAAGACACCGAGATACACGCCGGTTTGAGTAACGCCCGTTGCCGAAGCAGCATTCCCCTCGTTCGCTCGAACAACTCCAAAGTTCAAAAAGACCGGCCAGATCCAGCCCCCAGAGAACGCAATCAGTGTTGCGATGATGTGAATCGGCGCACTCCGGCTCGTGAGACCGATCGCTCCGATAGCGCCACCGAACACCATGGCACCAGCAATCACAAACGGGTGCCACGACATCCGGTCAAGTTGCATCCCCCAGCCAACACGAATGGCAATGCCGAGTGCAGCCCCAATCGACAGCATGAGACCGGCAGCTCCTTTTCCGAGGCCAGCGTCAACACCAGACTCAACCACCCACGCATTGAGAGCCCCGGCACCAAACGACAAAAACATGGCGGCCACACCGGCAATGACCAGGGCGTTCAACGGTGACTGAGATGAAGCCTTCTGGGTGGTGAGCTGCGGCGCTGAACTCGAAATAGTCTGCTGTACCCCAACAAGTGCAATGAGGGCAACCGTCGCAGCTACGACGAACGCCCAACGCCATCCGAGTGTCAGCGCGATCGCTGGGACGGCAACCCCACTCAGCATGGAAGCTGCAGGCATGCCTGATTGTTTGACCGCAAGTGCAAGACCTAACCGAGGAAGTCCGGCTTGAGTGAGCCCAAGGTTGACAGCGGTCTGGGCGGCAGCGTTGCAGAGCCCTGCGATCGCAAGAAACGCGAGGAGGTATCCGAACTCGTTTGCAAACAGCGCAATGCAAAGGTCAACGACAGCCGCACCGAGAAGGGCAAGCGTGAGTTGACGGCGTGGTCCGATGATCTGGGCGAGCCGACCGAGCACGATCGAACCTGCAGTTGCCGCAAGGAAATACGTGCTCATTGCCCAGCCGTAACGGCCCTCGGCGACGCCGAACTCACCTCTGATCTGAACCGATAGACCACCGACCAAAAACCCCGGTAGAGCGACCGATACCGCAGCAGCGATTGCGACAGCAATCACCGTGTTAGGAGAATGCGACGAGTGGCTCATGGGCAAAGAGAGGCGCGGACGTTTCGTAGATGCATCGGTGAAATCGTCTTTTCTCAGCTTCCCGAGAGTGCTGCAACCACCGGAGCGAACGCTTCGGCTTCATCAGGTCCAACGATGACGTAGCTGAATCCCCACCGTTCACGGCGGGCAATGAGCTCTTCAGCAAGCTTTGATGGTGGGCCAACGAGAGCGAAGGGTGACTCCGAGATCACCGAAGTTGGCGATCCAGTGAATGCTGCGATGCCCTCCAGTGCGGCATCGACATCATCGGTCACCGACACAAGGAATGCTCGAATATTCATCTCAATGTGATCGAGACGGTCACCTGCGGCAGCGCGCACAACGTCGACTTTTTCATCAGTCGCCTCAGCCGTCATCGAGTCGAACGTCGACTGGTCAACCGCGCCCGAGGTCAAGGTTGCGTTAATACCGACAATGTCTGCTTGTTGCGCCGCGATCTTCAGCATGCGCGGACCTCCTCCACCGATGAGGACCGGAGGACAGGGGCTCTGGATCGGCTTTGGGAAGCCGTCATAGTCCGAAATGGTGTAGTGCGCACCTTCGTAAGAAAACGCGCTATCGCTCATTGCGCCACGAATGATGTCAAGACCCTCAAGGAAACGATCGATGCGCACTCCTGGTCGATCGTACGGAATCCCAGATCGTTCATAATCGGTTGCCATCCATCCGGCGCCAAGGCCGATATCGAGACGCCCACCGGAAAGCACATCGATGGTCGCTAACTCTTTTGCGAGCACGACTGGATGCTTATAGTCGTTATCGAAAACTAGCGCTCCGACACGAATAGTTGACGTCGCATCAGCAACAGCTTGCAGAGCAGGAATCGGTGCGAGTTGCTCATCAAAATGATCTGGCATCGTTACGACTGCATAGCCGAGTTCTTCGTATCGGCGAGCATTCGTGACCCATGATGCAGCATCGTCACCATTACGAACTTGAACACCGAACCGAAAAGGACGTTGAGGCATCGTCATACGTGTTGTCTATCTCCTCGCAGACAAAATCTGCGAATTCGCTCAGTCACTTGCAACTTGGCAATCCAGATCCCGTCACATCCAATCAGAGAACAGGTTATGAACAATTTCCCACGAGTGTCCGTCGAGGTCAGCCACATAGCCTGAATAGCCTCGCAACCGAGTTAGTCCTGGCTGCTTCACAACAGTTGCTCCTGCCTCAGTGGATTTCTGGAAGACCCGGTCAACATCTTCAGGAGTTGGCTCGTTGTGGGCCAGACTCTGCCCCTAAAACCCTGAGCCATCAGACGCTGGCAAACCCGCGTCATCTGCGAGATCATCCCAGCCGAACAGCCGAAGAACCAAGCCCTTGGGTTCGAAAAATGCAACCTCTCCTTGCTCACTGGCGGCGGTCCATCCGATGCGCACTTAGAACGCTGTCGCCCGACCAACATCTCGCACAACCAGTGCGATCAGAGAAACCTTTGGCTTCACCGCCATTGATTACCGAGCCCGACCGTTGTTTGGGAACCCATGACGGCACACCGTAGGGGCAGGTCATTACGCTCAATGGGGTGGAAAGATCTGGATGGGCGGTGCGACTTGGCGTCATCATCGTCTCGGGCGCGCTGCTGATAACTGCAGTCACCATCGGCATCGCTCCGCGGCTATGGCGAATTGCGAATGCGCATTCAGAAGAGCCGGTGGCGCTGCCCGACTTTATTCCGCTTTCGCAACGCAGCTATGTCTACGACGCCGTAGGAAACGAAATTGCGGTTTATGAACTCGAAAACATACAGCCCGTCTCATTTGGCGACATTCCAGAGCACGTCATTCAGGCATTCGTAGCTGTCGAAGACAACGAATTTTGGGTGCATCACGGCGTTAACGCGCGGTCGTTCATTCGAGCACTGCTGTCGAACTTCGCGTCCGATGCTCCTCGCCAAGGGGCTTCAACGATCACCATGCAAGTCGTCAAGAACGACTTCATGGCTGGGTTTGAGCGCAACGGTCGTTACAAACTGCTGCAACTGACTTACGCAGTACGGCTTGAGAAAGAACGCTCGAAAGAAGAAATCATGGAGCGCTACCTGAACACGGTGTTCTTTGGAAATAACTCCTACGGAATTGCAGCTGCTGCCGAAACGTATTTCGGGAAATTTGTCCACGAACTCACTTTCCCGGAATCAGCCTTCCTTGCTGGACTTGTGCGAGCCCCTACCAGCTACGACCCGATCAATCGCCCTGAACGAAGCCGTGCGCGCTTTGCCCAGGTAGTCGACCGACTCGTTGAAGATGAGTTGCTCACCGAAGACGAAGCCATCGAAGTGTCTGAAACATTTGTTATTCCAGAACGTGTGAACCAAATTCCAACACGAGATGTCGAACGAACTTACTTTTCAGAAACAGTCCGGGATCTGCTCCTTAATGGCTCGGACATTCTCGGTGACACGTACGAAGAGCGCTATACGGCTTTATACCGCGGGGGTCTTCGTATCTACACAACTCTTGACCCCGACCTTCAAGCTGCCGCAGAAACCGCGCGAAACGAGTTACCTGACACCACCGAGGGCTTTGACGCTGCATTGACCTCCATTGAAAATGAAACAGGAGCGGTGCGCGCACTCGTTGGAGGACGAGGTTTCGTACCGAAACAGAATGAGGTCAACCTTGCACTTGCGCCGAGTCAGACAGGCTCAAGCATCAAAATTTTTATTCTTGCTGCGGCTATTCAGGCTGGGGCCCAACCCAATGACGTCATTGATGGAACGCGCCCGTGTGTGCTTCCCAACCCTGGAGACAACCTTGAACCTGAGTTCATCATTACAGATGGTGTGAGCGGTGGCATTGCGACACTCGCCGAGCACACCTACCGTTCGATAAATTGCGCGTTTGCTCGGCTGTCGCAAATTGTGGGTCTCGATCGAGTTGTTGACACGACCTACCGAATGGCTGCGTCTGACTTCTTGCGTCCAGATCTACCTGAGAGTGTGAGAGAACCGTTGAGGCCGTATGCGAGTTTTGCAACTGGAGCAAACGAGATGAGCACCCTCGATATGGCCTCAGGAATGCAGTCAATTGCGAACGAGGGTGTTCACCACGAGCCGTACTTCATCGAGAAAGTTGATGACTCTGAGGGTCGACGCCTTTACACCCATCAAAGCGATCCCGAACGAGTGCTCGAGAGCGGGGCTGCACTCACCACCATCGACACGATGAAAGCTACTCTCACCACTGGTACGGCTCGCCGCGAACTCGCAGAATTTGCACAACTCATTCCGGCAGCCGGCAAGACCGGCACACAGCAAAACAACTACGCCGCATGGTTTGTTGGGGCATCAACCCACCTTTCAACCGCAGTCATGGTGCGAGATCCCGACCGGTACACCTCAATGGTGAACATCCCGGAGTTCGTCGAGGCAGGCGTGCCGCTAGTTCGAGGTGGAACCTTCCCTGCTCGAATCTGGGGGACCTACATGCAATCTGCTCACTCTGGCATCACCGTCACCGATTGGCCAGCGCCACCACCACTTCGGGGTCCTGCTGAACGACTGTATTTGCCGGGTACCGAATGCCCATCAATCATTGTTGGTTTCGAGACACCAACGACTACGACAACCACTCCTGATGCACCCGAAGAGATACTGGATTCTGAGCCAATAGAGCCCGTTCCGATACTTGAAGAGGTTCCCACAGGAACAACAATTGCCCCGGGAGTGATCGATCCGTACGCCGAGATGCCATCGGTACCTGCGGACGCGTATGTTGTTCCATGTGAGTGACGCCGAATCTGCTTCCGATGCTTCGAACAACGTTGGACAGCTACTTCTTCAATTGCAGGGTCTCGACACTGCAGCAGATCAAGCGCAACACCGGAAAGCCAATCTTGCCGAACGAGAGACATTGAAATCTGTGGCGGAGTCTGTCATCGCATGGGAGAAGCGCTGCACCGAACTCACAGCGTTCATCACGAGTAGCGAAGATGCAATTGCCCGCGCAGAACAGCAGTCTGGTGAGGTTGACGCAAAACGTTCACGACTGCGCGAGCAACTCAAGACGGTCATCGCACCGCGTGAAGCTGAAGCCCTGCAGCGCGAGATAGCGGTCCTTGACGAGGAACGATCAACTCTCGACGAAGAAGCGCTCATCAAGATGGATGAACAGTCGTCGGCTGAAGACGAGTTGTCGGCATTGCAGGCGAAGGAGGCCGATTTGCGAGAGCAGGCATCTACTGCGACGACGGCCTTAGCTGAGGTGGAGGCAGCTATTGACGCCGGGCTCGTTGAAATCGGTTCACACAGAGAGCAGCTTGTCTCCGCACTTCCCCAGGCGCTCGTCGGCCGATACGTACACGTGCGTGCCAAGCTTGGTGTCGCCGCAGCAATGCTCACCGGCAGCCAGTGCGAAGGATGCCACCTCGATCTTTCCCCGGCTGAAGTTGATGATGTCCGACGCTCACCTGCAGACGTCATCCCCGACTGCCCACAATGCGGCAGATTGCTCGTGCGCTGATGCTGTTCTGGTACGCCGCCACCGCAGTGCTCGTCATTCACTACGTCTTCTCCGACCCCCATTTCGACTACCGAATGTTGATTGTCGGTTCGACTGTCCCTGTTATTGGTGACATCACGGGAGGGTGGCTATCGGCACTCAACTCGATCACCATCGCAGTAGCTGCGCTCATCGGAGTGATGGCGATCACTATCGGTCGACGCCTAAGTCGGCGATTCCTCTTAGGGCTGCCCATCGGATTCTTGCTGCACTCTGTGTTTGGAGCGTCATGGGCAACAAACGACGTGTTTTGGTGGCCGTTCGGAGGTATTGACCTCAGCGGGTCTGATGCGGCCATAACGACTCGCGGTATCACGCCTCTTGTGCTCGAGATCGCCGGCGTCGGGTTAACGGTCTGGATTGTTAAGAGAAACCAACTGCAATCGTGGGAACAGCTGCGATCGTGGAGTCGAGACGGAAAGCTGACCTTTCAATGATTATCTTGGTGCGCCACGGCAGAACCGAACTCAATAGATCTCGCTGTTTACAAGGACGCGTCGACGCAACACTTGACGAGGTAGGCGAGCAGCAAGCCGACACGGTCGGCTCCTATCTGGCATCTCACCCCGAGGTGTCACGGATCATTTCAAGCCCCCTACAACGGGCTCAACAAACAGCATCGCGAATTGCCCAGCACTTCGGGGGTTGGTCGGTTGACGTTGATGACCGTTGGATCGAAATCGACTACGGCATCTATGACGGGCTGCCACTTGGAGATGTGCCGGCGGATGTTTGGAATTCGTGGCGCACCGACCCTGAGTTCACTCCTGAAGGCGGTGAGAGCTTCGCAGTTCTTCATCAACGAGTGCACGCAGCGTGTGAAGCACTCATCGAAGAAGCAACTACGACCGACGTCATCGTGGTGTCGCACGTGTCCCCGATGAAGTCAGCGTCCGCCTGGGCGCTTGGAGCCGACCCCTCGGTGTCGCACCGATCGCGTCTCGATCAAGCCGCAATATGTCGAATTGACGTCTCGGGCACACTGCCGGTTCTTGTCACGTTTAACGAAACCCTGTAAGCGTTACCCGCGTTCGTAACGAGGGGTGTCGTCGGGGAGATGAGCGGTGAAAAGCGAGAGCACCTCACCTGGTTCGGCATGTCGGCCGGTATCTGCTTTGGAGTACAGCATCTCGTCGTTGACGATGACGTCGAAGACTCCAGCCGACCCTGTGATCAGCGTGAGGTCATCGATGAGATGTTGATAGTTGTGGATGAGATCGTGGGCCGCGCTCACGGCGCGGTCTGAATAGTCTCAAGGCACGCAATAGGTAATAGAGATGCGGTATTTCTGCATGGCCTTGACCGTAGCAAGAACCATGCGACCGATGAGATGACGAGGTGGCGACGGGGAGTTGACCTATAAGCGGGATCCTGTGACGCCGAAGCGCCGGTGACCATCCATCTACGCGGCCTACCCGGGAGTGTTGAGCGGGCCGCTCACTCCCTGCTTGGCCTTGCTCCGGAAGGGGTTTGCCAAGCCACACAGATTGCTCTGTGTGCTGGTGCGCTCTTACCGCACCGTTTCAGCCTTGCCTGTGGTCGGTTGCCCGACCCATCGGCGGTCTGTTCTCTGTTGCACTATCCGTTAGGTCGCCCCAACCTGGCTCTCGCCAGCATCCTGCCCTGTGAAGTCCCGACTTTCCTCGACCCAGTCGTTGCTGAGCCGCGGCCACCCGTTCAACTCCCCGTCAGCATTGAGTCTACGACTGTTGATCGACGACCGCGTCGGGATCCAATTGTTGAAGAATTACCTTCAACCAAAGTTGGCTACTGGTGTTACTTAAAGCGTTCGCCCAAAGGCTCAGCAGGACATGTATTCGTAGACGAAGGTGTTCTCTGCTGGAGTTTGGAGAAGAGTTGAGTAGCGAGTGCCCTCATCATCGACGTCGCCGGCAACTAGAAGAATCTGTCCAACTTGCCCAAAGGTTGCAGGAACCGCATAACCGATCGGGAACCCCTCCTCAGTCGTCTCCGCCGCGTCGGAGCTGATACCTGGCCCAAAGTAGCCGTATTTCGCGGAGCTGATCTGCGTCGCAAGCAGCGCCGAACGGCGAGAGGCCGACGCTCCAAGACTCATCAGCCCTTGGCGATGTGCCGGGGTTTCAGCAAGGCCGACGAGATGCTGATACGAGTGAGCGAGCATCGTCTCGAACGCGTGCGCCACATTTCGGGCGTCACGGCGACTGTCGTCTGAAGAATCGACTGCGGCAATCACTGGGTTGACGAAACGGTTCCGCACCCATTCGTTCTCACATGCGTAAGGCTCGCCCCCCGCTGCAACAATGTGTTCGCCGAGCACGCCCGAAGCGGCAACATGATCGCTCACGAAACGTTCGACGTAAGTTTGCTGAGCTGCGGAGAAATAACCGGAAGCGATAAGCGCTGACAGCAGTTCGACTAGGGAGTGTTCAAGTGATTGCATTGTCCGCAAGTACACAACATCGTTGACGACGCCTTCTGGAAGCTCGGTTTCACTCTGAGCCAGACCCACGCGTCCGGGAGCTGAATCGCCACCAAAATCAGCAGCGCACGCTGAGAGAAATGCACCAAGGCCAAGGGTGAGGCCGCCACGACGAAACAAGGTCCGGCGATCGAAATCTTTGCTCTTTGGAGAAGCTGGAGTAGTCATCTCAGTACCTCTCACGCTTCTATCGGCTGCGCCGAGTTCGTCAATGTCATTGCTACGTCACTTCCACTACCGAGTACATCAGCAAGCACAACACAGTGGCGTGATTCTGCTGAGGCGATTGACGCAATGACTTCAGCAGAGCCGGCGTCTGACAATTTGCCGAGCAACTCGATATGAGTGGCTGCCGCAATCGACTCAAGTTCATACGCCGTCATGGCACGGTCAGTGCCTCGCATTGCCGCCCGGTACGACCCGAAGACGTCTTCATTGCGCTCGTTGGCACTGAGGCCGGCAAATCCTGCAATGGCTTGGGCGAACGATTCGTGACTGTCGGCCATGATCGTCCATGCCGCCGAGCCCTTGTCGACCTGTAAAGCTTCGTCGTAGAGGTCGTGAAGTGAGAGTTCGATTCTTTGAGCAAACTTGAGAAGATCGAGCTCTGTTGACGAGAGGCCGGCTGCAGAGGCGGAGCGTCCGCCGATCATCGTCATTGCAAGCGCTGCTGAGCCCCCCGCAAGCAACTTGCGTCGGAAGTCAGGCTCGTTGAGTTGTGGGGAGTCGTCCCGGGTGCTCGTCACGGGGCTACCTTTCTTAACTTTGTGGTCACAGCGGAAAGTTCCAGAAGAAAGTTCCTTGCAGAGTCTATCTCTGTGTGCCTCCGAAGGCTTTATTTCGTTGACGCTTCAGACCGGGCAAGACAGTGAATCATCTCGGGAATTGTGGGCATGTTCCCTGCGATGTTGGTGAGGGGAGGCGTAGCAAACCCAAGGTAGGGCAAGGCTGATGAAGTTGGAAAGTATGAGGGGTGAGGTCTGATACGTTGCTGGCATGAACTTTTTTAAATCAATCGCAGCTTTGATGCTGCCGTTTCTCGTGACCGGGTGTTACGAGATTTCCATGGATCTCAACGTCAATGACGACGGCTCAGGCACCTATGAAGTTATGTTTGAACTCGATCTCGTTAGCGTGGCGTTGCTCGTTTCTGAAGAGGGCGAAGATGCTGACCTGAGATCGATCTGCGATGACGCACTAGCGGATGCTGGCGTTGACGAACTTGCGGGCGACGACTCTGAAGTGAAGGTTGTAAACGATGGCTTGGTGTGTCGCCAGATTGCGACTGGGTCTTGGGAAGCAGGCGACCCTGAGGTTGTTGGAGATAGCGGTGACGATCTCGTCCTCACTCAAGTCGGTGATGGCTGGCGCCTCGAATTCAACTTGGGGAGCCTCACGTCCGACCTCGATGATGACGAAGAGGTGGACCCGGCAATGCTCGCTCTGATGGGCATCGAGATCAGTTATTCGCTGACTGCGACTCTGCCGGGATCGATCACAGAACACAACGGAGAACTATCTGGGAACACCGTTTCATGGGAAATTAATCTCCTCGAACCTCCTGAAGAGAAAATGCTCTACGTGCAGTCGACACCGGAGGGGTCGAGTAACGCTGCCTTGGTCATCGTCATCGTTATCGCTCTCGTGCTGGTCGCTGGGGTTGCCGTATTTTTGCTTCGTCGGAAGAACAATGCGACGGAGACACCAGAAACTGAGACCCCTGAGGTTTCGATCGCTGAAGTAGAGGATTCAGAGGGCGAGTCTTCGACTGAGTAGGTCTGTCGATAGCAAACGAAGGCCCTCGATACGAGGCGGGTGGCTCCACAACTTATTTAGAAATCGAGGCTTGAAAGCTCGGGAATCCAGCCTCGTGATCGAGATGTCGCCTGCTCCCATTTCGAGCGAACGTCAACGCGATCAAACGAGTCGTCGGGATGCACGATGACCTGAGGGTTCCACATTTCTGCAGTGTCGACCACCGTTGAGATTTCGTGAGTTCCAACGAGGGCCAGCCGGCCTGCTCCGACGGTCGTGCCTTCGGTGTGGGGAGAAACCTCGACCGTGAGTCCGGTGAAGTTTGCAAGAGTCTGGACAAAGAACGGGTTTTGGCTCATGCCGCCGTCGATTCTGACGACATCGACGTCGGCGACAGCATCCGTTTGAACCGCTTCAACGAGATCTGCTCCACGATGCGCTATTCCTTCAACGACTGCTCTCACCATGTGGGCTCGAGTGGTACCACGGGTGATTCCGGTAAAAGTGCTCCGAGCGCCGTAGTCCCAGTGGGGGGTTCCCAGTCCCAGCGGTGCAGGAACAAACATGACGCCATCGGTCGACGAGCATGATGAAGCAACATCGTGACTCTCGGCGCTTGAAGAAATGATCTTGAGATCGTCTCGAAGCCAATCAATGTTTGAGCCCGCTGCGAGCATGATCGACTCAGCACCAAACGTGCGTTGGCCTCCTTCTGCCCACGCAACGATGCCGAAACATCCCCCGTCGCCGCGCCGGGTTGATTGAGCAAGGGGCGAGTCATTACTGACGACGGTGTCAAGCATGCCGCCCGTCCCAAAGGTGATCTTTGCAAGCCCAGGGTTCACGCAGCCTTGGCCGACGAGAGACGCCTGCTGGTCACCGATGAGCGCGACTATCGGTGGCGCACCCGGCAACCCGTGAGCGATCGCACACTCACCCACGCTGTCAACAATCTGCGGAAGCATTGACATCGGAGTGCTGAACACGTCACACAGATGCTCGCTCCACGACGCGCCCAGTGGGTCATACCAACCGGTAACTGCGGCGTTGGTGTGATCGGTCACATGAGACTCGCCACGAGACAGCATCCACGTGATCCACGAATCAACCGTGCCAACGCAGAGATTGTTGGGCCCAGCAGATTCGACTGATTGCAGCAACCATTGTGCTTTCGTTGCGCTCTGGTTCGGCGCAACCGTGACTCCATGCTCGCTTCGTGCGGTCATGCATTCGCCGACGGTGCGAAGGTCTTGCCAGCTGAGCCCGGGCCCGATCGGTTCGCCCGATAAGCGATCCCAAACCACGGTGCTTGCACGTTGTGTGGTAATCGCTACCCCGGTCACTGCGCCGACACCATTCACTGCCGAAGCTGCCAGCTCTTGAACTGTGTTGGCCAGGGCAATCGGGTCAAACTCGACGAGGCCAGCAAACGGCGACGACGGTGGCTGCTGTTGCTGTTGGAACCCAACGATGTTGCCGTCGGAACTCATCGTTGCGACACGAACGCTTGTCGTGCCAATGTCGATGACAAGGATCACTGCGACGACCGTTCAAACGAAGGAACAAATCCTTTGGCTCGAAGCCGCCGGCCAATCCATCCGCCGATTAGGCCAACCCCTCCAACGACGCTGAGATTGAAGAACGCCCCAAACCAGTTGACACTGTTACCCGAGACGAGCTGAATAACGATGAAGATCATTTGTGCTGCCGAGTATGTGCCGACGGCGGTGACAAGACCATGGCTGAGCGGAAGGTCAAGACGTTGCACCCAAGCTGCGCAGCCAGCACCGAGGGTGAAACCGCCGACGGCTCCGAGCACCAGCCAGATCGCAAGGGCTGTCGAGTCACGGCTCGCAGCCCACGATGCCCCGATCGAAAATGGGATCGCGAAAATGAGTGAAACCATTGCCCCCATGCGAAGCGCAGCGGTGTCCCAACGTTGTGATGTCTCCATCGCTACCAACCTGACGTTCCAAATTTGTCGACGAAACCCATCTTCCCGGGATTCATGATTCCATGAGGGTCGAGGGCATCTTTGATGAGTTGCAACGTCTTGAATGCTGAGCCAAGTGCCTCATGCATGTATCTCGACCTGTTTAAACCAACACCATGGTGGTGCGACAGGTTCGCTCCAGTTCGAAGGGCCGCCCGTTGAGACTCATCCCAGAGAGTTCGGTGGATCGCGTCAATTTCTGGAAGAGGTGTGTCTCGAGGTGGCCGTGACGCAAGGCTGAAATACAGGCAGGCTCCATCGAGATAGCTGTGCGAAAGATGGGCGGAAGCAGAGACCGCGTGCGGAGTCGAAAGGGCAGCGTCACGCACCGCCTTATAGACAGCATCAAGTTTTGACCATGGCACCGTGACTTCCATCGTGTCGATAACAAATCCCTTTTTGGTGAGCTCCTGCAGAGCCGTGGTGTCATTGCGATGTTCAAGCCAGTGTTCAACTCGGTCGTGCTCAACAACCGAGCCACCACACTTCACAAAAAACTCGTCGACGGTCGCAAGGGTGGCGTCGACGATTTGCTGGTGGCCCTCATCGAGCACCAGCACAATCGTGTCTTTGCCATTGCCACCATGCGACCGCGCCGACTCAATCGGGTCATACAGCCGAAGAACCGCAGGTGTCGCCTCATGGCGAATGGCCAGTCGGCACGCTTCGAACGCATCTGACAATGTGGGGAACGAATAGGTGGCACGACCCTGATAGCTGCTCACCGGATGGGTCCGCAACGTGGCTGACGTGATGATGCCCAGCGTCCCCTCTGAACCGATAAACACGTGATTGAGATCAGGTCCGACCGCCCCAGCAGCATGGCCCCCGGTATGAATAATCGACCCATCAGCAAGCACAACCTCCAGGCCGACCACCATCTCTTCGATCTTTCCGTACCGAGTCGAATATTGGCCTGCACCCCGACAAGCAACCCAACCGCCGACAGTCGACAGGTCGAAACTCTGCGGGTGGTGCCCGACGGTGATGCCGTGCTCTGAACGCAAGAAGTGCTCAAGATCGGGGCCGAACACCCCGCATTGCGCAGTGACGATGCCAGACACCTCGTCAACTTCCACGATCGAGTTCATCTCCGACAGATCGACGACAACACCACCATGCACCGGTATCGATCCACCGCACACCCCTGATCTTCCACCGGCAGCAGTGACAGGAATGACGGCGTCATGGCAGATCGACATCACCTGTGAGACCTCCTCGATCGATCTCGGATGAGCTACCACTGCAGCAAGCGCACCAACCTCACCAGCGAGTGCCCAATGAAGTGCAAGCGGCCACCAGTCACGGCTCATTTCAGCAACAGCGAATTCGTTCCCTCCGAGACGAGTGACTCGACAGATCGATGAGAGCGACTCGGCAACCGATTCCTGAACTGGAACCCAGGTGCCCTCGAGATGTTGATCGGCACCTCCGAGCTCAATCGGGGGAGTAGGTGTTGTGGGCATTACTGAATTCCTTCACGCATTGCATCGATTTCAGAGTGACACAGGTCGGTGTAGCTCTGGAGTTCTTGTTGGCGAGTTGATTCTGACCAGCCGAGTTCGCGCTGCATGATGAACGAGACCGGTTCGGCGCACTCCATTGCAAGATCTCGATGCAACAGATGAAGTCGTGATCGTCTCGTCAACACGTCGACGAGATGAATCGCTGCCTCATGTCGAACTGCGTACACCACATCAGTTTCGGTCAGAGTTGAGTGCAGGGGAAGATTACTGGAAGAGGCGTTGCTGCGGATGCTGTCGAGTAACTGAGGGTTGCGATCGGCGAGCAGAGTTTTACGGGTTGAACATGGCTTTCGTTTTCCAAGAATGCGCTCGACGTGGTTCAACGTATCTTCAGCCATCGAGCGGTAGGTGGTGAGTTTCCCGCCGACGACCCGAACGTAGCCAGAGGAGCTCATATCGACACGATGACGTCGGCTGACATCGGCTGTGCGACCTTCGGTGTCATCATCTGAAGTCACCAGCGGTCGAAGGCCCGACCACACACCGATCACGTGATCTTGCGTGATCGATGACTCCATTGCTGCATTCACTGAACGGAGCAGATACTCGACGTCATCTGAAGTGCATGCCGGGTCATCAAGAGTTCCGGAATGGTCGGTGTCGGTCGTGCCGATGTAAGCAACATCGAACGTTCCGTCGAGCTGGGGTTTGTCGGGAATAAGAAACACGCTTCGCTTATCGCCGGGCACGGGCAGCACCATCGCCACCTGCGTTTGCACTAGTTCCCAGGGAATGGTGACATGCACGCCGCGAGCCGGGCGAACAGTTAAGGCGGGTAGCGGTTCTGCAAGTTCGCCATTCACAAGATCGTCAACCCGCTCGGCCCACACGCCGGCGGCGTTCACAACGCATCGAGTCTGCAGTGAGATATGAGAACCATCAACGTCGAGTTCAACGGTGTTGACGGCGCCACTATTGACCGTGACGCCAGTTAACGAGCAGTAGTTGACCGCCAGAGCTCCTTCGCGCACCGCCGTTGCGGCCACGTCGAGGGTGAGCCTTGCGTCGTCTGCCCGGGCGTCGTAATAGAGATACCCGCCAGCGATCCGGTCGCTGTTCAGGAGCGGAGCCATCTTCGCCACTCCCGATTTCCTCAACCTTCGATGTAAACGCCCGATGCGCCAGCCGCCGGCGGTGTCGTAGGCCCACAGCGCGCTCCCTAACGCTCTCGCAATGCGACGTGGAAACAACCCATCTTTCGTGAAAATCGGTAGGAGAAACGGAAGAACTTCAACTCGACCCTGCGCGATTCGCTGCAAGATGCTTCGCTCTCGAAGCGCCTCGCGAACTAACGCCACATCACCCTGTTGCAGGTATCGCAGGCCACCGTGTACGAGCTTCGAGCTTTTTGACGATGTGCCGGAGGCAAAATCGCCTCGCTCGACAAGGACAACGTCAAAACCTCGAAGCGCTGCATCAAGAGCGACACCAGCGCCAGTAATGCCACCACCGACGACAACAAGATCGACTGCTTCGGAGCGATCCGCCTTTGCTCGCAACTGCTCCAGCATGACGTTCCGGTCAATTCCGCTTCCGGCATGAACTTTCCGCACCGACATATCGTAGTGAGACCCAGGAGCAGGCTGGAGAGACGTGCGAGACACCAAAAAATGTTTAATTTCCCATTGCGTCTCAGCGGCGCTGCGTTCTAGTGTCAAAAGTCACAGCTCGTAACCAAAACGGGGGGTAGCAGCAATGGCCGATCACGACTTTGAATGGCGAATGGCTGGAGCCTGCCGCGGGTTAGATCCCGACATCTTTTACCCGGAAGAACACGACGATGCCGAGATCGCTAAAGAGATTTGTGATTCATGCGTCGTGCAAGTTGCATGCCTCGAACATGCGCTCGCCCGCCGAGAAAAAGTAGGCGTCTGGGGTGGGGCAACAGAGCGTGAACGTCGCAGGATGATCCGACAACGCCGACGTTCCGCCTGAGGGCAACGACACATTTTCTCTTAGCCTGCGCCTATGGCAGAAATCGACGTTGTAGGCGGATGGGGCACGGTCATTACGCGTGTGCTCTCCGGAGAAGAACTTGATGCAGCGACGATCGCCACCGCTGTCGAAGTCATTCTGCAAGGTGACGCATCGCCGGCACAGATCGCCGGATTTCTCGTCGCCTTGCGAGGCCGAGGCGAAACCTCCTCTGAACTCTCCGCAATGCTCGACGTCGTGCTCGCTCACGGCGTTGAGGTTCCTCTCAACGAGTCACAACGCACACAAGCAATCGATGTGGTGGGAACCGGTGGCGACGGATCGCACTCGATCAACGTGTCGACCATGGCTGCAATTGTTGCTGCCGGCGCAGGTGCTCTGGTGTGCAAACACGGCAATCGATCGGCCTCGTCGTCGTGCGGAACCGCCGATGTGCTCGAAGAACTTGGCGTCAACATCGGCGCTACTGCCGACACCGTGGCTCGATGTGTCTCAGAAGCCGGAATCGGTTTCTGCTTTGCGCCAACGTTTCATCCCGCCTTTCGTTTCGCCGGCCCGCCACGACGCGAGATTGGCATTCCGACAGCGTTCAATCTGCTCGGCCCAATGGCCAACCCGGGTCGAGTGCAGCGGCAGGTGATCGGCGTTGCTGATCCGAGTCGAGCCGAACTGGTACTCGGAACATTGCGGCAACGAGGTGCAAAGCATGTCTGGGTTGTTCACGGAAACGGACTTGATGAACTGTCGACCACCGGGCCTTCGATTGTCCACGAACTTATCGATGACACGATCAACACCTTCACGATCGATGCGACAGAGTTAGGGCTTGCACCCGCCAGCCAAGACGACCTCACTGGCGGAGGACCAGCCGAGAACGCAGAGGCCGTTCGAAACGTGTTGAGCGGCGCACTGGGCGCGCATCGCGACATCGCTGTACTTAACGCAGCTGCAGCGCTCGTCGTCGCAGGTAACGCAACCAGTATCGGCGACGCGATCAAGTTAGCGAACGACAGCATCGATAACGGATCGGCAATGGCAGCACTTGACGCTCTCGTGGTTGCTTCTCGAGAAGAGTCAGCCGAGCACTAGTGCAATGACATCAGCGTTCAGTGTTTCCGCTCCCGGGTCATCAGCGAATCTCGGTGCGGGCTTCGATGTACTTGGCCTCGCCGTTGATTTGAGAGCCGAGGTCGGCCTGGGTGATGCTCCGCAAGGGGCGCATCCAATCGACAAACACCACCCCGCAGTAATTGCGTACGAACGCATCGGCGGGAGCCGACAACTATGGTCGCGTTCACAGCTCCCAATGGGCCGAGGATTGGGATATAGCGGCGCCGCTCGAGCCGCAGGAGCCATGCTTGCCGTAGTTGAGCGGGAACACTCACCTGCAGTTACGACCGAACCCGCAGCACGCAAAGAGGTGTTCGCTGTCGTTGCTGAACTCGAAGGACACCCAGATAACGCAGGAGCTTCGGTGTACGGGGGGCTTATCGCAGCCTCAGCAGACCGTGTTGCACAGCTACCGATTGCACATGACTGGGTGCTTCTCGTTTGGATTCCCGATAACACCACGTCGACCGACAAATCCCGAATCCAACTCGATGCGGTCGTTCAGCGTGTTGATGCGGTAGCGAACCTCGCCGCAATCGCACACTTTGTTGCTGGCATCTCCACAGGTGATGAGTCGTTGGTTCGGGCGGGCGTCAAAGATCGGTTGCACCAGACTCAACGTCTTGCTGATGCTCCCGGATCAGCCAATGCCTTAAAGTTGATGCAAGAAAGCGGGGCGATCGCAGCATGGTTGTCGGGGAGTGGGCCAACGGTTGCAGGGTTCTACCGTCGGGGCGAAACCGAAGCGGCCGAGCAATTACTCGCCGGCGGGCAAATTCATATCGTCGACATTGACCGGCGCGGGGTGATCTCGCTCTGACGAACCGAGACGCTCAACGGTCGGTTCGCTCAGTGGAAACCGCCATTGGCCGGAACTCTCTACATTGCTGATCGTGCGAGACTGCGCAGAGGCTCGCTGAATCATTCGGGCAACGAGCAGTCGCTCTGCGTCGGTATCGGATTCACTTGTATCAAATCGGTGGACGACGCCGAGATGGTCGAGGTCAACGAGCCCCTGATCAATTTTGTGATCGATGCCGGCAAGCGTGAAGCGTGCGCGTCCAGCAGAGGTGACGGCGTCAACGAGGCGTGCAGTTGTGGTTGCGGACAACAACGACGACAAGCGATCTCGTACCGCAGCGGCCTCCTCGAACCTTTGCTGTGCGGCGAGGCTTCGCATCCGATCAGAGAGCGCATCGATGACATGCGCACTTTCACCCTGGATTGCGCGAGCAACGCCTTCGACTGCTGATGCATGTGCAGCGGGGTCGGCAGATCCTGAGCACGGGCACGGGGCAACACCGAGTTGGGCTGCAGAACATGGAGCCGCATCGGGTTCGACGATGTATCGAGGTCCGATATGGGTTGTGCATCGACGAATTGGGTACGCGGTCTGAAGTGCTTCAATGGCCTGTTCTGCCTGGTGGCGTCCGCCAAGGGGCCCCAAATATTGGCCCTGTGACCGGGTTTGGTACACGATTGACAAACGCGGCCATAACTCATTGGTGTCGAGGCGAACGTATATCGGACGGCGCTTCTTTCTGCCAACGCGGTTGTGTCGCGGTGCTAGTGAACTAATAAGGCGGCGCTCAAGAACCTCTGCTGTGAACACATCCGGGGTCGCGATGTGTTCGATTCGGGAAAGATGCTTCAACATCGGTATCACACTTCGGCGTTCATCATTTCCGAAATAACTTCTGACCCGCTGCCGAAGATTTGTTGCTTTGCCAACGTATGTGACGACATCGTGGTCATCGACCATGAGGTACACGCCGGGCGAGCGGGGGAGTGACTCGGTGAGCCGCAACTTCTTCGCTTGGGGGTGTCCTGTGAGTTTGCCGACGGCGACAAGATCGTCGAGGCCGGTCACCCCCC
>DLTS01000074.1:0-19088 GCA_002501485.1 Acidimicrobiaceae bacterium UBA7830
ATCGAAAGGTGTGTCAGGGGTTGGCTCAGCAGATGGATCTACTTCGGTGGCAGCTGATGTTTCAGTGACGACCTCGCCAGTTGCAATTTGGACTTGATCAGTCCATTTCTCGCCGTTGTAATACCGCCTTGGATAGCGGCCATACGGATCTTCGAACCATCCTCGAGGGCTCTCCATCAGACTGCACTTCCATTTCTAGTTTCGCCTGAAAGTAACAGCCGTGTCAGTCTGTCGAACTCCATAGACAACCTTTCCACAACCTGCGAGCACGTTGCAATCATCAGCAACATGTCGTGAATTGCACGGCGGCCGGCACGGGTTCGAATCCCGCACGGGCTGCCAAGCCGGTTTTATCCGAACGATTCTCTGGGTTGTCCATTCAGGGTGGCCCAGCAGCGGTTTTCGCTGCGTTTTCTTCACTGCGTTGGGCACCGCCCCGGGTGTGATAGGCAACACACATGAAAGATCTCGCAACACAGACACGGTGGATGGATGCAACCGCTCAAGCCGAACTCGTCGCCAACGGAGATGTCACACCCGTTGAACTCGTCGATGCAGCGATTGAACGAATGGAGTCACTTGACGGCGATCTCAACGCACTGACCTATCGATGGTTCGATACCGCTCGCGAGGTCGCCGGTTTGCCGGCACTTCCCGATGGGCCATTTAAGGGTGTTCCGTTTCTATTGAAAGACCTTCATGCCCACATGGAAGGCATGCCGATGTCGAATGGGTCAGCGGCATTGAAGGAAGCGAACTATCACTCGACGATTGACACCACGATCGTGAGTCGATTCAAGGCCGCTGGCTTGGTCATCTGTGGTCGCACAAATAGCCCAGAGATGGGAACCGTCCCGGTGACCGAGCCGGTTGCATGGGGGCCGACTCGCAACCCGTGGAACACAGATCACACGCCAGGAGGTTCATCAGGCGGAGCGTCGGCTGCGGTCGCATCGGGCATGGTACCGATGGCGCATGCCTCTGATGGGGGTGGGTCGATCAGAATCCCAGCTGCGTGTGCGGGTCTGGTCGGGTTGAAAACATCGCAGGGGCGAATTTCGACTGGGCCGCACCGAGCGGAAACAGGCCTGGGTGTCGAGCTTGCGGTTTCTCACTCGGTGCGTGACACCGCCACGCTGCTCGATGCCGTTGTCGGTCCGGGCATTGGCGACTCTGTCATTGCACCGACGCCGCCAATGACGTACACCGAGGCGCTCGCGCGCGACCCGGGCACGTTGCGGGTCGGAATTCTGGCCCATCACCCCAGAGGTGGAACGATCGGCGATGACTGTGTTGACGCAGCCGAATCAGCGGGTCATATGTTGGAACGCCTCGGTCATTCGGTTGAATACTCGTTTCCTCAGGTGCTGACCGATCCGAACACGGTTTCACGCTTTATGGCGCTGTGGGCAGTCGGTGCTGCGATGAATGTGAAGACGTTCTCCGAGATGCTGGGTCGAGAGATCACCGCTGATGATATGGAGCTCATGAACTGGGTGCAGGCGGAGTTCGCGCAAAATATGTCAGGAGTTGATTACGCCACCGCTCTCGCAGGCGTTGCGTCGTATCGGCGTGAATGTTTGCAATGGTGGGCCGACGGCTTTGACATCCTTGTAACGCCGACATTGGGGGAAACGCCACCGAAAATTGGTGAACACGACAACAACCCCGATCGTCCAATGGACCCGATGCGCAGGGCTGCAGAGTGGATCCCATTTACGCCACCATTCAACACAACCGGCCAGCCTGCGATCAGTTTGCCGCTCCACGTCGCTGGCAACGGACTTCCTGTGGGCGTGCAATTCGTTGCGGACTACGGGCGAGATGATCTTCTCATCAGCCTCGCCGCTCAACTCGAGCGAGCGTTCCCCTGGGGGCACATCGAAGCATGAGGCTCGTGCTTGCCGGTGGGCCCATGGCCTTGCAGAGCACCCCGCCACCATTGATATCTCGTTAGCGAAAACAGCTAACCACGTTGCTGGATGCGAGCCCACTCGTCGCGCAAACCGACTGTTCGGTGAAATAGCAATTGCGTGCGGGGGTCGTGGGCGAAATAGCCGAGGCGTTCAAACTGCACGACTTCCCCGGGAGCGAGATGAGCCATTGATGGCTCAAACATGCAGTTCTCGAGCGTGGTTGCCGAATTTGGATCGAGATCATCCATCGGGTCACCGGTTTCTGTTCCTGGGATTTCAGTTGAAAATAGGCGTTCGTACAGCGCAGCCGATCCAGAGACTGCATGCCCTGCAGACACCCAGTGCATCGTTGACTTCACCTTGCGACCATCTGGAGCGTTACCACCTCGGGTCTCAGGGTCATAGGTGGCGTAGACAGTGGTTGGAGTGCCGGCGTCATCAACATCGAATCCGGTGCAGGTGACGAAATATGCTCCGCGGAGCCGCACCTCTCTTCCGGGAGTGAGCCTGAAATATTTTGGCGGTGGGTCAGCCCGGAAGTCGTCTTGCTCGATGTACAACTCGGCGGTGAAGGGAACCAAACGCGTACCGTCGTCAAGATTTTCAGGGTTATTGACAACCTCGACTTCGTTGATCTCACCTTCCGGCCAGTTGGTAATGACAAGTCGCAGCGGGTTCAGAACAGCCATCTTGCGTTGCGCGGTTGCGTTGAGATGTTGCCGCACAAATGATTCGAGTAGTTCAATCTGATGGCGGCTATTGGCTCGCGACACACCGATGTATGAGCAGAACTCCTTGATGGCTTCAGCCGGATAGCCCCGTCGACGGAGCCCCCGCAGAGTGGGCAGTCGAGGGTCATCCCACCCATCGACAATGCCGTCTTCAACGAGCGCAGCGAGGCGCCGCTTTGAGGTGATGGTGTGGGTGAGTTCGAGGCGAGCGAATTCTGTCTGGCGAGGCGTGTCGCTCGGAAGTGGCAACTTGGAGAGGTACCAGTCGTACAGCGGCCGGTGGCTGTCGAACTCAAGAGTGCACAGGGAGTGAGTAACGCCCTCAATTGCGTCACTTTGTCCATGTGCCCAGTCGTAGGTCGGATAGATATGCCATCGGTCGCCCGTGCGATGGTGCGGTTCATTGCGGATGCGATACATCACCGGGTCGCGCAACTGCATGTTCTCGTGTTGCATATCGATCTTCGCTCTGAGGACTCGAGCGCCTTCGTCGAATTCTCCGTCTCGCATCTTGCGAAAGAGTTCGAGGTTCTCTTCAACGGAACGCGTCCTAAACGGGCTCTCGATGCCGGGCTGCCCGAAGCCACCCCGTTGATCTGAAATCGTTTCCGCGTCCTGATCATCGACATAGGCCAAACCCTCTGAAATGAGGTGCTCGGCCCATTCATAGAGTTGTTCGAAGTAGTCGCTCGCGTAGAGCGGCGCGCCATGTGGTTGGTACCCAAGCCACTTGAGGTCTTCAAGAATTCCGTCGACGTATGTCGTGTCTTCGGTATCGGGGTTTGTGTCGTCGAACCGAAGGTTGCAGATTCCGCCAAATTCGTTGGCTAATTCGAAATCGAGGGTGATGGCTTTTGCGTGTCCGATATGGAGATATCCGTTTGGTTCTGGCGGAAAGCGTGTTTGGAGTCGCCCCATGAACCGACCGTTGGCAACATCGTCTCGGACGAGTTCTCGAACAAAGTCGTCTAGAGGTTCGCTTGCGCCGTTCGTCACCCCTCCAGTATGCGTGATGCGGGTCGCATTCCGAACGACTTTCCCTCAGCGCGTTGTACTTCGTAGTCTGGGGACATGCGCGCAATCTTTGACGATGTTCACGACGAGTTCCGACGCTCGTTTGCCTCATGGGTGGCGAAAGAGATCGCTCCTGACTACATGCTGTGGGAAGAGGCCGGTATTGCACCCCGCGAGATCTTCACCTCTGCCGGGTCGAATGGGTTCCTCGGCATGCAGATACCAGAAGAATTTGGAGGCGGAGGATCAGACGACTTCCGTTTCAACCAAATAGTTGCCGAGGAATTCGCCTATGCAGGTATCGGCGGAGCCGGGTTGGGCATCACTCTTCACAACGACATCACCATTCCGTACTACCTTGAGCTTGCAAACGACGAGCAGCGTCAACGTTGGCTTCCAGGAATCGCCTCGGGTGATTTGATTACCGCAATTGCGATGACCGAGCCCGGCACAGGCTCAGACCTTGCGAGTGTTGGAACGACCGCAGTGCGAGATGGCGATGTGTACGTCGTGAACGGTTCGAAAACATTCATCACGAACGGAATCAACTCAGACCTCGTCATTGTTGTTGCGAAGACTGACCCGACTGCTCGTCATTCGGGAATGACACTGCTCGTGGTCGAGCGCGGTATGGAAGGTTTCGATCGTGGACGGAATCTCGAAAAGATCGGAAATCATTCTCAGGACACCGCTGAGCTGTTCTTCGATGATGTTCGCATTCCGGTTGCAAACCGAATGGGCGAGGAGGGTGAGGCGTTCCGGTATCTCTCGTCGAACCTTGCTCAGGAACGACTTTCGATTGCAATCACAGGCGTGGCGTCCGCGCAAGCTGCACTGAACTCAACGGTTGAGTACGTGAAAGAGCGCACAGCGTTCGGCAAATCACTCGGACAATTTCAAAACACGAAGTTTGTGCTGGCAGAGGTGAAGACGGCAATTGAAGTTGCCCAGGCATATGTCGACCAGTCGGTGATGAAACTCATCGCCGGCGAGTTGACCCCGACCGAGGCGGCTCAGGCCAAGTACTGGTGCACTGACTTGCAGCATGATGCAGCGCATCGCTGTCTGCAATTGTTCGGTGGATACGGCTATACCCTTGAGTACCCGATCGCCCGTAATTACGCCGACGCGCGAGTTACCTCGATTTACGGTGGCACGAACGAGATCATGAAGACCATCATCTCGAAATCGCTCGGGCTGTGATCGGGGCGCACTGAACCGATCAGGGTTCAGAACGCGATCAGAAGAGAGAGATCAGATTCGAAGCGTGGTTCCGCCGTCGACCACGAGCACGGCTCCAGTCACGTACTTTGAGCGCAGCAGCCCGAGCATCGACTCGGCGCAGTCGTCGGGTGTCGCTGAGCGGCCGAGAGGTGCGGTCTTCGAAATCATCGCGTGCTGGTCATCCCAGTCGTCAGTCCACGGGGTCGCAACAAGCCCTGGGGCAATTGCATTCACTCGCACCGGCCCCGACACCTTGGCAAGCAATTGCGTCATGTGATTGAGAGCGATCTTTGTCATTGCGTAGGCAACAGATGAGCCGACCTGACGAACACCAGCAATCGAAGTGACGTTGATGACATTGCCGTCCTCGGATTGCTTCAAATGTGGCATCGCGTACTTGGTGAGCCACCACGTTCCGAACACGTTTACATCGAACGTCTTTTTGAAGATCTCATCGGTAAGAGCTTCAAGGTCATCGTGAGGCACGAGCGTTGTCCAGCCGGCGTTATTGATGAGAAAATCGAGTTGGCCGTAGCGCTCGATCGTCGAGTCGATAAGTGCATGGCCTTGCGCTTGGTTTGCAATATCGGCCTGGATGTAGCACGACTCACCGGGGAGGGCGTCTGAGACGTTTTGGCCAGCTTCGACTGAGTTGGCCGAGTTGACGACGACGGTGGCGCCGAGCTCTGACAGCCGATGGGCGGTGGCCTCACCAATGCCTGATGATGATCCTGTGACGATGGCGACGCGGCCTGCAAATTCGTTGTTGCTCATAGTGGGAGTGTGTCAGATGTCGTCGTGCAGGAGTGAGCCGGAGAATGATGCATCCTGAGGGGCTTCTCTGCTCGATTCACGCGTATGTACGGGGCTCGTGTCGTTATGGAAGAATGTGCTCTATGTCGCAGACACTTTCGGAATCATCGGTTGACCGCTATCCGTTCACCCGGCCTGCAAGTCGTCCTCCTGTTGTCGTCGAGACCGACGGAGTGGAACTCATCCTCGAAGATGGAGAACGGGTTATCGATGCCGCAGGTGGAGCGGTGGTGACCAATATCGGGCACGGCCGAGGAGAAATTGCTGATGCCGTTGCAACCGCAATGCGGTCAATCGACTACGTGGTTCCGACATGGGCAACGCCGAACCGGGTCGCTCTCGTTGATCGGCTTGTCAACAACTGGCTTCCAGAAGGATTCGGGCACGTGTACTTCGCTGGCGGAGGATCAGAAGCGACCGATACTGCGGTTCGAGTTGCTCGCCAATATCACCTCAGCCGCGGAAACGACCAGCGTTACAAGGTGATCGCCCGACTGCCGAGTTACCACGGAGCGACGATTGCCACGCTCGGAATTGGCGGACACATGGCACGTCGCTCAGGACTTGACCCGTTGCTTGCCGAGTGGCCAAAAGTTCCATGGAATGATGCATCTGCTTTGGCGGCGGCAATCGAGGCAGCAGGCCCAGAGACCGTTTCTGCGTTTATGGCTGAACCAATTATCGGCGCCTCGGCCGGAGCGCTCGTTGCGAACGAAGATTATTGGCAGCAGGTGATGGAGGTCTGCCAGCACTACGGAGTGCTCTTTATTGCAGATGAGGTGATGACCGGGTTTGGCCGAACAGGTCTCACATGGGGGCATGAGCACGATCCGGTGCAGCCTGACATCCTTGTATCGGCAAAGGGGCTCGGGGGCGGCTACGTCCCGATGTCGATGGTGACCGCATCTGACGAGGTCACCGGGTCGATTTCCGATGCTGGTGGAAACGTGATGTTCTTCACCTATTCAGGCCCAGACGCAATGTGTGCGGGAGCGCTTGCCGTTCTCGAGATCATGGAACGCGAGCAACTCGTCGACCGAGCGAAGGTGATGGGCGACCGAATGCAGTCGGCGTTGTCGAGCGCTCTTGACGGCCATTCCAGGGTCACCGAAATTCGCGGCCGTGGCCTCATGATTGGCGTTGAACTCGCCGGCCTGAGTGCGGTGGAAGCCGTTGAAGCGTGTGTGCAGCGAGGAATGTGGGTCTATCCCGCAGGGTCTGGGCCTGCCGTAGCTGACGCGTTGCTGTTTGCGCCGCCGATGGTCGTAACCGACGATCACATCGATCGCATCATTGACATCACTGTCGACGCACTCAACTCATTTGGCTGATCTTCAACTCATGTGAGACGCAGCCACACGGTGGCGTTTGGTGCGAGTGAATGCAACTGCCCCAGGGCTTCTATGTTGCTGATATCGGGTAACCCTCGTATGACGCCTTGAAAACTCCTTGGTGAAGCAGCACATCTGCAACCGAGGCACCATCAACATCCACGATTGATGAACGCGTCCAATATGACTCGACTCGTCGACTCTGGCCCATGGCGACAACTTCGTGGGTCACCGAATACTCCACACCCACGAGCACTGGCTGGCGTCGGCGAACCTCGAGATCGACAAAGAGTCCTACCGAGGGGCCACGAACCGGTAGATGCGATCCGCCACGGTGTCCCATGACGCTCAACATCTCTGACGGCACGACGGGGAGTTGCCACGGGCTCGAGTCGTGGTCGGAATACCACTGGCATGGCTCGGTAATTGAGGTGAGTTTCTCCGCAAGTGAGAACGGATACAAGTCGCCGTTGTGCTCGTTCATGGTGAGTGTGGCGTTGTCGGGCCCCGTCGTCATTCCGAGTTCGAGGCGATCGATGATGAAGAGTTCCCCAGGATCTTTTTCTTGTGCAGCGCCGAGCCGCTCGGAAAGAACTGTATTGGCATCTTTCACGGTCAACGATGCCGCGAGTACGCGATCGCCATTTTCCTTCTCTGCCCATGCCTCGGCGGTGTGGTCGCCAACTCGACGGGCAAAGGCTTTTACCTTTTCTCCCTCGATCACCATGTTCTCAAAATGTGAACTCACACATCCGGTGACGAACCATTCATCCCCAAACATTTCGTAGGCGAGAAGATCAAGTTGGCTGAAATGGGTCGGGCCTTCGATCGGAGCGCCCGGAAGTCCGAGACCTTCGGCCATCGAGTCATCGTGCACGCTCACGTGGCCGTCATAAGTTTGGTCGTGCAGCATCTGTCGAGGAGATCGCCACTCGCCCATCACGATGTCGTCTTCTCGCTGAGTAGATCCAGAGAACGGGTTTGCCATCTCGTAAGTGTCGCAGAAGCGGTTCCTGAGTTCTGATTCCTAGCGATCCGCGGTACCGCTCTACGATTTTGAGCGTTAACGGTCACGGGTGAACATCTAACTGGGGGAATCATTGGCATGAGCAATCTTCGGGATCGAATTGGTGCGGGAAAATGGGCGATGGTCGAAGGGCGTGATGTCCCTTCAGTGTTGGCGTCTCGTGTTGCAACGTATAGAGATAAGCCATTCATGGTGTGGGAACCCTTCGAGGGGTCGCCGGCAACTTATTCATACGCACAGTTCGGTGCAGCAGTCGAATCGCTAGCAGGGGCGTTGCATTCACGTGGGGTACAGATTGGTGACCGGGTCCTCGTTCATCTCGACAACTCGCCCGAGTTTGTCATCTCTTGGTTTGCGTGTGCGCGTCTTGGGGCGGTCGCAGTGTCGACAAATACGCGCTCGGTTGCCCGTGACATGGAGTACTTCGCTGAACACGCCGGTGTGGTGGGGGCGATCACCTCACCAGGGTTTGCTGAACTTGTTCGTGATGCCGCTCCGATGATTCGGTTCTTGATCTTGTCATCTACCGATGCGGGAACGCCGAGCAGCGTGCCCGACGGAATCGAGTACGAGTCCTTTGACGATGTCATGGCGGAGGGTGCAACTGCACCAGAACGGCCAGTAGATCCACTCGCAGACCTCGGTATCCAATTCACTTCTGGCACGACATCTCGTCCGAAGGCAGTGTTGTGGACGCATGCCAACGTGATCTGGGGAATGCAAATGAACTGCGCTCATATGCGGCTGACTTCTGCAGACACCACTCAGGTCATTTTGCCGCTCTTCCACACGAACGCACAGTCGTATTCGATGCTGTCGACCCTATGGTCGGGCGGAACCATGGTTGTCCAGCCGCGGTTTTCGGCTTCTCGCTTCTGGGAAGTGGCACTTCGCAACAGCGTCACGTGGGTTTCAACGATCCCATTCTGTGTGAAGGCAATTCTCGCTGGTGAAATCCCTCAGGATCATCATTTCCGCTTCTGGGGCTGTGCAGTTCGTATGCCAGAGGTCGAAGAGCGCCTCGGGGTCACCACCTTTGGATGGTGGGGAATGACAGAAACGATCACTCAAGGCATTGTCGGTGATCCCGATGAGCCGTGCGCCCCGTACACCATCGGCCGGGCATCGCCGGCCTACGAGATTAATGTCCGACGGCTTGACGGAACCCACATCGGTCCAGGTGAGAGCGGTGAACTTTTTATTCGGGGTATCCGCGGGGTGTCACTGTTTAAGGAATACGCCGGTAACCCCGAGGCGACAAGCGATTCTTTTGATGGTGATGGCTGGTTCGCAACAGGTGACTCGATCATCATGAATGATGCTGGCGATCTTATTTTTGGCGACCGATTGAAGGATATGTTGAAGGTGGGCGCAGAGAACGTGGCTGCATCGGAAATCGAGTCGGTGATCATGGCAACCGGTCTCGTCAGCGAGTGCGCTGTTGTCGCACAGCCGCACTACATGCTTGACGAAGTTCCTGCGGTGTTTTTGATTCCGTCAGCGTCAGCGGGCAGCGATGTCGCAGACGAGATCATTGCCGCATGTCGACGCGATCTCGCTGATTTCAAAGTGCCCCGGACGGTTCGAGTGGTCGATGAACTTCCTCGCTCAACTCTTGAGAAGATCGCAAAGGCCGAACTTCGCAAACTGTTGGAGCCAATTACCGAGTAGCAGCAAGTTCAGATTCGGCCCGTCACAGGAGTTGCGCGGCCATGGAACACCGACGTGCCCTTTTCTACCGAGCGGTCAGAATGCCCCGTGACGTCCCTCACCATTGGCGAACCGGGTTGCGCCATCGCGTGTCTCGCCTGATCGAATGACGTCAAGCCCGAGTTGCGTCTCGTTTTCGAGTGCCGCATCGAGCCCAAGATCCCATTGTGAATATGCTGATTTGCGATCAGACCTCATGCATCCTTGAGGAAAGCTAGCGAGTTGAAGGGCAAGCTTCCGAGCATCTGAGAGCGCCTCTCCGGGTTCAGAAAGCCGGTTTGATAGCCCCATCGTTTTGGCCTCTTCGCCGGACACGCCGCGGCCGGTCAGGATGAGATCCATCGCATTAGAGTGACCAATAAGGCGGGGTAAGCGGATCGTTCCTCCATCGACGAGCGGCACGCCCCACCGACGACAGAACACACCAAACACCGCATTGGTCGCAGCAACCCGAAGATCACAGAGCAGTGCCAACTCGAGGCCTCCCGCAACTGCGTAGCCCTCGACTGCAGCGATGAGCGGTTTCGAGGTCATCATGCGTGTCGGTCCGAGCGGGCCCGGGAGCGACATGTCGTCGTGCACTCTTGGGCCTGATCCACCAGCAACCGATTTGAGGTCGGCTCCCGCGCAAAACGTGTCATTGGCGCCGGTCAGGATGCCGACGTCGACATCATCATTGCCGTCGAGTTGCTGAAACGCCTCGTGAAGTGCCTCGGCGGTCGGACCATCGACAGCATTTCGTACCTCTGGCCGATCGATGGTGATCGTCAACACTCGATCGGCGATCTCGGTGTGAACTAATGGAGATGACATTGCGGAAGCTTTAGCCCTGGTCTCGAAGCAAACGGCGAAGAATTTTGCCCGAAGCCGACTTTGGAATTTCGTCGATGAATTCAACGAGTCGAATGTGCTTATAGGAAGCAACGTGCTCGGCGACGAATGCCTGGAGGGCTTCCGCAGTCACCTCGCTGCCAAGCGAGCGAACAATAAACGCCTTAGGAAGTTCGCCCGCCGACTCATCAGGAATGCCAATCACTGCTACATCGTTTACTTCGGGGTGCGTGATGAGGAGAGCTTCAAGTTCCGCAGGCGGAACCTGAAAGCCGTTGTACTTAATGAGTTCTTTCACTCGGTCGACGATCGTCATGTGGTGGTCCTCATCGATGATCGCAACGTCACCAGTATGGAGCCAACCGTCGTTATCAAGGGTGGCCGCCGTCTCTTCGGGGTTATTGAGGTAGCCCTTCATGACTTGTGGGCCACGGACCCACAATTCGCCGCGTTCACCGAACGGCTGATCTTCCCCAGTGTCAGGGTCAACGATGCGGCTTTCGGTATTTGAGACGGTGACACCGGACGACCCCGCTTTAAACATTCCCGGAGGTGTGGTGTGACTGACGGGGGATAGCTCCGTCATGCCGTAACCCTGCACGACCTCGCACCGAATGCGCTTCTCAGCCTCCATTGCGATTTCAGCGCCGAGAGGAGCAGCACCAGAGAACACCTGCACGAGTGATGAGAGGTCATATGAATCAACGGCAGGATGTTTCGCCAACGCAAGAACGACCGGAGGCACTGCGAAGAATCGGGTGATGCGGTGTTCTTGAACAAGCGAGAGTGCCTGATCGAGGTCGAAACGTGGAAGCGTGACCACCGTGACGCCGTTTGCGAGCAATCCATTCATCAAAACCTGCATGCCGTAGATGTGGAAGAACGGAAGGAAGGCAAGCGCCACCTCGCCATCAGGTTGGTAGACGATTGCATGGTCACACTGGCAGATATTCGCGACGAGATTGTGGTGGGTGAGCATGACGCCCTTTGGCAAACCAGTCGTGCCCGATGAGTACGGCAATACGACGACATCCTCGACAGGGTTCACTGGCGACTGTTGGATGGGGTCACCAAAGATGCTGTCGAGAGCGGTCGTTCCGGCTACGCCATCGATCGTGATGACTTCGGAGATTTGGGTTCCGGCGATTGCCTCTTTCGCAACCTCAGCGAACATTCCAACGGTCACGAGCGCAGTTGCACCGGCATCGTGTAACTGGAATGCGACTTCGTCTGCGCCGTACGTGGGGTTCACCGTGGTAATGACTCCACCGGCAACCGCCACTGCGTGAAAGATGATTGCGTATTCAGGCAGGTTGGGTGCCATCAGAGCAAGAGTGTCGCCAGGAGCGAAGCCGCGGGCGACTAAACCACCGGCGAGGCGGTGGATGGCATCACTGAGATCGGTGAACGAATAGATACGCCCTGAAACCCCGTCGATCAGTGCCGGGCGGTCAGGATGATCGCCTACTCGTCGAAGTACAAACTCAGTGACTGGCGCGACGGGGATGTCGACTGCGGGAAGGGGGCTCGTATACAACATGTTCTCTCCATTGACGCGGGAACCCCCGAATTACCCGGGGGAGACTCCGCATTCTACGCTGGGGGTCGCAGCCACACTCCGTGGCTCTAACTAAAAGGGGGCTTGGGATGATTCGCCACACAGTGATGTTCAGGTTTAAGGAGTCGGCATCATCCGAGGACATCAGCGCATTTTCGAATGGCCTCTCGGAGATGGTGCCGAAGATTGACGTGATCGCAGATTACGAGCACGGTTCCGACCTGGGGGTCAACGAAGGTAACTTTGACTACGTCGTCACTGCTGATTTCGCCGACGCCGAGGCTTATCTCGCGTACCGAGATCACCCCGAACACAAAGATGTGATTTCCCGAACATCCCACGTCATCGCAGACCGTGCGGCCGTCCAATTCGAGTGGGGTGCCTGATGGACCTCAACCTTTCTGGGCGGCGCGCACTTGTCACGGGTGCATCAACAGGTCTCGGAAAGAGCACTGCTCTCGCTTTTGCGCAGGAGGGTGCCGAGGTTGCAATTGCCTCTCGGTCAGAAGAGAAGCTTGCCGCTGCGAAATCAGAAATCATCTCGCTCGTGCCATCTGCTGTCGTTCACATCATTCCGACCGATGTCACTAGCAACGAGGCTGTTGCGTCGATGGCCGCGACCGCAGAAGATGTCATGGGAGGCGTTGACATCCTTATTGCGAATGCCGGTGGCCCTCCCCCCGGCAACTTTGCATCTACCAGTCTTGAAGCGTACGGCGAGGCATTGCAGTTGAACCTTGTGTCGACTGTTGCGATGTGCTCAGCGCTTGTTCCGGCAATGCAGCAACGCAAGTGGGGTCGTGTCGTAGCGATCACATCGCTGTCAGTCCGAGAACCTATCGGCACGCTCATTTTGTCGAACACCGCAAGAGCCGGAGTGACGGGATTCTTGAAGACGCTCGCCCGTGAAGTTGCGTCGGACGGTGTCACGGTCAACTCGTTGCAGCCGGGGCTGCATCGAACGCCCCGCTTGGAGGCATTGCATGAAAACCTCGCAGACACAGCCGCAGCAATTCCTGCAGGCATGATCGGTGACCCAGATGACTTTGGTCGAGTTGCCGCATTCATCTGTTCAGATTCCGCCAAATTCATTACAGGCGCAGCAATCCCACTCGACGGTGGTGCTGCCCACGGCCTGCAGTAAGGAGCATGCGCCATGTCGAACCCAAGTTACGCACACCCCGAATTCCTTGTCACTGTTGATGAACTCGATGTCCTGCTTGCGTCAGGTGGTGCCAGCGTGCTCGATGTCACTGCGCGCCTCACTGGCTCTCTCGACAACGTCGCTGAGGAGCGCTGCTTCAACGAGGGCCATATCCCTGGCTCAGTATTTTTCGATGTTCCTTCAGCAAAAGGGGCTTTATCCGACCAAGGGGAAGATCTTCCCTGGATGTGGCCGTCGCCTGAGCACGTCACTGAGCAACTTCGCCAGGTGGGGGTGAACGAGGGCGACAAGGTGGTCTTGGTTGCCTCAACACCCCGACCTGAAATTGATTCAGGAACGATGTGGTGCACGAGGGCGTGGTGGACGCTGCATCATATGGGGGTCGACGTTGCCATTTTGCATGGCGGCGTGGAGGGTTGGGCGGCCTCGGGTCGACCTCTTGAAACAGGGGCAGTGACCGCAGAACGCGGAAACATCTCCGTCAGCGTGAGAGGGCTCGAAGCTCGAGCAACGAAAGAAGATGTGTTGGCTGCAATTAACGGAGGAGGGGCATGTGTGATCGATGCGCTCCCCGCAGACAACTTCAACGGAGTTGACGATGGTTATGGTCCTCGGCGAGGACACATCACGGGCGCAACAAATGTTCCGTTCCGGTCGCTCGTCGACGGCGAAACATCTGCGTTCTGGCCAGCAGATATTCTTGGAGAGCGTCTTGCAGCAATTGATCGTGAGCGTCCAATTATTTCGTATTGCGGTGGGGCGATAGCGGCGACGGTGGTTGCATTTGCTCTTGCCCTCACCGGGCAGGATGGGGTTCGGGTGTATGACGGCAGTTTGATGGAGTGGAGTCGCGATGACTCACTTCCGATGACCGATCCGTCATCGAACGCGTAACGATGTACCTGCGTCTGGATGCCGTGGGTGATCTCGTTTTGATGATCGCTGCACCCACAGCACGACAATTGCTGACCCCAATAGCAAGATGGTGAGTCCTACGAGAGGGCGGTAGACACCAACGATGATCGATATAGCAATGACGACCGCCATTGCAACGACAATCGCTATGAGTCGAAGCAGCCATTTTGTGAATGTCTGTACGCCTCGAACAGCTGACGCTGCGGACGCAACTGCAGATTCTTTCAAATCCTCGCCCACTCGCTGAGCGTCGCGTTTGACGCCCGTCAAGATGACCCCAGCGTCGGAGCCGGCGATCACGACATCGACCATCGCCCCAACGACATGTTGGCCACCGGGTGCAGGGCTTTGCCCAACGACGACGCCCGCAAGATGGTCGTGTGGAGGAGGAACGAGCATCAGCCGCGGCGCGAAGCCCGCTGAGACGAGGCGTCGAACAGCAACAATGACGGAGACATCAAGAATGTCAGGCACACTTCGTGACTGGGCCCCCGTTCGATGGGTGGTGCCAGAGCGGTCGTAGCGCCGGCGGCGCTCTTCGTCACCAAGCACCTCCCATGCCGCTTGGACCGCCTGAAACTCATCAGGTGCACCACCTGCATCAGGGTGGGTCTCACGGGCGCGTTGTCGATACGCCGCTCGGAGTTCGTCTGTTGATGCTGACCGGTCGACGCCGAGCACCTCGTAGAGATCAGCGCCTTGTGGTGAATGAGACGCAGAGACGTGATGTCCGGGATGGCGAAGTTTTTCTCCACATGAGCAGACCGTTAACAGAATTGGTGGCGCAAGCTGATGAACATCGCCGCATGACGGGCAGCGGATACCTGTGGCCACGTTTTAAATGGTAGTGCCGTTCAGAATTGGGCGTCACCCGGTGTGAGAAATCTCACACGGAGCACTCAGAGAGGTGTGCAGTTCGTTGGTAGTGGTCGAGGTCAGCCCTAGGGATCTCAGAGCATCCACGAACGTTGGCCCTCGCCGGTTAGCAGTCGGCCAAATTGCAGTCCCGGGAAGTGCGCCGCTCCGACCAACGTGGTTGAACCTTCGAGTTCGGCTGCAAGCGCTTCCCGCGTGCGTCGGGCAAGATCTCGATCGACGTCAAACACTGCCTCCCAGTCGTTTTCGGTGAGTTCTGCCGGGCAGTGTGCAATGTCGCCGATGAGCATTGCTCGATCGTCACCACTTGAGATGACGACGATGACTGACCCCGGGGTGTGCCCCGGGGCATGGCGCACATCGATTCCGCTGGCGACGGTTTGGTCAGAGTCGAATGGTTCGAGGCGTGGTGCGATCGGCGACAATTTTCGAATCGCTCTATCATCGGCGGTATCGCTTTCGATGAAGTGCTGCCAGTCTGCAGAGTGGCAACGGTACGTTGCGTTCGGAAACACGATGTCACCTTTTTGTGTCGCCCAGCCGACATGATCAAAGTGGAGGTGAGTGAGGATCACATCGGTGATGTCAGATGGTTCGACGCCGAGATCGAGAAGGCTGGCGAGCAGCCCGCCACCTTGGTATTGGCCGTTATTGATCATTCCAACTCCGGCGTCGACGAGCACGAGTCGATCGCCGGTGCGAATGAGATATGCCCCCATCGTTAATTCGAGTTGCCCCTCGGCGTTGAGAAGGTCGCCATGTTGGGCCCATGGGTCACCGCTAAATGTCGGTCGCAGCAGAACTTCGCGTGGGTTCTCGAAGGCTCGCCCATCGAAGACAGGCGCAATCGCAATATCGCCAACGAACTGAGCAGATCCCCATTCAGACATAGCGCTTATCTCTCCTTTGCCTTCGTCGGTTCAATGATGTCAGGGCTTATTCTTGCGAAGCCACACCGGTACAGCCGACGCACGAAACACCCCCCGCTGGCTGAAGTCGGCCTTCTGCGGGCTTACGCGGTGGTGCCGAATCCGCTCAGGCCAAGTTGTTCCACTGCGGCATCCCGCAGAAGATACTTCTGGATTTTGCCGGTCACCGTCATCGGGAAGTCGGCGATGCTGAGCACGTAACGAGGAACCTTGTAGTGGGCAATCTTGCCCTGACAAAACTCACGAACGGCATCGATATCGACAGTGGCTTCATCTCGGGCTTGGATAAAAGCACACACTTCCTCGCCAAACCTCTCATCGGGCACACCAACCACCTGGACATCAATGATGTCAGGGTGGCCGTACAAGAATTCCTCGATCTCTCGCGGCGAGATGTTTTCTCCGCCACGAATGATGAGATCTTTAATGCGGCCGGTGATGTTGACGTACCCGTCAACATCCATCACCGCAAGATCGCCAGTATGCATCCAACCTTCGGCATCGATCGCTTGGGCCGTCTTCTCTTCTTCGTTCCAGTAGCCCTCCATCACCGAATATCCGCGGGTCTGGAATTCTCCCGATTCTCCACGAGGAACTGTTTCGCCAGTTTCTGGGTCGGCAACTCTGATTTCGACATGAGGGTGCACGCGCCCAACAGATCCAACCCGTTGGTCGATCGAGTCATCGGCGCCGGTCTGAGTGGACACGGGTGATGTTTCGGTCATTCCGTAGGCGATGGTGACTTCATCCATGTTCATCCGTTCGATGACCTGCTTCATGACTTCAACAGGGCATGGAGAGCCAGCCATAATTCCCGTCCGCAAGGTCGAAAGGTCGTACGACTCAAATTCTGGAACACCGAGCTCAGCTATGAACATTGTCGGCACTCCGTAGAGCGAGGTGCACTTTTCCTCTTGCACCGATTCGAGAACCGACACCGGCTCAAACGCGTCGTTCGGAATGACCATTGTCGAACCGTGGCTTGTACAGCCAAGGTTGCCCATCACCATTCCGAAGCAGTGGTAGAACGGCACTGGAATACACACACGATCGTATTCGGTATAACCACACCCTTCACCAACGAAGTAGCCGTTATTGAGAATGTTGCGGTGGGTAAGGGTTGCGCCCTTCGGCAAACCCGTGGTGCCAGAGGTGTATTGAATGTTGATGGGGTCAGTATTCACCAAACTCTCAGAACGCTCTCTCACTTCGTCACTGGTGGCCTTCTCAGCACGCTCCAGAAGTGCATCCCATGTCGCATCGTCAAAGAAGATGGCTTCACGAATCTCGGGGCACTGTTCAGCGACATCAGCCCACATTTGCCGGTAGTTACTTGTCTTAAATTCTGGCGCTGCGAGCAACATGACCGAGCCCGATTGGTTGAGAGCGAACTCAAGTTCATGGGTTCGGTATGCCGGATTAATGCACACCATGATGACCCCGATGCGGGCCGTTGCATATTGAGCGAGCACCCATTCGTAACGATTAGGTGACCACAGGGCGACGCGGTCGCCAACGGCGAGCCCACTCGCCAAGAGTGCACGGGCTAGACGGTCGATTTCGGCATCTAATTCGGTGTACGACCACCTGACTCCTTGGTGCCGGACCACAAGCGCTTCTCGGTCTGGATGTGCCGACACGGTTGCCCGAAAGTTGGCATCGATGGTCTCCTCGATAAGCGGAGCGTCGGTCGGGCCTGCGGTATACGAATCTGCACTCATGGGTTCCCCCTTGAAACTTGCTGAACTAACTCGCTTCATCGTAGCGGTGCCATTCAGAGCCAACAGATGGCGACAAGGTAGGTTGCTTTCGTGCGACCTTTTGCGTGGGTTCTCCTTACCGGAGTCGTTCTAGCGGGTTGCGGTGCCGGCAGCCAGTCAGATGGCCAACCGGTGGTCTTTGCGGCGTCGTCGCTCGTCGATGTGTTAAGCGAATTATCCGCTGATGAAGGGACCCCATTTTCAAGTGTCACGCTCTCGTTTGCGAGTTCGGCGAGCCTCGCTGCGCAGATCGTCGATGACGCTCCTGTCGACATGTTCATCTCGGCTGATCAGGCACAGATCGAGAGACTTCGTCGAGCCGGCTTCTCTGACACTCAGCCCCAGGTGGTGGCTCGTAACTCGTTGGTGATAGCGGTTGAAGCTCGTAACCCACTCGGACTCGCCGAACTTCGCGACCTCTCCCGCCGCGATGTGCTCGTTGCGCTTGCGGCACCGGGTGTTCCGCTTGGCGAATATTCTCGGGGGATGCTCAGAGCAGCCAACATCGAGGTCACGCCGGTGACATTCGAAGCAGACGCCAGGGGAGTGCTGGCAAAGGTCGCTCTTGGCGAAGTTGATGCAGGCATCGTGTATGCGACCGATGCTGCGAGCGCCACTAACGTTGACAGTGTAGTGATTCCTGAAGCCGAGGCAGTCAACGTGGAATATGTCGCGCTTGATCTCACTGGAGGTTCGGGAGCAGGACAAGATCTCATCGAGTTCTTAACGAGCGATGCCGGCCGCTCTTCTCTGGCCAACCGGGGGTTCCTACTTCCATGAGTCGCCAGCAGCGTCACGACGCCCGGGTGCCAATTATCCTTGCCGTTCTCGGATGGCTCGCAGTCGCATTTTTTGTCGTGCCGATCTTGGCTCTCGTCTTGAGGGTGCCATGGTCGTCGCTGTCTGATGTGATCACTGATGACGCAACCGCAGAAGCGTTGACCCTGTCGGTGTTCACAAGTGTGATCACCACGGTTCTTGCGATTGTGCTGGGAGTGCCGCTCGCATGGTTGCTTGCCCGCTCAAACATTCCGGGACGTCAGTTCATCAGAGCGCTATGCACGTTGTCGATGGTGCTTCCTCCAGTGGTTGCAGGTGTCGCTCTACTTGCGTCACTTGGGCGGCGCGGGGTGGTCGGCGAGATACTTGATGACTGGCTCGGTGTGCGGTTGCCATTCACGATGCCTGCAGTTGTGATCGCTCAACTATTTGTTGCGATGCCATTTCTTGTCCTCACCGTCGAATCTGGTTTCGCTCGAAGCGCCGGAACGGTTGAGGAGGCTGCTCG
>DLTS01000074.1:19496-57701 GCA_002501485.1 Acidimicrobiaceae bacterium UBA7830
GCTGGAGCCGTGTTGACCTGGGCCCGGGCGCTCGGCGAATTTGGGGCGACGATCACCTTTGCCGGCAATTTTCCGGGTACGACGCGAACCCTTCCGATCGCCACTTACCTGGCCCTTGAATCAGACATTGATGATGCGTTGTTGATCAGCATGGTGATGGTTGTGATTTCTGTTGTCATTCTTGTGGCCTTGCGCAGTCGCTGGGTTGGCGCAATTGGGGGTGTGAGGTGAGCCTTTCGATCGACGTCAGGCGACGCATCGGTGCGACGCAACTCGATGTGCAGTTCAGCGTTGTCGCAGGAGAAACTGTTGCCGTTGTCGGCCCAAATGGGGCCGGGAAGACCTCGCTGTTACGAGTTGTTGCAGGCCTCATTTCAGCCGATGAGGGGCGGATTACTTGGGGTGGGGTCGTGTGGGACGATGCGTCGTCAGGTGAGTTCTCTCCGCCAGAGCAGCGCCCGCTCGCGTACGTCTTTCAGGACTATGCGCTCATCGAGCACCTGACGGTCGGCGACAATGTCGCATTCGGCTTGCGTGCCCGTGGGGTACGCCGTCGACGTGCTCGTGAGCGGGCCCAAGAGGTGCTTGATGTTGTTGGGGGCCGCGACCTTTTAGAGCGGATGCCGTCGTCATTGTCGGGAGGGGAGGCTCAAACGGTTGCAATCGCTCGAGCGCTCGCAACCGAACCCTCCGTCATGTTGTTTGACGAACCATTCGCTGCGCTCGATGCCAGCGCTCGAGCACATGCCCGCAGGTTGTTCTCTTCGATGAGCTCATCATCGATGGCCCGGCTCATCGTCACTCACGACGCTGTCGAGGCCCTGACGCTGGCCGATCGAATCGTTGTTGTCGAATCGGGTTCAGTAGTTCAGATTGGAACCCCGGGCGAGGTGCTTGCGACGCCTCGAACGCATTTCGTCGCCGAGATTCTCGGTCTGAACCCGCTACCGGGACGACTACGAGGAGACGAACTTTCACTGGGGGCGATGTCGCTTACCGTCGGAGCTCACGGAGTTGATGACGGAGATGTCATTGCGATCGTGCGGCCCCGATCGGTATCGCTTCACCGAGAGCGCCCTGAGGGGAGTCCTCGAAATGTGTGGCGCACCACGATCGATGCTGTTGACCGATCTGACGGCAGAGTTCGCGTGCAGTTAGGCGCACCGATTTCAATTGCGGTCGAGGTCACTCCAGCTGGTTTCGACGCGTTGGCAACTGAGCCCGACGGCGACGTGTGGGCCTCGGTGAAAGCGAGTGAGATCGTTGTTCAACCTGCCTGAATCATGGAAGTGAGCGATACGAGCGGTGGTCAAAGAAGGCTGGCTGCTCCAATCGATGAGCCGCCGTCAACACGTAATGTCTGGCCGGTGATCCAACCGGCAGATTCCGACATCAAGAAGCAGACCGCTGTGGAGATGTCTTCAACTGTGCCGAGCTTTCCAAGGGGAACCATCGAGAGGTACCGCGCTTCACCCGGCGAACCCGGCGGGTTGTTTTCTCGGAACAGTTCGGTGCTGACTGGGCCTGGCGCAACGTCGTTGACGGTGATGCCGTGTTGGGCAAGTTCGAGAGCCCACATGCGTGTGAGATGCTCCAACGAGGCTTTGGAGGAGCCATATGACGATCGTCCAACGACCCCTCCGAGCGACACAACGCTCGAGATGTTGACGATGCGGCCCCACTTGCGCTCGACCATTCCTGACATTGCCGCCTGAACGGTTTGGATGGCTGAGCGGACCGTGATGTCTTGAACGTCTGCCCAATCGTCAAGGTCAATTTCGCCAATGTTCCCAGGTCGAACGATGCCGACGTTGTTAAGTACGCCGTCGATAGCGCCGGCAGCAAGAACCTCGTCGAGCACTGACTGAGTCGAAGACCGGTCGGAGAGATCGACCGGGAAGAATTCGCCTGGGAAGTCGTCGGGTTGCGTTCGGGCTAGACCGATCGGAACGTCGCCGTTGTTGGCCATTTGTTGAGCGGTTGCGAACCCAATACCTCGCGAGGCTCCGGTGATGAGAAATCGTCTTCCTGCCATGCCTTGAAACTACTCAGCTGAACCGTGCTGGTTTCCGTTGGACACCAGCAGGTGCCGAGCATCATCTCAAGGAACGAGGTTTACCATTCGACCGGGAACAACGATGACCTTTTTCAGCTTGGTTGGATCAGCCCCATCGAGTGCGGCGATGACGCGCTCATCACCGAGCACGATGTCGGTGATTGTTTTCTCGTCGGCATCGGCGGGAACCATGACCCGGGTACGAACTTTTCCTCGCACTTGCACCGGCATCTCAACTTCATCATCGACCAGCAGGGCAGGGTCTGCAGATGGGAACTCGGTGTATGTCAGCGATTCGGTGTTGCCAAGTTTGCTCCAGAGCTCTTCAGCGATGTGTGGCACGAGCGGTGCCACCATGAGCACCATCGATTCCGCAACTTCACGAGGAATTTCGTTCGTCGCATTAATCACCTTCGTGGCGTGATTGTTGAGTTCGATGAGTTTTGCAATAGCGGTGTTAAACCGCAGTGCTTCCATTTCGGTTCGAACCACATCGATCGTTCGATGAAGAAGCCGGAGGGTCTCATCATCTGTGCTGTCGGTCAGTGTGCGCAACTCGCCAGTCTCTTCGACCACCATCGTTCTCCAAAGGCGCTGGAGGAAGCGGAACATGCCGACGACATCGCGGGTTTCCCACGGTCTGCTTGCGTCGAGTGGCCCCATCGCCATTTCGTACAGCCGGAGTGTGTCGGCACCATAGGCCTCGTACATCTCGTCGGGGGAGACTGCGTTTTTGAGGCTCTTACCCATCTTTCCCCACTCGCGAGTGACTTCATCGCCCTCGAAATAAAAGGCGCCGTCTCGCTCCTCAACCGAGAACGCATCCACATAAATACCTCGCTCATCTTTGAACGCGTTGGCAAGGATGTAGCCCTGGTTGAACAGGCGTGCGTAGGGCTCTTTCGAACTCACATGGCCGAGGTCGTAGAGCACCTTGTGCCAGAAGCGTGCGTACAGCAGGTGCAGAACCGCGTGCTCCACTCCGCCAACGTAGAGGTCAACGCCACCCGGGTGGTCAGGACGGAGGTCAGTCCGAGGCCCCATCCAGTAGTTCTCAACCTCAGAGTCGACAAAGCGGTCATCGTTCGTTGGGTCGAGGTAACGAAGTTCGTACCAACACGAGCCTGCCCACTGTGGCATGACGTTGGTATCTCGACGGTATGTCTTGAGTCCATCGCCAAGGTCGAGTTGCAGTTCAACCCAGTCACTGAGCCGGTCGAGCGGGCTTTCGGGGTCGCTGTGTTCATCATCAGCGTCAAACGTTCGTGGACTGAACGAGTCGGTCTCCGGCAGCACAACGGGGAGCATGTCGTCAGGAAGGGTGTGCGCATTGCCGTGTTCGTCGTAGACGACGGGGAAGGGTTCTCCCCAGTAGCGCTGACGACTGAAGAGCCAGTCGCGAAGTTTGTAGTTGATGGTTGCTTCACCACGTTCGTGCTCTTCAAGCCACCGATTGGTTGTCGCAACAGCCTCACTCACAGAATTGATTCCGTTGAGATCGAGGGAGTCGTTTGCTGAGTTCACGTATGGGGCATTCCCCACAAAGGCTTCCGGCCACATTGAGGTATCGAGAGTTGGTTCGATGTCGCGTTCTGCAAACCAGTTGTTCGGGGGCTGCTGAATTGCAGGGATCCTTAGCCCAAATGCGAGTGCGAATTCAAAGTCTCGCTGGTCTCCGCACGGAACCGCCATGATGGCTCCCGTTCCGTACCCCATGAGAACGTAGTCGGCGATCCACACAGGTATTTCCTCGCCGGTGAGCGGGTTTGTGGCGGTCGCGCCCGTAAAGACTCCAGTCTTTTCGCGCGTGTCGTCTTGGCGATCGATGTCATTTTTTGCAGCTGCCTGAACGCGGTAGGCGGCTACCGATTCGGCTTGGTCAGCGGTCGTGAGTTCATCGACAAAAGGATGCTCTGGAGCGAGGACCATGAACGTTGCTCCAAACAAGGTGTCAGGTCTCGTTGTAAACACGGTGATGGGGCCAGCGGCAGAGTTGAAGTTGACGTGGGCGCCATGGCTTCGGCCGATCCAGTTCCGCTGCATCGTTTTGATCGCGTCTGACCAGTCAAGAAGTTCAAGATCATCGATCAGTCGGTCGGCGTAGGTGGTAATGCGCATCATCCACTGGCGCATCTTGCGTTTGAAAACTGGGAAATTTCCACGGTCGCTTCGGCCGTCTGCTGTGACTTCTTCATTTGCGACGACGGTGCCAAGACCAGGGCACCAGTTCACCGGTGCTTCGCTCACGTAGGCGAGGCGGTACTCATCGAGACAGGAGCGACGCTCGGGTTCGGTCATTTCAGCCCAGACCCGACCGTTGGAAGGTGGGCGCGTGCCATCTTCAAATTCGTCGACGAGTTCGCTGATCGGCCGGGCCCGTTTAAGGTCGGTGTCATACCACGCGTTGAAGATCTGATTAAAGATCCACTGCGTCCATCGGTAGTACTCAGGGTCTGTCGTCGAGATTGACCGCCGACGGTCGTGGCTGAGTCCGAGACGTCGAAGCTGACGGCGCATGTTGGCGACATTGTCGTCGGTGGTAATCGCCGGATGCTGGCCGGTCTGCACCGCATACTGCTCGGCGGGAAGTCCGAATGCGTCAAAGCCCATCGTGTACAACACGTTGTGTTGAGTCATTCGTTTGAAGCGAGAAAACACATCGGTCCCGATGTAGCCGAGAGGGTGTCCGACATGAAGTCCGGCCCCCGACGGGTAGGGGAACATGTCGAGGACGAATAACTTTTCGCCCCGATCGCTTAATGCATCAGGGTCAGCGAGTGGTCCGGCAGGGTTTGGCGAGTTGAAGGTGCCCTCTTCGTCCCAGGTGTCTTGCCAGCGGGTTTCAATGTCGGTGGCAAGTGCTGCGGTGTAGCGAAATGGCTTGAGCCGTTCAGCTTGTTGTTCGTTGCTGTCCTCCATACCGAGAACACAGCCTACGGGGGTGATCCGCCGACTAGGGGGAGGGGTTGGGGCGCCGTCGCAACTAATGTTCCCCGTGTGAAGTCCACTGAGCCAAATTTGTCCATTCGCGCGCGTCTAGAGAAGGCAGCTGAGGGGACCAGTGGGGTTCGTTTCGTCGGGAAGTCTGTTGCCCCAGATGGCCCAACATTTGTCCCATGGGCCCAGATTCACGAGGAAGCCCGTGCGGTCGGGGCGGCCCTGCAGTCTAGGGGTTTGCAACCTGGAGACCATGTGGCGGTACTTGGCCCGACCAGTCGCGAATTGATGACGATTGTCCGTGGTTGTTGGCTGGCCGGGATTGCTTCGATGATTCTGCCGCTGCCCATGCGAATGGGTTCACTCGACGAGTTTGTGTCGTCAACGAGAATACGAATTCGCAACGGCGACGCAAAGCTGGTGTTGATCGACGACCAACTGGCACCGTTCTACGAGGCGATCGAAGGGGACCCACCGATCGCTCCGATGGCGTCGGTACTTTTGGGGAGCGCAGGGGTGCCATCGGGAGACCGGCTCGAGGTACCAGAGGATGACCCGGATCGCCTTGTGATTCTTCAATACACAAGTGGCTCGACGAGTGAGCCGAAGGGTGTGATGATTCCAGACCGAGTGCTCTCAGCCAACATCGACGCCGCATCCGAGGCTGCGTCGCTGCGTGAAGACGAAGTCATGGTGTCGTGGTTACCTCTATATCACGACATGGGGTTGGTCGGGTTCTTTGCGATTCCAATGACTACCGGTGTTGAACTCGTGCAGGCTGCTCCTCAGGATTTCATGGCCCATCCTGCGAGCTGGATGGAATGGATCTCGAAGTGGGGGGGCACAGCGACAGCTGGCCCTAACTTCGCCTGGGTGCTCGCAACCCGCGGCCTCCGCAGGTCACCTGATCTCGACCTTTCAACGTTGACCCTTGCGCTGAGTGGAGCCGAACCGGTGGATCCGAAGGCGATGGAAGCGTTCTGTGTAGCCGCAGCACCGTACGGATTTGACCCTGGAGCAGTTTTCCCTGCATTCGGGATGGCGGAAGTGGCGATCGCAGGAACATTTCCTCGCCGCGGACAGGGACTTATGTCGGACTCAATCGATCGAGAGGTGCTTGAGCGCAACCGGGTAGCAGTGCCGCTCGTCACCGAAGATGAAGATGAGTTCACTCGACGCGGACGCCGACTTCCTCTACTTGGTACTGCGGTGCCGGGCCTCGAGATGAAAGTGGTCGATCCAGAGTCACGTGAAGAGTTGCCCGAGCGCTCGGTAGGTGAACTTTTAATGCGAGGAACCTCGGTAACGCCCGGCTATTACAAGCGTGATGATGCAACTGCTGAACTACTGCAAGACGGTTGGCTCTGCACTGGTGACCTTGCATATATCCTCGATGGCCAATTGGTGCTTTGCGGCCGCATTAAAGACGTCATCATTGTTGGAGGCCGAAACGTTTTTCCTGAAGACATTGAGCGCGCAGTTGGCACGATTGAAGGCGTACGAGCGGGCAATGTGATTGCGTTCGGCGTTGAGGGATATAAGGGAAAAGAATCAGTTGTTGTCGTTGCCGAATCTCGCGCCGAGAACGGTGACGAGATCCGTTCCGAGATCCACCAACGAACGCTGGAGGTCTGCGGCTTACCACCACGCGATGTCATTCTCGTTGAACCGAGCACGTTGCCGAAAACATCTTCCGGGAAGTTGCAACGGTCAAAATGTCGAGAGCTTTATCTTGCGGAGACATTGTCGGTCCGGTAACACGAAGTGTCATGGCTTCGCAACGATGAACATGCGCGTGAAAGGAAGCACAGTTGTTCCGTCGGTTCGTCGAGGGTACGCAACAGTCAGTCGAGTCTTGTACTCATCGATGAACGTGTGAGCGTCATCGCCGAGCGCGGCGATGACGGGACGGAGGGTTGCGCCGATAGTCCATTCCGCAACGGGGTGATCGCCATGCAACACATGGAGATATGTAGTTGTCCATACGCGAAGGCTTGAAACATGTGGCTCTAGTATCCGCAGGTAACTGTCGGGTGCCGCTACCGGTGACGAGCGCACAACATGATGCAACCGCTCAACCCATTTCGGTTCGTTCGCGATGTCGTTGATGAGCGTGTGGCTTGGCTGAGAGAAGTTGTACGGCATCTGAACGGCAAGAGCACCCCTTTCGGCAAGAGTGTCGATCAGTTGTGGAAACAGAGTGGTGTGGTTGTCGAGCCAGTGCAGGGCGGCGTTCGAAAAGATGAGATCGACTGGTTTGTCTGGTCGCCACGTCGCAATGTCTGCTGCATGCCATACGGCGCTTACGCCTGACTGAGACGCTTGGTTGAGCATTTCCGTTGACCCGTCAACGCCAGTGAGCAATGCCTGGGGCCAACGTTGCGCAAGCAACGCAGTTGAGTTCCCGGTTCCGCACCCGAGATCAACAATCTTCATTGGGTCGACGTCGCTAAGCGCGGCGATGAGATCGCGTGTCGGTTGGCTTCGCTCGTCGTCGTACCGAAGGTACTGGGAAGGGTCCCAGGTCATCAGCCGCTCCGTTTCAGGAGATGAGCGCGCTCAGTGTGTTTCCGAGCAGTTCAACGCGTTCAGGGATGTGGCAGTTCGCAATTGCGTTCACTGTGAATCCGTCGAGGCCGAGTTCAAGTTGAGCCGCCATCTGCTCGCCGACGGTGTCAGGGTCACCATGTACGACGAGCGATCGGGCAACGTCAAGTTGCTCACCGGTCAGTCCGCGTGCGGTGAGTGCGGTGTCGAGCTCTGAACGAGCTTCTTCAAATGTTGGAGCAATGCACGTCGCTTGCTGTCGGGTGACATTGATGGTAGATCGGTCTCGATGCTCAGCCCCGCAGTGCTCGTCGAGGGCGGCGAGTTTGCGAGGGATTTCAGCGACGGCGCAAATGAGGTTTGAGTCATCTGCATAGCGAGCCACAAACTTTAGGGTCTTCTTCTCGCCACCACCACCGATCATGACAGGGATCTTCCTCACCGGCGGCGGCTCGTTCATCGCTTCGACCACTTGGTACCACTTGCCGTCGAGGGTCGGGCGCTCTCCGTTGAGCATTGGCAAGATGACCTGTAACGCTTCATCGAGTTTCTCGAATCGGTCGGTGAATGTGCCGAACTCAATACCGAATGAAGAGTGTTCAAGTTCGAACCATCCTGCTCCGATACCGAGTTGAGCGCGGCCTTCAGAAACGATGTCGAGGGTTGTCACCGTCTTCGCAAGGACTGCGGGGTTTCGGTAGGTGTTGCCGGTCACCAAAGACGACAGCCGAATAGTTGATGTCTCTCGAGCAAGGGCTGAGAGCAGGGCGTAGCATTCGAGCATGTAGGCGTCAGGAGAGCCAATCATTGGTAATTGATAGAAGTGGTCCATCACCATCAATGTGTCGAAGCCGGCGCCCTCTGCCTCTTTCGCTTGACGGGCAACGTTGTTGAAGAGTTGGTCAGGGCCGACGCCGGGATAGGTAAACGATGGAATCTGGTATCCGAGTGTGGTCATCGTTTCTCCATTAGGGGTCGAATTGCGGTGGGATCCGGTGCAGTCGGCGCGCAGAAACCGGCTGACGCCAGGTACGTAGATAGGTAGCGTTCAACGCCACATGTTACGAGCAACCTTTTGTTGGTCAACTCCGAAGTTCTTCGAGCACCGGCTTCCAACGCTCGGGATTTGATTTATATGGGGCGTAGAATCCAAGGCGATCGACGATGTCGCCATAGCGACGCTTTAGTTCTGGGGCGATCTGCTCTGGCTCACCAACGACGGCAAAGGTGTTGAGAATTTCATCGTCGATGGCCTCGCCCATCTTCACCCAGTCGCCTGCTTTTGAGAGGTGGTTGAGTTCCTCTTGCATTTCGCCCCATCCGTGGAGCTCGAGCACTGGTCGATAGGCCGGTGTCGAGCCATAGAACGCAATCTGTTGTTTGGTGGCTTGCGCTGCCTGCTTCATTTCGTCTTCGTTGTTGCCGGTGACGACAAAGAGAGGCCCCGAGATCTGGAAACCATCCATTGTCTTACCAGCCTTTTCGCGGCCTTTCTCAAGGGCGGGAATGGTGACTTCTCGGATGTAGCGCTCGGTGGTGAACCCGTGAACGATGACGCCGTCACAGGTTTCGCCGGCGACTTCGGTCATGAGGTTGCCGACAGCTGCAATGAAGATCTTTGGCACACCGAACCCGGCAAGATCCGAAGCGTTCGGTGTGAAGAACGGAGTCATTAATGTGTGCTGATAGAAATCGCCACGGAAGTCGAGTTTTGTTCCATTTTCCCAGGTGTCCCAGATTGCGCGGACGGCATTGATCATCTCGCGCATGCGAGCCGCAGGGGAACTCCATTCCATCGAGAATCGCTTCGTGATATGCGGTTTGATCTGCGAACCTAAGCCGAGGACGAAACGGCCCTTTGAAAAAGCTTGAAGATCCCAGCCAAGGTTTGCGAGGAGCATCGGATTACGAGCGAACGCTACGGCGATTGAGGTGCCGAGCTCGATCGAACTGGTGTCAGCCGCAGCTTGAACGAGTGGCAAAAACGGATCGTGCGCTGTTTCTGCGGTCCATGCTCCGTCGTAACCGGCGGCCTCAAGGTCTTTTGCGGAGGCAGCTGCTTCAGCAAGACCACCCATTAACGTTGCATCAATTCTCATACCACGACCCTAATTGGAAGGAGTCCGTCGCACCGACTCAGTCGTGTCCGCGAAGAAAACGTTCGACCTGTTCGCTGAGTTCATCTGCCGAGATCTCACCGATGGTTGGCGACATCGCATCGATACCGGGCTCATCTGCGAGCTGGGCGTCGTGGGCTACCTCGAGCTGTTTCAGCATTTGCTCGTGCTCAGAGTTATCGCGGACGAGCTTGTCGAGGCGTTCGCGATGTTCGACCATTGTTGAGCGTAAGTCGGTTCCGTCGATGACAAGATCGAGAGCGTCTCTCAGCCCGTCTAACAGAGCGACAGCGCCGGCCGGGTAGGGCATTGTCGCTGCGTAGTGAGGTACCTGCGACCAAATGCCGAGGGTTGGGATGTCGGCGCCATGCAGAGAGTGCTCAAGTGCAGAGCCAATACCGCCCGGCACATCGAGCGTGCTTCTCAGGAACGGAAGGGTCGCGAGTAAGTCCTCAGATGCTGTTGTCATCGACAGTCGAGAGGGCCGGGTATGAGGGCAAGAGAACGGGTATGCCCCAAGGTGCGCGCATTTAGACACGCCGAGATTGACTGCGGCGTCGGTCAATTCCTTAATGAAGCGGTGCCAAGCTAGATCGGGTTCAGGCCCGTGAGCAATGATGATGTCTCTGCCGATTCGGTCTCGGCCGTGTGAGAGCGTGATGTGTTGCCAGTCGAGCACTGTGTTGCGTCCTTCGACGAGCTTCATCGTTGGGCGTCGATCTCTGAAATCGAGGTATGTGTCGTCGTCGAAGACCGCAAGGGGTTCAGCTTGGCACTCCGCAAGCAGGGCATCGGTTGCGAGCTGGGCCGCGCCACCTGAATCGATCCACCCACTGAGGTATACGACAAGCACCGGTTTGTCGAGTGAGACAGTGTGTTCGTTCCAGGTGATTGTCATGGCTCAGTTCACATTGAGAAGATCGGCAGCGGCTCGTGCAGCAGAGTCGACCTGTCGCTTGAATGGTTCAAGCTCGGAGGCATTGCGATCGCCGAGTGCACCTCCGAGGTATCGCGCATAGACACCCTCGAGAATGCAGGCGAGTTTCCAGTTTGCAAATGCCATGTAGAGATCGAAATTGCCGAGGTCTCTTCCAGATGATCGTGCGTAGCGTTCAATTAGTTGGTTCCGATCCCAGAACCCTGGCGCCGTCGTTGCTCCAGATTCCCATGCGCTCTGTGTATCGGTAGGACCGGTCCAATACACGGCGAGCATTGCAATATCCGCGAGTGGGTCACCGAGGGTACAAATTTCCCAGTCGAGAACTGCACACACGTTGCCGTCATCATCGACCATGGTGTTGTCGAGGCGGTAGTCGCCGTGAACGATGGTCGCGCCCTGCTGGGCTGGCAGGTTAGCGACGAGCACAGCATGAACGTCGTCGATGAGGCTGAGATCACGGGTTCTTTGCTGCTCCCATTGCCCGTACCAGCGACGGATTTGGCGTGCGAGGTAATCCTCATGCCGGCCAAGGTCGTCAAGGCCCACCGAGACAAGGTCGGCCTCATGTATTTCGGCGAGCGTGTCGACCAAGGATTGGCTTGCTCGAGCACGAGCCGATTCGCTGAGGAGTCTCTCGGCGGAATCAACGTCGCGCACGACATGACCCTCGACATACTCCATGACGTAGAACGGCGCACCGTTGATGCTGTCGTCCTCGCAGAGCCCAACTGTCGTCGGCACTGGTACCGATGAGCGGTTTAGTGCGGAGATGATTCGGTGTTCCCTAGCCATGTCATGCGCACTTGCTAGTCCGTGCGCGAGCGGAGGCCGGCGAAGGACAAGTCGGCGGCCGTTAGCATCGGTGACGAGAAATGTGAGGTTTGAGTGGCCTCCTGCAATGACCTCCCAGCTATACGGGCCGACTGCACCGTCAACTGATGTGTTTAGCCAGTTTGTAACTGACGACTCGAAGATGCCCTCGGGTGCGTTCATAATGTTGATGGTAGTGATAGCGGGGTTCAGCCATGCTCTCGGTGCGTCGGTAGGGTGAAGAGCGTGAGTGAAATTCCCGGTTCTCAAGGTGCAGTGTTTGACGTCGGCGACGCGGAGTTCGAGTCGCAGGTACTCGAACGTTCTCGACGTCAGGCGATAGTCGTTGATCTGTGGGCACCATGGTGTGGCCCGTGCAAGACGCTTGGTCCAATGCTCGAGGAAGCCGTGGCAGCAACCGGGGGCGAGGTAGTTCTTGCGAAAGTCAACGTTGATGAAAACCCGGCGATTTCGCAGATGTTTCAGGTGCAGTCGATTCCTGCGGTGTACGCAATCCGTGATGGACAGGTTGTTGATGGATTCGTAGGCGCTCAAGGCCGCTCTGAGATCGATGCGTTTATCGGGCGGTTGGGAGCTGACCCTAAGGCAGAATTGGTGCAGGGTCTCGTCGAGCGTCGCGATGAGTTGGGTTTGCGCGCATTCCTCGAGAGCGATCCGTCCAATGAGGCAGTCATCATTGCGCTTGCTGACATCCTTGTGCAGCGGGATGCGGCTGAGGAAGCTCTTGCGCTTCTTGAGCGAATCCCTGAGACTGATGATGCTCGTCGAATTAAGGCAGCGGCTCGTGTCGGTTCGGCAGTCCCTGATGATGATTTCGATCAAGAGTTGACTTCGCTACTCGATCAGGTCAAAGTAAATGATGAGGCTCGTCAGCGGTTTATTGACATTCTCGAACTGATGGGACCTGAGGACCCCCGAACCGCCACCTATCGTAAGCAGTTGACCGCTCGTCTGTTTTAGAAGGTCGGTTCGGCGGCCCCGTAAAGATTTTGTTTTGTGGTTTCGGCGAGGGCGCTTCAGGTGGACGGGTCAGCGTTTACAGCAGGGTGTTTCCGATGCGAGCAGCCGCGATCACAATGCCAACGCCGGCGCCGGTTGCGGTGGCGAGCCACAGGATGACATATTCCCGCCAGAACTCAGGCCACCCAGCAATAGGTCGTCGAGTGGCGCGCCATGCAGCGATGGACCCCACCGCTATCCAAAACAGCACGCTCAGCAGCAAGGCCATGGGGTAAGAACTCGAATTGGCGATTGGAGCTCCAACGAGCAGCAGTCCCGGGCCGGAGATCATCGTGCCGATGAGGCCTACGACGGCACTCAGTCGACCTTCACCGAGCAGTAAGATGACAAGAGATAAAACGCCGATGACCGTTGGTGGCGCGAGCGCGGCAAACGGCCCGACTGCGCGAATGCGTCGGCGGTACCAACGGGGCCCACCAGCCACGGGTGCTGCGACCAAGGAGGCTTCGCACTCTGAGCGTGAGATCATGACCAAATCCTACGGTGGACACGTTGGTTGGGGGTGCACCTTGACGGCATGTCAACTGTTTTGCGAGAGACAAGAGTGTTCCGCTCACGATTGGCTAATTGTCGACACAGCAGGAGTCTGCTAGGCCGACAGTTTTCTTGGGCCGAAGCTAGGCCTGAATCAGATGCACACAAGTGGGGAGTGTTCACCCGAAATTGTGTTGACGGGGTCGTTGCGATCACCTCGGGCCATCAGCATTGCTATCGCGTTCGTGCTAGACACGTGTGCTGATATGGCGATGTATCTGTTGAGCGGTGACGATGAGTCGGTACTTCGCACTGCGGTGCGCGAATTGCTGAACGAACTTGTCGCTGATAATGACTCATCGATGATGGTTGACGAGTTTGACGACGCCGAGTTCTCGATGCAATCAGTCGTTGACGCTGCCCATACACCGCCTTTCCTCACCGAGCGCAGGGTGGTGGTCGCTCGGAATGTGGGTCGGTTCAGTCTCGCCGACCTTTCGCCACTTCTCTCGTTTCTCGAAAACCCTCTTGACTCAACCGATGTTGTGTTGGTCGGTGGAGGCGGGGCGATCCCGAAAAAACTGCTCGACGCGGTAAAGGACGGAGGGGGAGAGGTGCGTGGCACGTCGGTTGCCCCGAGAGGGAAAGATCGGGCGTTGTGGGTTCGATCGAGAGCGGCGGTGAAAGGAGTTGATCTTGATGATCGAGTGGTGGCTCGGCTCGTTGATTGGCTCGGCGAAAATAGCGGAGCTCTCGATGGCATCCTCGACACGATTGCAAGCTCTCACAATGTCAGGACTCGGGTTCGAGTTGAAGAAGTTGAGCCGCTGCTTGGAGAAGCAGGTGGCGTCCCTCCCTGGGATCTAACTGATGCGATCGATTTAGGCGACGCGGCCAGGGCAATCAGTCTCCTTCACCGAATGGTTCACGGCGGAGGTCGGCATCCGCTGCAGGTCATGGCGATCCTGCATGGGCATTACGCCAAAATGTCGATGCTTGATGGCAGTGGAGCGAACTCGCAAGATTCCGCTGCTGAGGTGCTGGGAATGAAAAGTGGATTTCCTGCGAAAAAGGCTCTCGAGGGGTCGCAGCGACTGGGAACCGATGGTCTGCGCCGAGCAATGGGTTTGCTTGCCGATGCAGATCTTGATGTGCGCGGTCGGACAGGGCTCGACGATGTGGCGGTGACCGAGGTTTTGGTCGCTCGCCTTGCCCGACTTACCCCAAGTCGTCGACGCTAATGACGCATCCTGTGGAATCGGCTCACACGAAAACAACCCGAGCAATGAGGCTCGGGTTGAACGGTAGATAGCGACGGCTTACGAGCCGGCGTTAATTTTTTGCATCAAGCGGCTCTTCTTGCGGGCCGCAGTGTTTTTGTGCATGACGCCCTTTGCAACAGCCCGGTCGATCTTGCTCATTGCGAGACGAACGGATGAGTCATCGTCTGACCCGGTGCTAGCAGTTGCGGTCTTTACTCGTGTCTTCAACTCGCTACGGACGGCGCGATTGCGCTCTGCCGCTTTTGCGTTGGTGAGAATTCGCTTTTTCTGGCTTTTAATATTCGCCACGGTTACCTCATGGTGTTTGTGTGTGGTGCAGGCACCAGTCGTGTCTCGTGATGTTGCAGTGCGCACAGCGCAGACCGTTTTCATCAGCGAAGTGAGACTATCGGTGCGAGAGGAACACTCCCAACGCCGGGCGGTAGCGTAGGGGACAGCCATGGACTCCGCATCTGGTCTTTCCTGCATTCGAAATTTTTCGATTATCGCCCACATTGATCATGGGAAATCGACGCTGTCCGATCGGATTCTTGAGATCACGGGAGCGGTGCAAACACGAGATATGAAAGCCCAGTATCTCGATTCGATGGATCTTGAGCGTGAGCGGGGTATCACCATCAAGGCTCAAAATGTTCGTGTCGAGTGGAATGGTCACGTCTTTCATCTCATTGACACACCCGGACATGTTGACTTTGGTTACGAAGTTTCACGTTCGCTGGCCGCTTGTGAAGGTGTGGTGCTCGTCGTTGATGCTGCGCAGGGAATCGAGGCCCAAACTCTGGCGAACTGCTACTTGGCGCTTGAAAACGATCTCGAAATTGTGGCGTGCCTGAACAAAATTGATCTTCCTGCTGCGGACCCTGATCGTTACGCAATGGAAATCGAGACGGTGCTCGGCATCCCCGCCGAGGAGATTCTGCGGATTTCCGCAAAATCGGGCGATGGGGTGCCCGAACTTCTCGATGCAATTGCTGAGCGAATTCCTGCTCCGAAGGGCTCGGCCGACGAGCCGCTTCAGGCCCTTATTTTCGATTCTCAATTCGACCAATATCGCGGTGTGGTGTCGTCGGTACGTGTGATGAATGGGCATCTGCAAAGTGGAGCGAAGTTGTCGTTTATGCAGGCAGGCGCCCAACACGAGGCGCTCGAAATTGGGGTGCGTCAGCCGGCAACGGTGCCGGTGAAAGAACTCGGTCCGGGAGAGGTCGGCTACCTCATTGCGGGTATCAAAGATGTTGGCGACGCCCGATCAGGAGAGACCGTGACGACTGCGTCAAAGGGTGCCGAAGCACCGCTCGCGGGATACCGAGATCCCAAACCGATGGTGTTCTCCGGTTTGTTCCCAATCGATGGCGACGACTTTGAAGACCTTCGAGATGCGCTCGGCAAACTGAAGTTGAATGATGCATCAATCACGTACGCTCCTGAATCGTCGGGAGCGTTGGGTTTCGGGTTCCGGTGTGGGTTTCTTGGGCTGTTGCATATGGAGATTGTCAAAGAGCGGCTCGAGCGTGAGTTTGGTCTTGCACTCATCGCAACGGCGCCATCAGTCGAATACCGGGTCACTCGGACCGACGGTGATATTGCCATCGTTGACAACCCTGCTGAACTTCCTCCTCCGCAACAGGTCGAGTCGATTGAAGAACCGATTTTCAAAGTGTCGATCATCACCCCTACCGAATACACCGGAGCGTTAATGGAGCTCTGCCAGTTGCGTCGAGGTGAAATGAAGCGAATGGAGTACCTCTCACCTGAGCGAGTTGAGTTGGTGTATGACATTCCTCTCGCTGAAGTCGTTGTCGACTTCTTCGATCAGTTGAAGAGCCGAAGCCAGGGGTATGCGAGCCTCGATTACGAGCTGGCGGGATATCACCCGTCGAATCTTGTGCGTGTTGATTTGTTGCTGAATGGCACCCCGGCCGACGCGTTCTCGACGATTGTTCACCGAGAAAATGCCGATCAGTACGGCCGCAGGATGTGTGAGAAGCTGAAAGAGCTGATTCCGAGGCAAATGTTTGATGTCCCTATCCAGGCAGCAATTGGGGGCAAGGTCATCGCGCGCGAGACGGTGAAGGCGAAGCGTAAAGATGTCCTTGCGAAGTGCTACGGCGGAGACATAACCCGTAAGCGCAAACTTCTTGAACGGCAAAAAGAAGGCAAGAAGAAAATGAAGGCCATCGGCCGGGTCGAAGTTCCAGGCGATGTGTTTATCTCTGCGTTGAAATTGGACGACTAAGTTGAGGTCCCCTGCTGAGTCAACGACCTTTCGGTCGCTCCGTCACAAGAATGTGCAGAAGTACCTCGGCGGAATGGCAATCTCGCAGATTGGGGCGTGGGTTCAGTTCACCACTGTCGCAGTCGTCGTCGATCGGTTGACCGAATCAACAACAGCTATTGGGGTGCTCACGGCATTGCAGTTCGGGCCCCTGCTCGTCATCGGGGCTTGGGCAGGGTCGCTGTCAGACCGAGTGAACCGCCACCAAGTGGTGCTCATTACGCAGTCGCTCATGGCCGTTCAGGCAGTGCTACTCGCATTAGCTCATGTCACCGGCACGTTGACGCTCGGGCTCGTGTACGTCGCAACGCTCATGTTGGGCATTGTGTCGGCTCTTGATAACCCCTTCCGGCGGGGATTCCTCACCGAGCTCGTCGCGCCAGACGAAATTTCGAACGTTATGTCGCTCAACACTGCGACGATGACTGGTTCACGAATTTTCGGACCTGCAATCGCAGCGTTGTTGATCGGCCCTTTCGGCGTCGGATGGATGTTCCTCATCAATGCGGTCACTTCGGCAGCGATCATCTTTTCGATCGTTGGGATCGACCGCTCGCTCGTGAGGGAACCACCTCGTGTTGCGAAGGGCGGTCAGCCGATTCGAGAGGCTGTTCGCTTTATTGCGCGAACACCGCTGTTTGGTTCGGTGTTCGCCATCTATACGGCGGTGTCAACCTTTGGCTACAACCACAACGTTGCGTTGCCTCGCATCGCTGACGCAGCATGGGGAAATCGAATGTGGTTCGGCTGGATCATGACGGCGACAAGCCTCGGCAGCCTCATCGGTTCGCTCCTCACGGCAGGTCGGCCCGCGGTGACGTTGAGATGGATGACCGCAAATGCCTTTGTCCTCGGAATCGCAGGAGTCGCTCTGGCATTTTCACCGTCGGGGCCGGTTGCTCTCATTGTTGCTGTCCCACTTGGGCTCGGCGGAGCGGGCTTCATCGCCTCGATGAATTCTTGGAGCCAAGATATGTGCCCGCCTGAAATGCGCGGACGCGTCCTGGCATTCAGCGCAGTTGCGTTTCTTGGGTCGTATCCAATTGGTGGCCCAATAACCGGCGTTATTGGCGACTCGGTCGGTCTCACGTGGTCGTTGCTCTACGGCGCAGTGATTGTTCTTGGCTGCGCACTGTGGCTGAGATTTAGGTTGATTTCTAGCTCGATCATGCGAGAACCCATCGAGACGTCAACACTTTCAGTGTGAGCGCTTCCCCTGTCATCTTGTGGTTTCGGCGAGACCTGCGCGTTCGCGACCACCAGGCTCTTGAGCGGGCGCTCTCACTTGGCCCTGTGGTTCCCCTCTTCATTACGGATCCGGCGTTTGATCGATCGGGCGGCCCGCGCCGAGCTGCGTTAGCCTCTGCGCTTCACAACCTTCGGCAGGCCACCGAAGGCGCACTTGTCATTCGTCGAGGTCGTCCGGCTGAGGTGCTCACAGAAATGGTGAAGACACTCAGAATCTCCGAAGTTCACGCGTCTCGCGATTACGGCCCATATGGGCACAGTCGTGATGCTGAGGTCGCAGATGCATTACGTGAGGTTGGTTGTCGCTTGATCGGAACTGGCTCGCCTTATCTGGTTGCTCCGGGAGGGGTGCTCAAAGATGACGGTTCGCCCTATTCCGTCTTCACTCCCTTCCGGAAGCGCTGGCGACTCACTCTCGGTGCCTCTGAATCGGTACTTAGTGATGCACCCTCTAACCCTGATTGGGTTTCGATCGGTGACTCTGGAGATTTACCTGATCAGTACGTAGATGGTCTTCTCAACGACGAATTGACCGACCTTTCCTCTGAGAGCGTGACCCATCGTTGGGAGACGTTCGCTAGGGACGGCTTGCACAACTACCGCGATGCGCGTGATTTGCCCGCAGCCGACGGTACGAGCCGCATGTCAGTTGCACTTCGATTTGGGGTGGTTCACCCAGCTCGATTGCTTCAAGAACTCGACCCGACCTGCGAGCACCACTCGACTTTTGAAAGCGAACTAGCTTGGCGCGACTTCTACGCGGATGTTCTTTTCCGTCGCCCAGACTCTGCGTGGGCAAACCTCGATACGAAACTAAACGGCATTTTCGTTGACACTGATGATGTCGCACGGGCCCGTTTCGAGTTATGGACGCAAGGCATGACAGGGTTCCCGATCGTTGATGCAGGAATGCGCCAACTTGCTGCGACCGGGTGGATGCACAACCGGGTACGGATGATCGTTGCGAGTTTCTTGGTCAAAGATCTTCATTTGCCGTGGCAGTGGGGAGCAAAGTGGTTCATGCAACACCTTGTTGACGGTGATCTCGCATCAAATAACCATGGTTGGCAGTGGGCGGCGGGCACAGGTACCGATGCAGCACCCTACTTCCGGGTGTTCAACCCGACGGCTCAAGCCGAACGGTGGGATCCCGCTGGTGAGTATCAGCGCAGATGGATCCCCGAACTCAACTCCGATCGCTACCCGGCGCCGATGGTTGACCATGGCGAGGAGCGAAAAGAGGCATTACGGCGTTATGAAGCCGCCCGTGCTCGCTAGCAGTCGATATCGTTGAGAGCCAGATGCTCGACGACCGTAAGACTGCAATTCTCAGTGCTGTCGTACATGAGTACATAGCGACAGCGCAGCCAGTGGGTTCTTCCCACCTTGTTGACGCGCCCGGGGTGGGAGTTTCTTCTGCAACAGTTCGTAACGAACTTGCCCACCTAGAGCAAGAGGGTTTTCTCGTTCAGCCGCATACGTCAGCTGGCCGTATTCCGACCGATAAGGGCTACCGATATTTCGTCGACAACCTCTCAACGCCCGGCCCGCTTGATTCGGCTCAGATGGCTCAGATCGGAGACTTTTTCACCGCTGCACACGGCCGTCTTGAAGAGATATTGCACCAAACATCTGACTTACTTGCCAACCTCACCAATTCCACGTCATTGGTGATGGGTCCGACACCGGCCGAGGTTGAGGTGCGAAGCGTCCAACTCGTCCCGCTGAGTTCCACACACGCGACGGTGGTGGTGGTGTTTTCGAATGGAGCGGTGGAGAGTTCAACGATTGAACTTTCTGATGGCTGGGATGATGAGCGGCTCGCTGATGTAGTTGCAGTTCTCTCCGACAATTTGGTAGGAAAAAAACTCTCAGAGGTGATGACGATCGACTGTGTCGAGAACGATGCAGTTGCTGCTCTGGCAACCATGGCGCGAGATGCGGTCTTCCAGGTGTCCTCTGATGATCATGTGTATGTCGGAGGTACATCGTCGGTTGCAGCTTCGTTTGATGCGGTCGAGGTTGTTCGCAACATTCTCCACACGCTCGAGCAGCAGTTTGTTGTTGTCTCGTTAGTGCGAGACGTGCTCGATCGCGGAATGTCGGTAGCGATTGGAGGAGAACATGGCGTTGAGCCCTTGGCGGCGTGTTCGATCGTTGTCTCACCGGTCGTGGTCGAGGGTGAGCACGTTGGCTCGGTGGGAGTGCTCGGACCAACTCGCATGAACTACCCGCAGGCGCTCGCAACGGTGGGCCTTGTGAGTGAGCGACTCGGTACCCGCCTCGAAGAGGGTTCGTGACGAGTGGCTGATTACTACGAACTACTTGGCGTGGAACGTTCGGCGAGCGCAGACGAGATCAAAAAGGCGTATCGACGTCGGGCACGCGATTTGCACCCTGATGCCAACCCTGATGATCCACAGGCTGAGGATCGATTCAAAGAATTAGCTGTTGCATACCAAGTGCTTTCCGATGATGATCAGCGCGCGCGCTACGACCGATTTGGTGAGGCAGGCGTCGGTGGGGCAGGAGGGCCATCGGCAGAAGACATCTTTGGCGGTGGCGGCCTTGGCGATATTTTCGATGCCTTCTTTGGTGGCTCGAGCCCGTTTGGCGGTGGTGACGGTCGAGGCGGTCCCGCAGGGCCACCGCGGGGCCAAGATATGGAGGTCGTCCTCGATCTCAAATTTGAGCAAGCCATCTTCGGCGCGGAAGTCTCAGTCGATCTCCGTCTGCCCCAGCGGTGCGATGACTGTGGAGGCACTGGTGCCGGTGAAGGCACTCAGCCTGTGACTTGCGCAGATTGCAAAGGCGCCGGCCAAGTACGCCGGGTTCGACAAAGCATGCTCGGTCAGATGATGACGACTTCTGCCTGTTCTCGGTGTTCGGGTCTGGGCGAGGTCATTGCGACCCCGTGCAGCGGATGTCGTGGAGAGGGTCGCGTGACTGCTGAGCGCACCTATCAAGTTGAGGTGCCGGCGGGTGTCGATACTGGGGCAACGTTGCGGTTGAGTCAGCGCGGAGCGGTAGGTGCTCGTGGTGGAGCAGCTGGAGACCTGTATGTGCACATTCGAGTTGCAGCGCACGAACAGTACGAGCGTGAAGGCAATGACCTTGTTACTCACGTGCCGATTTCGATTGCCCAGGCGGCTCTTGGCACTGAGCTCACGCTTACAACCCTCGATGGTGACGAAGAGTTTTCCGTCCCGGCAGGTAGTCAGCCCCATAACCAATTTGTTTTGAGAGGGCGGGGCGTCCCTCGTTTACGAGGCAGGGGTCGCGGTGACCTTCGCGTCATCATTGACGTGGAGGTCCCGACGAAGTTGTCAGATCATGAAGAGCAGTTGCTTCGGCAGTTTGCCGAAGAGCGGGGTGAGGTGACGGGTTCATCCGGCGGAGGTCTGTTCTCTCGCATCAAGTCAGCGTTTTCGTAGGGCGTCCCCAATGGATGAGGTGCTGCGTCGCTCGGCCGCCCACATGCTGACCCCGGATATCAACGATCCGTTGCTGAGCGATGGTGCAATTCATCACCTCGACAGAGTGCTGCGGCTGCGGGCAGGCGAATCTGTCACCGCCACGAACGGCAACGGTGAATGGCGACAATGCCTGTGGACCGGCACAGGGCTTGAGATCGCAGGTGAGATCCACCACGAACCCGCTCGAGACGATCTTGAGATATCGGTCGTAATTCCGAAAGGTGATCGGCTCGAGTGGATGGTGCAGAAACTCGTTGAACTCGGAGTTGATCGCATCAGGTTGCTGACATCGGAACGGTCGGTTGTTAAATGGGATGATCAACGTGCAGCGAAACAGCTTGATCGGTTGCGACGCGTTGCTGAATCGGCAATTGAGCAGTCTCGACGTATCTGGGGCTGTGAGATCGTTGGACCGAAGACCGCGCGCGAGGTCTTGCCTACAATTCCGATTGCTGAACCCGGCGGACGAGAGATCACTGAGGATGATCGGGTGATTGCGGTTGGCCCAGAGGGTGGTTGGACCGCTGAAGAGGTTCAGTGCGCAAAGGAGACCATTTCGATTTCCCGCCAGGTGCTTCGCGTGGAGACAGCTGCAATTGCTGCTGTGACGTTGATGGCAGCACAACGATGACTTCTTCAGCTCACTTCGGTGTCTATTTCCACATACCGTTTTGCGCGCATCGTTGTGGGTATTGCGCTTTTGCGACATGGAGTGATCGACATCATCTTGAGTCGGCGTATCTAAAAGCGGCCGAGGTTGATATCGAGCGAGCAGTGCAGGAGGGAATGCCCCCAGCGTCGAGTATTTTTGTTGGGGGCGGTACACCGAGCCTCGTTTCTGCAGATCGCCTTGCGTCAGTAATTTCATCAATTCCGAGACACGAAGGCGCTGAGATCACTGTTGAATGCAACCCTGACGATGTCACAGCAGGACGTTTGCGTGAGTTGTGCGCGGCTGGAGTCAATCGCATCAGCCTTGGGGTGCAGTCGACGATCCCGCATGTCTTGACTTCGTTAGACCGAACTCATGACGTAGAGAATGTGCAACGTGCGGTGGAGTGCATTCGATCGGTTGGAATCTCTACATTCAATCTCGACCTCATCTACGGCACGGCGGGAGAAACGCTTGACGAATGGCGATCCTGTCTCACCGAATTACTCTGGCATCACCCGCCGCATATCTCCGCGTATGCATTGACGGTTGAACCCGGTACCCCGCTCGCTGAGCAGCACGAACGACATCCTGACGATGACGACCAGGCCGACAAATATGTCGTGGCCGACGAGGTGCTCTCATCTGCTGGCCTCACCAACTATGAGGTCTCGAATTGGGCCTCACCCGGACATGAGTGTCGACACAACCTCCTGTATTGGCGCCAAGGTAACTACCGAGGGTTTGGTTGTGCAGCCCACTCTCATGAGGATGGCCGACGCTGGTGGAATGTGAGAACCCCGGATCGGTACATCGCACTTGTGCGCGATGGTGCCTCGGTCGAGGCGGCATCTGAAACTCTCGATGCGGAAACCCGCGTGTTCGAAGAACTTGAGTTGCAATTACGGCTTCGTGAAGGGGTGCCGCGTGAGGCGCTTGACGGCGAAGTCCTAGACGGCTTAGTGGAGCTGCGTGACGAGCGCTGGGTGCTTACCCGAAATGGACGTCTCATGGCGAACGAGATCAGCACTCGACTCATTGTCCCACCGACGGTTGCCGGCGACTACTGAACCGATATCATTCGAGGCGCTACGGGCGCGTAGCTCAGTTGGTTAGAGCGCCACCATGACACGGTGGAGGTCCCGGGTTCGAGTCCCGTCGTGCCCACTCGTTGAGAGTGAACAGCGCTCCTTCGCTCGTTCTTCCCGGCTCTGCGAAGTCGGCTACGCCGCAGAGGTGGGGCATGTCGAGGATTGTTGCCTGAGAGAATTGCATGAGGGGTGACGCTGTTCGAGTGGTATGCGTTCAACCTGATTTCGAAACATCACCGTACGTGTGGGGGCTACAGTCTCAGATATGAGCGACATTCCGCCTCCGCCACCGCCGCCCGTGATGCCACAGCACAGTGGACAAGAATCGTGGTCGAGTGACATCTCAGGTCGCGCTGGGTTCGGAGCACGGCTCGGCGCGTATCTCCTAGATTTCGTTTTATATGGCTTGGTGCTGGCGATTCCTGTCGTCGCTGGAGTCTTGGTCATTCTCGTGCCGATTGCGAGCAACTGTGTTTCGGTGCTTGGTTCAGATGAGATCATTTGTCCGCCTGGTGTGCCATCGGGGTCATCAGTTGCGGGCGGGGTTGCTCTTATCGTCCTCGGAATATTGGGCGTTATCTTCATCTACGTCAGGGCAGAAGGCAAAACCGGGCAAACCTGGGGTCGGAAAATCGTTGGCGTCAAAGTGGTTCGAGTTGCTGATGGGCAACCGCCGGGCTTTTGGCGAGCTTTCGGCCGCGAGCTGTTTGGTAACGTCATCTCAGGTCAAATTCTCTATCTCGGTTACCTCTGGATGATTTGGGATAAAGACCGCCAGACGTGGCATGACAAGGTGGCGGGAACCATAGTCGTGAAGGTCTGACCGCAGTTAGCTGTGTTGATTGTCCGGTATGAGTGACCTCGTCTGGAATCCGAGATAGCCTGACGCCCCGATGGGTGGTGTTCAATTGATGACAGCCTTCACTGGCGTGCGCCGAAGTGCAATGGCGCTCGCATTCGGGCTCCTGCTGCTCGTCGGGTTGGGTGCGGGTGCTTCGGTCTCCGCTCAAGAGTCCGGCGGTGAAGTAAAGGGAAACCTCGTTCAGAAAGATGATGATGGTGAGCGAGTAGGCGTTCCAGGAGTGACCTTCCGGGCATTTGATGAATCGGGTGCCGAGGTGTCATCAACAACGACCGCCGAAGATGGCTCGTGGTCAATGATCGTGCCAGAGGGCACATATGACATTCTTCTCGACGTCGAGACGCTGCCAGCTGGCGTTTCGCTCCGAAATCCCGACAAGAACCCGGCATCGGTGACGCTGATCGATGGTTCGTCGAAGTCGACGTTGTTCCCGCTTGGTGAAGCCGAGGCGAGTTCGGCGGGTGGCAACACTGTTATCCAGTTGATAGTTGATGGCCTTAAGCTCGGCCTCATCATCGCGATGTGTGCCATCGGACTTTCTCTCATTTATGGGACGACTGGACTCACAAACTTTGCCCACGGCGAATCGGTGACCTTTGGCGCCGTGATGGCATACCTATTGAACAACGCTGGGGTGTTTGGGGTTCGCCTTCACTTGATTCCGGCGACGGTCATCGTTGTCCTCATTTGCGGAAGTGCCGGCGGGCTGTTCAACCGCACGGTCTGGCGGCCGATGCGTCGTCGAGGTGCAAGTTTGGTTGCAGCCCTCGTGGTCTCGATTGGGTTCTCGATCTTCTTCAGATACGTCATTTTGTTTATATTCAGCGGCCGAGCGAAACGCCTGCGTGATTACCAGATTCAAGAGCAATGGGACCTTGGCTTGTTCCGTCTCGCACCAAAAGACCTCGTATTGATGATTATTTCCGTTTCGGTGCTTGTTGGAGTTGCATCAGCGTTGCAATTCACACGCATGGGCAAAGCAATGCGCGCCGTGTCAGATAACCGTGACCTTGCTGAATCAACCGGCATTGACGTTGAGCGAGTGATTTCACTTGTGTGGATATGCGGTAGTGCCCTCGCAGGGCTCGGAGGAGTCTTGTTTGGTCTTACCGAATCAATCAACTGGGAAATGGGCTTCCGAATCTTGTTGTTAATGTTCGCCGGCGTGACGCTCGGCGGGCTCGGAACTGCATACGGCGCTCTATTCGGCAGCATCATTGTTGGCCTGTTCATTCAGTTGTCAACACTTGTCATTCCAACCGACATGAAGAACGTCGGAGCTCTTCTCATGTTGATTGTCATCTTGCTGATTCGACCACAAGGTCTCTTTGGCCGACGAGAGCGGATTGGATAGGAGGAACGTAAATGGATTGGGGAGCAATCATCCAGAACTCGTTCCGCGGGTTCATCGGCGAGCCGTTTATTTATTTCTCGCTGGCCGCCATGGGTCTCAACATGCACTACGGCTACACCGGCCTGTTGAACTTCGGTCAAGCAGTGTTTATGGCAGCTGGCGCCTATGGCCTTTCGATGGCGGTCGTCACCCTTGGGCTTAACTTCTGGTGGGGTCTGCTTCTTGGCATCGTGATCTTTCCGCTGTTGCTTGCGCTCATCATGGGTGTGCCAACGCTTCGGTTGCGCGCAGACTATCTCGCCATCGTCACCATTGCCGCGAGTGAAATGTTCCGCATCATCGCCCGGTCGCCGTCTCTCGACCGCTGGACAGGATCATCTGACGGCTTGACGGCATTTGCGAACAGGTTTTACGACTTCAATCCGTTCGACAAACAAAAACGCTATTTCTTTGGGTTATTTATCGGTAATCAGATGTGGGTGGTACTTGTCGGGTGGATCGTTCTTTCGATCGTGGTGCTCATCGTTTGGATGACGATGCGCAGCCCATGGGGTCGTGTTCTTCGAGCAATTCGAGAAGATGAAGATGCGGCCCGAAGCCTTGGAAAGAACGCATATTGGTTCAAGATGCAGTCGCTTATGATCGGCGGCATGTTCGGCGCTCTCGGTGGCATGTTCCGTGCAATCGGCACCCAGTCAGCCCAGCCTCAGAACTTCATCACCGATGTCACCTTCTTTGCGTGGGTGGCACTCATTTTGGGTGGTGCTGCGAAGGTCGGTGGGCCAATCGCTGGAGCTGCCATCCTCTACGGCATCTTGAACTTCACCGATGTGCTTCTGCGGCAACTCGTCGAGAATGGCTACATGCCAGAAGCCATTATGGACGGCACTCAGGTCGGTCAAGTTCGGTTCATGATGATCGGTCTTGGTCTCATTTTGTTGGCGATTTACCGACCTCAAGGAATTTTCGGAACCAAAGAGGAGATGGCGCTCGATGACCGCTGAACCGTCCACCGCTCAGGAGCTCTTCGACGGCGTCCCTTACGAACCAGGCGCTGCGAAGAACGACCCAATTCTCGTCGCCGACAATGTCCGGCGTGCGTTCGGTGGTCTCGTTGCTGTTGATGTCGAGCACCTTGAGGTGCAGCGAGGAGCGATCACTGCGCTTATCGGCCCGAACGGAGCCGGCAAGACCACGTTCTTCAATCTGCTGACCAATTTTGACGAGCCCGATACGGGAGATCGACTTTTCGAGGGAAATGACCTCTCGGGGGTGTCGGCGTACAAGGTTGCAAACCTTGGCATGGTGCGCACCTTCCAGTTGACGAAATCACTTTCGAAGATGACAGTGATTGACAACATGCGACTTGGTGGAACCGAACAGGCTGGAGAGTCGTTCTTCAGAGCACTAATGCCATTCTTGTGGCGCCGCCAAGAAGCGGAGATCACCGAGCGTGCCGATGCATTGCTTGAAAGATTCAAACTGAGCCATATGCGCAATGAGTTCGCCGGCACGCTCTCGGGTGGCCAGCGGAAGCTACTTGAAATGGCAAGAGCTCTGATGGTGCGGCCAAATATGGTGATGCTTGACGAGCCAATGGCCGGCGTGAACCCCGCTCTAAAACAGTCGCTCCTCGATCACGTGAAAGGCCTTCGTGACGAAGGAATGACCGTGTTATTCGTCGAGCACGACATGGACATGGTGCAAGAAATCAGCGACTGGGTCGTCGTGATGGCCGAGGGCAAGATTATTGCGGAGGGACCTCCGGAGTCGATCGCATCTAACCAAGCCGTAGTTGATGCCTATCTCGGTTCGCACCATGGCTCCGCTCTTGAATTGGAGGCTGACTGATGACTGAGAAGACGCCGCTCCTCGTTGCTGACGGACTCGACGCAGGCTACTTACCCGGAATCAACATTCTGAACGACTGCTCCCTCGAGCTCTTCGAGGGAGAACTGGTGGGAATTGTTGGCCCAAACGGTGCGGGAAAATCGACTCTTGTCAAGGCCATGTTTGGCCTCGTCAACATTCGTAAGGGCAATGTGCAGTTGCGTGGTGAAGAGATCACGAACATGAAGGCGCACTCCCTTGTCAGCCGCGGTATCGGATATGTGCCGCAGACGAACAATGTATTTCCCTCGTTGACGATTGAAGAAAACCTTGAAATGGGCACCTTCATTGATCCTTCGCGTTTCGCCGAACGCCTCGAAGTCGTTGGAGAGATGTTCCCCAAATTGATCGATCGCCGTGATCAGCGCGCAGGTTCTCTCTCAGGTGGCGAACGGCAGATGCTCGCAATGGGTCGTGCGCTCATGCTCGACCCATCGGTGTTGCTACTCGATGAGCCCTCGGCTGGCCTCTCGCCGGCGCTACAAGACGAAGTGTTCGTCCGCTGCCACAAGATCAATCGTGCAGGAGTATCGATCGTGATGGTCGAGCAGAATGCTTCACGCTGTCTGCAGATTTGTCATCGCGGCTACGTCCTCGACCAAGGAACCAACGCCTACACTGGGACCGGCCGAGACCTTCTCACCGACCCGAAGGTGATCGAGTTATACCTCGGCACCTTGGTGAAGTCGCACCAAGACTGATTCCTAAGTTTCCAACCGTCACGGTCTCGGCTTGGCGTGTGGCCAGCGCAGAACGGCGCGTACTCGTGAATCACTTGGGTCGATGGAGTTCTGAAGACGTACCACATGCGGTGCATCGCTTCGTGTGACCCGTTCGGTCTCTTCAGCATTCTCGACGCTTAGTAAAGGCGCTGCACCCGGCTTAGGTATTGGCGGGCTTGGGTCATCTCATCAATGTGAGGTGACCCAGGTCTCAGGACGTAAATGAGCCCCGGGTTTCCCCGGGGCTCATCATGAGGTTGTTCAGTTACGACTGATCAGTTAATCAGATCTTGCCGAAGATGATGTCGACAACTTCGAGCTCACCTGAAGCATTGAATTCCTTGATAAGGATTGATGCTTCTGAAGGCTCACCTGCGTCGATAAATTCCAGCGGACCGGAAACACCGTCGTAGTCGATGTCGCCACCGTCAGCGAGGATTGCTGCGCAAGCAGCGAAGGTTGTGCACTTTTCGCCGCCACGGGTGACGTCGTTGATCTGAGCGCCAACTGCGACACCGTCATCGTCGCCAGCTGCGATTGCTGCGAGAGCGATCACGATGGCTGCGTCGTATGACTCACCTGAGTAGGCGAAGTCCTGAAGATCAGGGTCAACCTCGAGGAGGCGAGCGATGAACTCTTCATTGACTTCAATGTCGACCCCAGGAACAGTTCCGCGCATGCCTGCAACGACACCTGGGTCGTCGAATGCCTGAGCGAGAGCGTTACCCATGTTGCCGTCTGATCCGTACAGCATCTTGTCGGCTGGGCCTGCGCCTGCCTCGATGAGTCCGGTGAGGATCTTTGAGGTCTCATCGAAACCGATGATGACAATGGCGTCTGGGTCGGCTTCGACTGCAGCTGAAACTTCAGCGTCAAAGTTCTCTGCCTGTGGGTCGTAGATGACCTCGTAGACGATTTCGCCACCAGCATCGGTGTATGGAGCTGAGGTGTACTCAAAAAGTCCGGTGCCGTATGAGTCGTTCATGACGATAAATGCTGCAGTAAGAGCACCATCACCAATCATGAGGTCAGCGAGTGCTGCACCCTGAACGACGTCGGACGGAGCCGAACGGAAGTAGAGGCCATTGTCTGCATAGTCAGTGAATGCAGGTGAGGTGTTGGCTGGTGAGAACTGAATCTTGCCAGCGTTGGTGATCTTGTCGATGACAGTCAGCGACACACCTGAAGATGCGGCACCGATGAATGCGTCAACATCCTCTGCGAGCAGACGGTCAACGGTTGCGTTTGCAACGTCGCCATTGTCACCAGAGTCACCTGGGAGCCACTCGACGTCAGCGCCATTGACGCCGCCAGCGGCGTTAATTTCTGCGACAGCAAGCTCGACACCAGCGAATTCGGGTGGTCCGAGGAATGCAAGGTTGCCAGTCTCAGGCAGCAGGCCGCCAAGGCGGAGCACTCCGTCGCCGGCTGTTTCTGCGGCTGGTTCTGCGGCTGGCTCTTCAGCTGGCTCTTCGGCTGCGTCGTCGCTGCCGCCACATGCGCCAGCTACGAGAGCGAGACCAACGACGAGCGCACCGAATTTACGTGCACGGGTCTTAATCATTGGGTTGTTTCCTCCCCCTATCGGTCTAGGGCGGGATTGCCCTAGTTGTTAGGTGCTGTAAAGGCTACGCCCTCAGTTGCTGGGAGACAATCCTTTAGGTAAAACTCGGAAAACTCAAATTGGGCTCCTTCAAACACCGGTTCGGCGTTGGAGGATTGTTGCAGGTATTTCCGGTGTTTAGCGAGTATTTCAGACTCTGCGAGTGCAGTGTGGACGCCTTACTCGCCGCTCACTTCAAAGAGTACTTTTGCGGTCGCACTTCGGTCATCAAGTGACCTAAATGCCTCGACTGCATCGTCGAACGAGAAGATTTTGCCAATGGGTGGAGCGACTGCTCCTGACGTCACGAGAGGGATAAGCCGAGCGTGGATATCTCGTGCAAGCGCAGGGTCTGCGGCGATGGCTTCGCCCCAAGCTGCACCAATAATGCTGACGTTTCGAAGGAGGAGCCGGTTGACTTTGATTGTTGGAATCTCGCCGGCCGCGAATCCGACGACGACAAGACGGCCTGATCGTGCGAGCGCTCGAACGCCGTCGAGGAAGCGATCGCCGCCGACGGGGTCATAAGTCATATCGACCCCTCGTCCGCCGGTGAGCTCGAGGACCTCGTCTTTCCACGCATCGCTAACGAGCACCGTGTGATCTGCGCCAGCTGCCGAAGCAACCTCGGCTTTTTCTGGGGTCGACACAAGACCGATCACTGGTCCGGCTCCGAGTCCTTTTGCGACCTGAATGGCAGAAGTTCCAACACCCCCGGCGGCACCGAGAACGAGAACAGATTCTCCAGCCTTTAGGCCTCCGCGATCGACGAGACAGAACATTGCCGTCTGATAATTGAGCACAAATGCGGCACCCTCGCCGAGTGACATTTCGTCGGGCAGTTTGAACACCTGGTCGGGGTTCCCAGCGACGACCTCGGCATGGCAGGTGCTACCCCACACCGCAACGCGATCGCCGGCGGAGACGCCTGAACCAACTGGCGCTGATCGTACGACGCCAGATGCCTCAACACCGGGAATGAACGGGGGCTCAGGTCGAATTTGATACATACCTTTCGTCTGCAAAAGGTCGGGAAATGAGACCCCAGCGTAAGCAACGTCGATGATGATCGAACGACCGTCATCTTCCGGCTCCGGTCGTTCGACAATGGCGAGCCCGTCAGGACCGGAAAGGGATTGAACTTCTAGTGCACGCATGGTTGCCTCTCAATTAGTTGGTTGCGTAGCGACCGGTTGTAGGAGTGGATTGTGATGTAGTGAAGGTCATTACGCCATCTTCAAGACTGGTTTTCAGCAAAGCTTTCTTGTCTGGGGCGAGTCGCTGCGGATTAGTCCAAGGTTCTCGATCACCCTGTTTCGGCAACATTGGCATCATGCGTTGCATGTAGCCAGACGAAAAGTCATCAATCCATGGGCGGCGCGGCATGTTGGTCTCATCGGCTCGAAGTCGGGGCGTTGCTTGATTTGTTCCTGTCTTTTTCATGTGATTGAGAAGGCGACAGACATATGCACAAGTGAGGTCGGCCCGCAGAGTCCACGATGCGTTGATATAGCCAAAGGTCGATACAAGATTCGGGACATCTGAATAGGCGACCCCTCGGTAGGTAAAGGTGTCGGCGAAATCGATAGTTGTCCCGTCGACCACAAAGTCCATGTCGCCGAGTGTTACAAGTTCAAGTCCTGTTGCGGTGACAATGATGTCGGCATCAAGGTGCTCGCCCGAGGTCAATGAGATACCGGTTTCGGTGAATGACTCGATGCTGTCAGTGACTATCGACGCTGACCCATTTCGGACCGCTTTAAAGAAATCACCATTTGGCACGAGGCAGAGCCGTTGATCCCATGGGTTATAGGTCGGTGTGAAGTGTTTCTCGACATCAACGTTAGGGCCAACAAAAGCACGAACTCCCTGCAGCAACTTTCCCTTTACTGTTTCCGGGTCAGTACGAGTTTTCTTGTAAAAGAACTGTTGGAAAAAGGTGTTTTTGGCTCTGATCAGAGGGTGAGCAAGTCGTTGAGGAAGGAGACGTTTGATCTTTGTGGCGACCGGGTCGACGTCGGGTCGTGCGACCATCCAGGTAGGGGAGCGTTGCAGCATCGTGACGTGCTCGGAGTCACCAGCGATTGCAGGAACGATGGTTACAGCGGTCGCTCCCGAGCCGATGACGACCACGCGCTTGCCTGAATAGTTGAGGTCCTCTGGCCAGTGCTGTGGATGAATGATGTCGCCCGTAAAGCGTTCGCGGCCGGGAAATTCTGGGTCGTGACCGCCCCGATAGCTGTAATAGCCCGAACACATGAAGAGGAAATTGCAGGTGAGGACGACGATTTCCGACTCGTTTATGAGGGCGTGAACAGTCCAGGTCGCTGAAGTCGAATCCCATTCAGCGCGTACCACCTTGTGCTGGAACCGGATGGTTGGCTCAATGTCGAATTCGGCCACGGTCTCACGTAGATAGGCCATGATCGATGGGCCATCGGCGATGGACTTCTCTGCCGTCCACGGCTTGAAAGAGTAGCCCAAGGTGTGCATGTCGCTATCGGAGCGAACTCCTGGGTAGCGGAAAAGATCCCATGTGCCGCCGATGTCTCTGCGTCCTTCAAGGATGGTGAAGGTGCGGTCGGGACAAAACTTTTTGAGGTGGTAGGCCGCGCCGATGCCAGAGATACCGGCCCCGACGACAATGACGTCATGGTGATCAGCCCGCACTGAAGATGTCACCCGGGAGGTTGAATCGCCCATTTCTTGAGCGTAGTGGGAATGGTTTTTGCCTCCCGAGGTGGCCGACCTCGTCACCGGTCGCATGTTCCTGAAATGATCTCTTCCATGGAGTATCAACGTCTTGGAAACACCGGACTCGAAGTGTCACGGATCTGCCTTGGATGCATGAGCTACGGCCAATCAAACCTTGGCACGCACGAGTGGAGCTTGGATGAGGAAACGAGTCGCCCCTTTTTTAAACAAGCCCTCGATCTAGGCATCAACTTTTTTGATACGGCAAACGTCTACTCGCTAGGGAGCAGCGAAGAGTATTTGGGTCGAGCCTTGCGCGACTTCGATGTGCCTCGATCAGACGTTGTGATCGCAACGAAGGTGAATGGCCGCATGCGCAAAGCGGCGAACGGTGCTGGCCTGTCACGCAAAGCGATCATGACCGAAATCGACGACAGTCTTCGCCGGTTAGGAACCGACTACATCGACCTTTATCAAATCCACCGCTGGGATCCGAAAACGCCGATTGAAGAGACAATGGAAACACTGAATGATCTCGTTCGGTCAGGCAAGGTTCGCTACCTCGGAGCATCGTCGATGTGGGCATGGCAATTCGCGACCGCTCAGCATGTTGCCGAACGTAACGGCTGGACCTTGTTTGTGAGCATGCAAAATCACTACAACTTGCTGATGCGAGAGGAAGAACGAGAGATGTTGCCCTATTGCGAAGCAACTGGTGTTGGTGTGATCCCGTGGAGTCCTTTGGCGCGCGGCCGATTAGCCCGAACATGGGAAACGTCAACTGGCCGCAGTGAAACCGACATATTCGGCAGCGGTCTCTACGGCCGTGATGTCACCGAGCAGTCCGACCGCGATGTTGTCTCCGCTGTCGCTGAGATCGCAGCAAAACGCGGAACATCGATGGCCCGGGTCGCTCTCGCATGGGTGTTATCAAACCCGACCGTGACCGCTCCGATAGTCGGAGCAACACGTGCATCACATCTCGATGACGCGGTTGCCGCGCTTGATATCGAATTGTCAGCGGATGAACTCGAACGCCTGGCTAGCCCTTACATTCCGCATCAACCTGTGGGCTTCTGAGCAGAAGATAGTCCGCACCTGATGGTGCCTGAGGGGTGGGTTGGTCTAGCATTTACGGATTATGGCTTCAGAATCATCGTCAAGTCGACGCGGTCAACTCATCTTCGTTCTCGGCTCTGCGGTGCTCGTCGCAGTCGTCGCAGTGGTCATCGTGCTTGCGACAGGTGGTGGCTCTGAATCAACTGTTGAGCTCTCCGAGAATGGCCCAATTACTGTAGTTGGCGATCTACTTCCTGCATTCGAGGGTGACACCGCAACCGATACTGGCGCGGGTCTCACGGCGCCGATTCTTGAAGGTCAGTCATTCGATGGAACCGCTGTTGTTGTTGAGCCCGGTTCACCCACTCTTCTGGTGTTCTTGGCGCACTGGTGCCCACATTGCCAGGCTGAAGTCCCAGATCTTGTCGAGTGGGCAGAAAGTCTCTCCGTTCCGCAAGGTCTGAACGTTGTCGGCGTGGCGACCGCTTCTGCCTCTGACCGTCCGAATTACCCGCCTTCAGAATGGCTCCTGCGTGAGCGTTGGCCGTTCCTTGTGATCGCTGATGATGAGGTGGCAACTGCGGCGCAGGCATTCGGTACCACCGGATATCCGTACCTCGTCATGCTTGATGCCTCCGGAAGGGTGCAGTGGCGACACAGTGGTGAGCTTGCCGAGGGGCAACTCGAGCAGTATCTCGACGTTGCGCTTAATCAGTAGCCGACTGAAGGAACACGAACTTGATGTCAGGTGGCAAACACTTGGTCGTCGTGCGAGAAGGCTTTGAATTCCAGAGCATTGCCTGATGGATCGAATAAGAACATTGTCCATTGCTCGCCGGGTTCACCCTCGAATCGCACATATGGCTCAATCGCAAACGTGCATGATGCGTTTCGCAGAGTCTCGGCCAGCGCGTGAAACGTTGGTGGGTCAAGAATGACACCGAAGTGTGGTACGGGTACTTTGTGTCCGTCAACAGAGGTATAGAGGTCAATTCCTGACCCTTCATGAAGGTGGGTCACTACTTGGTGACCAAACACGTTCCAATCGATCCAAGTGTCTGCGCTTCGGCCGCGTGGGCAGCCAAGAATCCCGCCATAAAATGCGGCGGTCTCTTCGAGATTACGGACAGGAATCGCGAGATGGAAACGAGGACGGTTCATTGGTTCCTTTTCAGAACTCGTGATCTCAGTTGCGATGGTGTTTCGGCAACGATTCACATCGTGAAACGCAGATTGCGAGCTGCTCGCTCACCTAACTCTTGGTCGCCACTCCATGTGATGTGACCAGAGTCGATTCGGGATTGTGGATTAACTCGTCCGCAGGCGAGTAACGCAAAGGTCGTTGAATCAACAGTGATCGAGGCCGAGGTCTCGTCTAAATCATCGACAAGGCCTGCACGACCAGCTACCCGCACGGTGATATCCCCGGCCACAGGTCCGGTGAGATGAACCCGAAGTGAGCTGCCATCTGGAACACCAACTCGCTTACCTGCGATATAGGGCATCGACATTCTGATCTCGTCAATCGACCGCTCTGCAGCAGGGCCACCTTCATGCCCCGGCAGTCCCAGCGGTGTTCGAATGTCTTGCTCGTGAACCCAGAAATCGAATACCCGGACATTCATAAAACGTCCGTACGTTCCAGGACCGACCGGGGTCATGACCGGCGTCGCGAAGTCATCTTCAGACATCTTGGAGAGTTGCGTGCTGCGCGCAGCGGTCACCGACGCAAACTTTTCGGTGAGTTGAGCACCCGAGAGCGACGACATTGCTTCGGTGAAGCCTGCAATTTCCTCAAAGGGGAGGCGCTCAGCGAATTCAAGTGGCTGTCGGTCGAGCAACATCTCTTCGACAGAGATGAGGTGCATGACAACGCCAGCGATATCCCAATCGGGGCATAGCGACTGAGTTGACCATTGTTCGTCTGACAGTTCGCTCAATAGGCCGTGCAGCGAGGACCAGCAGAGATCGAGGCCGTGAAGCGAGGGGTGCGTCACGATGTTGCCTCCTCATTGTTTGATGAGCCGATGGGTACCACTTTCCCACGGTTGATCGATACCCAATCTCGGGCCTCGATATACGGACGGAATGTCGTTGCAATCGAGCGCTCATCGACGTCGGTTTTTGGATGCTGCAACTCATAGAGGTGGGGAAATTCGGCCCATAGCGACACCGCTTCCCAGAGTCGTACGGCAGCCGCCCCGCTTGGAGGATCGAGAAGCACAGGCCCAAATAAGCAGTGGCCATCTAGATACAGCGTGGGCACGCCATACCCACCCGAGGCAATAACCCGATCGTGGTCGCTTCGAACTTCATCGTGAGTTGACTTGTCAGCAATAGCGGCATCAACAATTGATGGTTCGAGCCCAATTTCTTCGAGGAGGTGACGAGCGACATCTGGTTCGTGAGGTTTATGGCCATCGACATGGAGTGCCCTGCCTGCCCGCGCATACCAACGATCAAGATCATCCATTGACGTGCGGCGGAGATAGGCGCCGATCCGCATCATCGACCAACCATACGACCACTCACGTTCCCACGGGTGCTTCTTACCTTCGCGAAGGTTCACTTCTTCAAGACTGAAGAACTTCCAGTTGATCGTGAGACCAGTTTCCTCTCTCACCGAGCGAATCCACAGTGAGGTTTGGTACGCCCACGGGCACATGACATCGAAATGAAAGTCAACGCTGTTTGCTGTTTCCATATGGCGACACTAGGCGCAGAAGGAAACGTCCACAGTGTCGAAACAGGTCGTCACCGAATGAAAACGCAGTTGTTGTACAATTTGTTAAGCAGCATTCAGGGGGGGGACAAATGGGTGCATCACAACAACTAGAACTCGCGGACCGACTTGCCAATCTCGGCACAGAGACAGCGTTCGCAGTCTCAAAAGCAGCAACCGAATGGGCCGCCGCTGGAAACGAAGTGTTCCCGTTCCATCTTGGAGATATTGACCTCGCGACACCGCGCAACATCATCGAAGCGATGCGCAATGCAATCGACGCAGGGCACACCGGGTACTGCGCTGGTGCCGGAATTGAGCCGCTACGCGCCGCTCTCGCCGACGACATCGGCATGGCTCGAGGGCTTCAATTCGGTCCGGAGCAGATTGCTGTTCAACCCGGCGGAAAACCCGTTATCACTAAGTTCATCCAGACACTGATGAACCGAGGAGACGGTGTGCTCTTCCCTAATCCTGGCTACCCCATTTATGAAAGCCAGGTTGAATATTTTGGCGGAACGCCGTTGCCGTACGGGTACTCGATGACGCCAACCGGGTTCGAGATCGATATGGCTCGCATCGAAGAGCAGGCCTCAAACGCACGACTGCTCATTTATAACAATCTTCAAAATCCACTCGGTTGTGAAAGCAGTCGAGAAGAAATGGAACGAATCGCTCAACTTGCAGTCAGACACAACCTTTGGGTGCTGTCAGATGAGGCCTACTTCGAAATGAGGTACTCAGGGTCATCAACATCGATCGCTTCGTTGCCAGGAATGAGCGAGCGAACCGTCATCTTGTACACCTTCTCCAAACGGTTTGCGATGACGGGATGGCGACTCGGATGCGCAGCAGGCCCAACGCAGGTCATCGAAGCAATAGCAAAACTGAATACAAATGACGAGAGTTGCACCACTCACTTCATTCAACACGCAGGAATCGCAGCGCTCCATGACCCATCGGGCTCATTCGCATTGCTTGAAGAATTGCGGCGCCGACGAGACGCAACCGCGAGAGGTCTTGCCGACGTACCCGGCATCGAGTTCGCAGTTCCTGAAGCAACCTTTTATCTCTTCCCCCGAGTGGCAGCGGCCATGGAGCGTGTCGGCCACACAGACGTTGGTGAGTTCGCGACCGCAGCACTTAGGGAAACAGGAATGTCGTTTTGCACACGGCACCACTTTGGTCGATCACTCCCCGGCGAAGACGATCGATTTATTCGGCTCGCGTATTCCGGTATTGGTGAAGAGCGCATTGAGCGCGGACTCGAACGATTTGCCGAATGGATCGACAAAGGGGCGAAATGACAAATCCACGCATTGTCGTCACGGGGAAAATCCCTGAGCCCGGTGTTGAGGTACTGAATACCATCGGTGAGGTTTGGGCCTGGACCGACGACGAGCCGATTCCGCACGACATACGTGACGAGCGACTTGCAACCGCAGATGCAGCGGTCACGCTTCTCACTGACACCGTTGACGAGGCATTTCTCGATGCCGCTCCCCAGCTCAAAATCGTCGCCAATGTTGCGGTGGGCTACAACAACATCGATGTCGGGTTATGCCAAGCCCGAGGTGTGACGGTTACCAACACGCCGGGGGTGCTCACCGACGCGACTGCAGATCTCGCCATGGGCCTGCTTCTCATGGTGACTCGCCGTCTTGGAGAGGGAGAGCGCCTCATCAGGTCAGAAACCCCTTGGAAATGGGGAATGTTCATGATGCTGGGCACCGGGTTGCAAGGTCGTCAACTCGGAATCATTGGCATGGGCGGAATTGGGCAGGCGCTCGCTCAACGGGCTCGCGCGTTTGGAATGCAGATCGTGTACCACAACCGGAGCGCCGTGGCCCCCGATATCGAAGCAGCCCTCGATGCCCGCCGCTGTAATCTTGACGAGCTGCTCGCAACATCTGATGTCGTGTCATTGAATTGCCCGTATAGCGAGGAAACGCATCACCTCATCGATGCATACGCGTTGAGTGCAATGCGAAATGATGCAGTGCTCGTCAACACTGCCCGAGGGCCGATCGTCGATGAAGGCGCCCTTGTTGAAGCGTTATCGAATGGCGAGATTGGAGCAGTTGCGCTCGACGTGTTTGAACATGAACCTAAAGTTCACCCCGGGCTGTTGGGCCTCGACAACGCTGTCCTGGTTCCCCATCTCGGATCGGCAACCGTCGAAACTCGAACAGCCATGGCGACGCTCGCTGCTCGCAATGTGGTCGGGTTCTTTGGTGGAAGTGGTCCGGCGACCCCTGTGACCTGACACAGTTCTGCTGCGACTTGCTCATTAGTCTCAGATCATGAGCGGAAACTACATCCCGAGTACATGGCAATGGGTTGCTGATCAAG
>DLTS01000090.1:0-827 GCA_002501485.1 Acidimicrobiaceae bacterium UBA7830
CAGTCCGTTCTTTGATAGCGATTCGAGGCCAGCAATCACTCCTGGCAAAAAGCGCGGCGGAATCGCCATGAGTAATTCATCTTCCATGACGCCTCCATATCGCCGCTCTGCGAAACACGGGATGGAAAGACTCGGTTCGCCAGTGGCGAGCGCCCGTCCCCAGGAGTCGGCACAAGATGACTCGCCAACACAACCCCACTCAAGTTTTTCGAATCCTGTCCATTGGAGTCCGTTGATGAACAAAATCATCTGGGCAGGAGTCGCATAAATGAGACAGATATCTGGTGGGTTGAGCCGGCCACTTGTGAGCGGTGATACCGCCATTGCCTCGTACTGTCCGAAGGGCACTGTCGTCATCGAATGTTGGTGCGCAGATGCGTCCTCAAGAGTTTCGTACCAGACCCCTGTCATGCGCTCACCCGAAAGCCATTCTTCGTCACGAGGATGCAGCCCGATAACGGTTGAACATTGATCGCCAACAAGGTCATCAACGGTGATTCCGACAGTCCAACCGAGTCGACTTGCCTGACCGACGATTTGGTCTGTGGTGTGAATTGATTGAGGCCGGCGAATCTTTGGAATTGCTTCCATCTCATCTCGGGTTGCAAACATTTTCATCCCGATTGGTGTAGTGCGAAGGCGCAGCAAACGATTGAGATCCTCAACCACTTGGGGCCAGTCAAGATTGTCGCCAATCGAAACTTTTGTGACTGCGTCGCTCATATCAAACCTCCCTAGGTCACTGCTCACGACATGTTGACATGCGCCACAAGCGCAGGGATAGACCAGAAGGTCAAGAAGTGATTTCGCTGATCACTGCATCAATA
>DLTS01000090.1:1164-2681 GCA_002501485.1 Acidimicrobiaceae bacterium UBA7830
CGCCCGCCGCAATAGCGCGCATCTCGTCATCGGTGCGGTCTTGAATCGGGTGCTCAACGAAAATCCGAGCCACGTCGGGGAATCCGAGGGCCGCAGACTGGGCATCAGCACCACTCACAAACTCGCTAGACGCAATGAACACGCCTGGCACTCCCCGACTTTCAAGATCAGCGATGTCGTGCACACTGCACGACGTGCAACTGCCTCAATCGGCGAGGGCTTCGATCACAAGAGTGCACTGCGTTGCTATCTCGTGTCGAAGATCAACCGGGGCAGGTTTTGTGAAAGTTGGCTTTTTGTAGCGATGAACCTTTGCGCCATGTTCGACCAAGTGGCGCTCGATCTCATCGAGAAACACATCGCCGCGAGGCTTTGAGATATCTAGGAGACCGATCGTCTGCCCGGCAAGCGACTCCGGCCTTGCGAGCCGCGTGCGCGTCGCTGGAGCACGCTCTGCGGTCGGGTCGAGGACATGATTTTCGCTCACTACCATTACCTTAGACGATTCGCCCGAGTGTCATCGACGAACCTCGACGGTGACGGGATTGCTACCCATCTCTCCGTTCACCCAACCGCCGATCATCGAAGAGAACAATCCCGCTCCTCCTCCAGCGTGGGCAAGCAGGATTCCGTCCGATCGAAACTTGGGCAGCGACGGAATTTCGCCAAATTCCTCTGGCACGCCCTCGGCGATGCCACCGACGCCTCTCACGAGTTCGGCGCCGGGTCGGGCAGTTGCGGCGTACAGTGCTTCAAGGACCTCAACATCGCTCCACTTCGCCTCGTGGAAGATTCGAGAGTGATCGGGGCTTACCACCAGCACGACGTCGAATCCAACAACGAGTTTGCGGTGATGAAGCCCCATCAGCGGCTCTGCAAGGGACGCAATGAGCTGCTCTGGGGTACGGGCAAGTTGGTCGACGATGCATTTTGGTCCCTCTCCCGCAAACACGGTGATTGCATCAACACCTTCGTCAATTCCCCGCTGCACTGACAGCGGACGAAATGGCGAACCCGCCTCGTCTTCGGCGAAGCAGAACGAAATCTTCGAGGGGCTTCCGTGGGTTGCGCGATCGACTTCACCGGGACGACCACCGCCAACGTTTCGGATTACGAGTTGAACGGCTCGACCAATGGTGAGGTTTGCCCGGTTCCCTTGACCGAACACGTTGATTCCTGAGTTCATACCGATGGCCTTCGTGCCTGGCCCGTTGCAAATCAACACCGGGCCCACCGGCATCGTCGTTGCGAGAAGGCCATGCATGTTGAACGTGTCGTTGCATACGGCCTCGATCGCAGCGATCACCCACGGTAAATACTCGGGGCGACATCCAGCCATCACCGCGTTCACTGCGATCTTTTCCACCGTGAGTTCGACGAGGTCAGGAGGAGCGGTCGCGACCACCTCGTCAGATGCTCGCGTCGTTCCTTCCAACATCTGCAATACCCGCTCCCGAGTGGGAGGAACAACCGGAAGCCCGTCGGTCCACCCACGTGCGAACATCGCTTCGAACGGG
>DLTS01000090.1:3007-3512 GCA_002501485.1 Acidimicrobiaceae bacterium UBA7830
CTTCCGCCTGAGCAAATTCAACTTCTCGGGCTGCAAGCCCGTCTCCTGCAAAACGTGCACGCAATGTGTTAATAAGGTTTGGATCAACGCTCATCGAACCGCATCCCGGTCGCATTGCAGGAAGATCAGCACCGAGGGAATCAATGCCGGTGATCCGCTGCCACTCCGCCTGCGACCAGCCGACTGTTCGCTCGTGTTCAGACTGCGAGCTTCCCTTGATGAGCGTCGGCACCGTCTCGATGTCGTGATGCCAAGAGAATGCCAGTTCATTGTCGTGCTCGCGGTCGACTGAATCCGGGAATGACGGGTCATCTTGTGTAATTACCCGAATTGGGAGCACCGAGGCGATCTCCGCAATGACTGGCTCGACCATCTGGCAGGTCTCACAATCTCGTTTCACGACGACAGTGAGCCCGTCAGAGAGATTTGTGGAAGAAAGTTCTTGTGCTGGGGTCGGCATACAACAACGGTACCCTACGAAGTGGAGGTGTCCGAGCGCCTGGTG
>DLTS01000030.1 GCA_002501485.1 Acidimicrobiaceae bacterium UBA7830
CGGAAGCTCCGGTTCTCTCCCCTGAGGTTGCCGAACTGATTGGTGTTAGCAAAGGTTCCGTAGGTTCAGCAGCGAAAGCCGTTCAACAACTTCTCATTGACGCCGGCGTAAACCTCCGAGGGGGCGCAGATGGCGTGTTCGGTCGCGTGAGCGATTCGGCTTTGAAGGCATATCAGAAGGATCACGGTCTTGATCAGACCGGAGTCGCCGATGAGGCAACCCTTCTAGCACTTACAGGCTCTGCTGTTGCGGTGCCCTCAGAATACGCCCAGCTGGTCGGTCTCCGCCCGGGTGCACTGGGAGATTCTGTTGCGGCACTGCAACGGCGCCTACTCGATCTCGGAATTACGGTTCGCGGCGGTGTTGACGGGGTCTTCGGACCAGCCACTGCGCAGTCGTTAAAGGCTTTTCAAGATCTACGTGGATTGGAGAAAACCGGGATCGTAGATGAAGTGACGGCGCTCGCTCTATCGAAGAATTCGTCCGGAGGAGAATCCTACGGTTCAACCTCGGGCTACGGCGTTTACGGCGAGGGTGGCTCACGCGTCTTGTCTCTTCAGACTGCGCTTACTCAAGCGGGCATCACCCTGCGCGGTGGACCTGATGGATGGTTTGGCTCAGCTACCTCTGCCGCAATCATGAAATTTCAGCGACGTGAGGGCATACAAGTAACTGGAGTTGTCAATAATGCGACTGCGGAGCGACTCGGCTTAGAAAAGGAACTTGCTCCATCTAACTCACCTGTCGCCAATATCGCACTTGATGCATTCCCGATCCAAGGGATGTGTGGTTACCAGGATGGGTGGCATGACCCCCGTCCAGGAGGCCGGCTTCATGTAGGCGTGGATATCATCGCTCCCGAAGGAAAGCTTCTCTACGCAGTTGCCGATGGAACCATCACGAGAATCTACAGAGACTTCCCTGGATCAATGCCGGGCAACGGCCTCCGACTGACCATGGCAGACGGCACATACTTCTTCTACGCTCACCTCCTTTCCTTCGCAGACGGAATCGATGTCGGATCAAAAGTTAAAGCTGGACAAGTGATCGGCCGAAACGGCAATACCGGTAGCTCAGGTACCGCACACCTTCACTTCGAAATACACCCAAACGGCGGCGCAGCAATTAACCCATATCCGATCGTTAAAGCGATTGACGGTTGCTCAGTCACCGAGCCAATCGCCGTTACTTTGGAGAACTGATCAACTTCGAGACGATCTCGTCAACATAGGATTTTTCCGTGGATGCTGTAATCGATTACCAGCTCACCTCCGGGCACGCCGATTGGCCACGCCTGAGAGATTCTGCACAATGGGCTGATAATTCAGGATTTGGCGCAATCTGGGTGGTAGACCATCTCGCAGGCTCGTCAATGGGAGGTAAACAGTCATACGAGGCGTTCACGTGGCTTGGGGCGATGGCTGCGATAACTGAACGCATAGAACTAGGCTCACTCGTGACCAACGTTTGGAACCGCAGTATTGGCACCAGCATTATCGGGGCCGCAACGGTGGCCGAAATCTCACAGCGTCGGTTCTGGTTCGGGGTTGGAGCTGGGACATCACCGTCGAGTGCTTTCGCTTGGGAACAAAAGGCAGTAAACGCTGCTGTCGAACCGTCGATGGTGCGTCGGCACGATCGAGTTGAGCAGCTTCTCGACCTTAGTGCACGAATGTGGGGCGAGGCAGCTGATGACTATCCGACGTTCATCGCCCCTCGGGTCACTCCGCTCAAAATCGTAGGTGTGAATAGCGTCCGTCTGTCAAGGATTGCTGCGCTGAAGGCTGACGGCATCAATGTCGCCTGGCGCCACCCGCGTCGCAATGAATTTTTAAAAGCGTGTCGCGAACACGCGCCCTCATCAGGCTTCGAATGGACCACCTATGTTCCATACGACCCTGCCCTATTTGACGAGGAGCACCCCACGCGAAGAGAAATGGCATCACTTGGCATTACTAGGATCATCCTTCTTGAAGCCGGCGTACCACAGGTGCACTGACCTTCCGACTAGGCTGATTAACACATAGAAATTCGCCGTAACGCCGAATCGGGAGAGTGACTCGCAACCAGATTTCTGCGGGTTCACGCCGAAGGAGCAACCTCCCCGGAATCTCTCAGGCACCAGGACCGATGCGGATGGCGACGCTGGAAAGCAGCCTACGGGCTCACCCAAGGGGAAAGCCGCTTCGGCGGTGAAACTCTCTGGTACCGATGACAGCGGGGGTCAACCGTATTGAGGGGTTTCCCATGGCTGCAGTGAACGAGACATCGATTCGAGGTTTTGAGTCACGCCATATCGGTCTGCACGGCTCCGCGCTCGCCACCATGCTTGATCGGGTAGGTGTCGAAACTGCCGATGACCTAATTGACGAGATCGTCCCTGACTCCATTCGTCAGCGATCGGATATCGGGCTGCCCGGTGTGTTGAGCGAACAAGAGGCAATTGTCGCTATTCGATCTATTGCGGAAAAGAACCTGGAGATGACTTCACTCATCGGCATGGGATACACCGGCACAATCATGCCCCCGGTGATCCGTCGAAATGTGCTCGAGAGTCCAGCCTGGTACACGGCTTACACCCCTTATCAGCCTGAAATTAGTCAGGGACGCCTTGAGGCCTTGCTGAATTTCCAAACGATGGTGTGCGAACTTACTGGTCTCCCCGTTGCCAACGCGTCACTGCTTGATGAGGCAACAGCTGCCGCTGAGGCGATGACGATGTGTCACCGATCGATAAAAACGGGAGACGTGTTCTTCGTAGATCGTGATGTACATCCGCAGATACTCGCCGTTCTGAAGACACGCGCCGAACCCATCGGAATTTCGGTCATCTCCGGTGACGATGCAGCCTTGGCCTCGCTCGATGGAGTATTTGGCGCGCTATTTTCTTTCCCCTCTTCGACCGGCGGTATCCGTGATTTGTCGTCGGTAATCGAGACGGTGCATGGCAAAGGTGCTCTTTGTGTCCTCGATGTCGACCCACTGGCGGCAGTGCTCCTCCGCTCGGCTGGTTCGATGGGCGCCGACATTGCAATTGGCTCGGCACAGCGATTTGGGGTGCCGATGGGTGGAGGAGGGCCGCACGCAGCGTTTATTTCGGTTTCAGAAAAGCTTGCCCGCGCGATTCCCGGGCGGCTCGTGGGCGTGAGTGTTGACGACGCCGGTCGCCCCGCCCTTCGGCTCGCGTTGCAGACTCGAGAGCAACACATTCGTCGAGAGAAGGCAACGTCAAATATCTGTACTGCACAGGTGCTGCTTGCCAACATTGCAGGCCTTTACGCCTGCTGGCATGGCCCTGATGGGCTTCGCTCAATCGCCAAGCGAGTCGCAGCCTTCGCTCACGCCGCAGCAAGAGCGTTCGAGGCCGCTGGTTTTCAGACTCGCCACGGCGTCATCTTTGACACCGTGTGTGTCGATGGTGTCGATGCAGAGAAATATCGGACCGCTGCAAGCGAAAGAGGTATCAATATCCGTGTCGTCGATGAGTCGACGGTGGCGATGACATTTGACGAAACCACTGATCACCGCGTCTTATCCGATGTCTTGGAGAGTTTCGGCGTGCAGCCGAGTGAGCCTGAAGTCCTGCAGTCAAAAGTATTTAGAGACGACGTGTCTCGCTTCGGTGATCTCATGCCTCAGGAAGTCTTCCATCGCTACCACAGCGAACATGAGATGCTTCGATATCTCCGGCGACTGAGCGATAAAGATCTTGCTCTTGATCGCACGATTATTCCTCTTGGTTCATGCACGATGAAACTGAATGCCACTACGGAGATGGAGCCGATTTCGTGGTCGCTATTCGGCAATATCCACCCGTATGCACCCGAGGTACAACTTAAGGGCTATCAGCAGTTAGTTGAGGAGCTTGAACAGATACTCGCAGCGATTACGGGCTATGACGCAGTGAGTTTGCAGCCGAATGCCGGAAGTCAAGGCGAATTTGCTGGCCTCCTAGCCATACGCGCGTACCATCAAAGCCGAGGCGATCTTGATCGCAATGTGTGTCTCATCCCGTCAAGCGCGCACGGCACGAATGCTGCCAGCGCTGTCATGGCAGGTATGGACGTAGTAGTTGTGGCGTGCGACGAACGCGGCGATGTTGACCTCTCTCATATTGACGAGTTGATCTCGGTGCATGGCGAGCGCATTGCTGCCATCATGATCACCTATCCGTCGACACATGGAGTGTTCGAAACGACGGTGACGGAAGTTTGTGAGCGCCTACATGCCGTTGGCGGACAGGTTTATGTCGACGGGGCCAACCTGAACGCGCTGGTTGGTGTCGCTCAACCAGGAAAGTTCGGTGCCGATGTGAGTCACCTGAATTTGCACAAGACATTCTGCATTCCGCACGGAGGGGGTGGTCCTGGAGTCGGCCCAGTTGCAGTCAAACATCACCTCGCCGAATTCCTACCAAGTGATCCTCTCGGTCACTCCGGTGCGGTTGGACCGGTCAGCGCAGCCCGCTTTGGCTCGGCCGGAATCTTGCCGATTCCATGGGTGTACGCCCGGCTTATGGGCGGCGACGGCCTCCGCAATGCGACAATGACGGCAATACTTGCCGCAAATTACGTCGCATCACGGCTCTCCGCCCACTTCCCCGTCTTGTACACCGACGCAAACGGTCGGGTCGCTCACGAATGCATCCTCGACCTTCGCCCGATCACCAAAGCAACTGGGGTCACCGTCGATGATGTTGCGAAGCGCCTTATGGACCACGGAATACACGCACCCACCATGTCATTCCCGGTGGCAGGAACGTTGATGGTCGAACCTACAGAGAGTGAGTCTCTCGATGAAATTGACCGTTTCTGCGATGCGATGATCTCGATTCGGGGAGAAATTGATCGAGTTGCAGACGGTGAATGGGCCGTTGAAGAGAGCCCACTACGTTTCGCCCCCCATACCGCAGAGGAGCTTCTCGGCCCTTGGGAGCGGCCATACTCGAGGGAGCTCGGCGCCTATCCCCTGCCAGGGCTTCGTTATCAAAAGTATTTTCCTCCGGTCTCGCGCATTGACGGAGCAACAGGTGACCGAAATTTGATCTGCACTTGTGAGCCGCTCGAGGTGTACGCCAGCCAGACCTGAACTAGCGTTGTCGTATGGCCTCATCAAAAGATCGAACAGAGTTCATCTCTGAACTTGTCAACCTCCTCGCTGGCCCAGTCTCTGCGGGAGTGAAAAAAGCTGGAGAAGCTAATCAGCGCCGAATGCAGATGCAAGAGCACGTCGAACAGATGATCGACGACGCAAAGAAGGCGGGAGATGTTGCGCGCCGAATGATTGCGCTACTTGACGAAATTGAACAGCCGCTTCGTGAGGCAGTGCCGCAGCTCGCAAGAGCCGCCCAGGTGCTAGGTCAACTTCTCGACGAAGCGCCAGATGATCTGTCTGAACAGATGAAAAACACGTGGGCCTCCGTGAATTCGCTCCTTGAGGGACTTGGTCCCTTGCTGATGCTTGCACAGGGCGCAGCTGGCATGTTCGGCAGCTCATCTCCAACCGGTGCGGCAAAAGCCTCCCCAGCAGCGACATCAACTCGAAAAGTCTCTGGAGCGAAGAAAACCGCATCAAAGAATGTGTCTTCGGCGAAAAAGGCGACAACAAAGAAGAGCGTTGCGAACGCAACCACGGCTAAAAAGGCCGCTTCGGGGAAGAAGTCGGCCACAACGAAGGCTCCTCCCGCGAAAAAGACCGCATCCAAGAAGTCCTCACCCTCAAAGAAATAGCGTTGTTGGCGGCCTACCGCTATTTTTCTTTGGCTATACGAACGGCATTTTGACGATATGACCGGGTACTTCGGAGCCACGAATGTCGATGCTGACCGGATCGCCGATGGTCAAGTCGCCTGAAATAAAGCCCATCGCAATTCCGCGCTGAAGCATCGGTGAGAAGTTACCTGATGTGACGAGGCCGATCTGTTGGCCGTCGGAGATAATTGGGTTTCCTGTGCGTGGAGGACGGCGACTGTCTGTCCCAATCCCCACTAGCCGGCGTGGCACTCCCGCAGTTTTTTCGGCAAGTAGGGCGTCTTTTCCGGTGAACTCCGTATCAAAAGCGACGACCCAACCTAAGCCGGCCTGCAACGGGGTGATCTCGGGCCCAAGCTCTTGGCCGTGCAGCGGGAGGCCCGCCTCAAGGCGAAGAGTGTCTCGCGCGCCAAGACCTGCGGGGGTTGCCCCGGCTTTGGCGAACGCTTGCCATAAATCTGAGGCATGGCTTGTCGGTATGGAGATTTCGACTCCAGCCTCTCCGGTGTAACCAGTTCCTGCGACGGTGCACTCCGCACCGTTCCAGACGACTTCTTTTACCCTAAAACGATCAACTGTGCCAAAACTGGGACACACCAACACAGCGATCTCTCTCGCCGCTGGACCCTGTAACGCAATGACTGCGCGCGTTGTCGTGATGTCATCACCACCGAGCGCGTTACGAACTGATTCAGTGTTGGATGCATTCGGCATGACATCGATAACACCGGTGTGGTGCCACCAGACGATGATGTCATCGAGTACTCCCCCGTCGACATTCAATAAGTGAGTGTATTGCGCCTGCCCAGGCTTAATTTTGCCAAGATCGTTGGTCAGCGTGTTCTGCACCCGATCTGCAGCCTCACGATCGGAGAGCCGGACGGTTCCGAGGTGAGACACATCAAACATTGCACATGAGTTGCGGCATGCAAGGTGCTCGCTGATTGTGCCCTCAAATTCGAGCGGCATTTGCCAACCACCGAATGGCGCAAGGCGTGCTGACGCAGCGATATGGACCGAGTGAAGCGGAGACTGTCGATCGCTCAGAGCGCGACCGCTTCTGGCTCGTCGAAACGAAGCGGAATGAGTTGCGCATCGATGTCGCTCTTCACTCCAGCGAGTGAAAGGACATTGAGGACGCCCTGACCTTGCTTGACCACGTCGATGAGTTCATCCCCTTGAGTAAGCACAACAGTCTGGCCGCTGATCACGAGATGAGCTGATGCGATGTCTGCGCTGACGTGTGTACGGAGGTAGGCAAACACTTCACGAACTGACTCAAGTTTAATGCCTGCATCAATTAGAGTCTTCACGACTCGAAGCTCAAGAAGATCCTGGTAGCTGTACCGACGTCGGGAACCACTGCCAGCGGCGTCAGTAAGCGACGGCCGAATGAGGTTGGTTCGAGCCCAGTAATCAAGCTGACGGTAACTGATGCCGACGACGTCCGCAGTCTGCCGGCCGCTGAAACCTTCAGTTGATGATGTGTCCGACATTGCGCGCTTCTCTCCCAACCCAAGACTGCGTCATCGAAAAGAATTCGATGTGAGCCTCCTACGCTATATACCTAGATAACTGAAGTCAACAGCCCAACAGCAATTGGCTAGGCAAGAAAATCGTCTGGGTTGACCGTCTTAAGAAAGTCCTGGAACTCATCGATGAGTTCCTCTTCTTCTTGATCATCAGCAGAGGAAGGTTCGGGCTGCCCCGCTGTTTCCAACACCTCTTCGGAGGCGTAGATCGGTGCATCCGTGCGGATTGCGAGCGCACACGCATCAGACGGGCGACACGACAAAGAAGTAGTTACACCGTCGCTGTCGATGAGGGAGAGTTCAGCCATAAAGACATGGTCACGAAGTTCGGTGATCGTAATCCGATCGATGCGGTGATCAAGGACCTCGATGACGGTGCTCAACAGGTCATGAGTTAGGGGGCGAGGAGGCTGAAGACCCTGCATCGCAGAGTGAATTGATGCTGCCTCAGAGTTTCCTATAAGAATTGGAAGAAGGCGCCCGTTACCGTCGGCCTCCTTCAGCAACATCATTGGGGTGTTTGCCGGTAACTCAACGCGCACGCCAAGAAGTTTCATCTGATGCACGCTTCGACCCTACAGCAGCGCTCACGAGTAATGCATCGCGGGCTCACTCAAACAGTCGCTGCAGGCCCTCTTGCACTAACGCCGCTCTCAACTTTCCTCCTGCCTCTGCAATCTCCTCGGACTGTTCGTTGGTTTTGCGGCGCATCGAGGGGTCTCGCTGTCGAAGCTGGTGAGCCAGCAATTGCTCAATTAACGACAACTCTTTCTCGGCGGAAGTACGCCAGGTTCGCAGGTGCCGTGCATCAATCCCGAACCGCAACAAGATTCTTGACGCAACCCCAATTGCTACCTCTTGCTCGACATACGTATTCGACGATGCGCGCCGGCGTGAAACGATGCCAAACGATTCAAGTTCGGTGAGTTCCCGCTCGGTCAATCCGGTCATCGAGCGAAACTCTCCACGATCGAGGTGCAATCCTGTGCCAAATCCAACAACGTCTGCTGTAGTTACAGCAGTGGTTTCCGGACTGGTTGTCCGCCGCCTCCGAGCCGACGGGTGACTCCCAGGATCGGCTATTTCCTGAGTTGCTTCTGGCCGATCGATGCCCTTCGGTCGCGAAATCTCCGATGATGGATCAATCTCACCGGTATTGATCCGGTCCTTAATGATGCGAAGAGGTAAGTAATTCTCACGCTGCTCTCTGAGGATCACCCGCAACAGCTCGACATCAAGTTCGTGAAACTTTCGGAATCCTGATGTCGTCCGCTCAGGATTGATGAGACCTTGACTCTCAAGGAAACGGATCTTCGAAATGGTAACTTCAGGAAACTCATCAACGAGTAGTCCCAATACCTCTCCTATCGAGAGGAAGCCATCATCGGTCTCAGCCATCCGCTCGCTCGAAAAAGACCAACCGGAACTTGCCGATCTGAACTTCGTCGCCCTGGCGCAAGACGCTTGCCTCTATCCGTTGCTGGTTGACGTAGGTTCCGTTGAGCGATCCTGAATCGAGCACCTCGTATTCAGCATCTCGACGAACAATTTCCGCATGCCGTCGTGAAACAGTGATGTCATCGAGGACAATCTCTGAATCAGGGTGACGACCGATACGCGTATTTGGGGCGTCGAGCGCGTACCTCACTCCAGCAAGCCCGCCCGATCTCACAATGAGCACACCGACCCCCTGTGTTAGTTCGCCAAGATTTACCGCTATGTCATCACTAGACCCAGGAGCGTCCTGCAATGGATCGACTGTCATCAAGGTGATGGTTCGATCGTCCAGCACGTCTAAGGGTTCACCGCAGCTTGAGCAGAAGTTACTGCCAGGCGGGTTTCGATGGCCGCACTGGTTGCAGAACACATACGCCACGACTGTCACTCGCCTGTAAAAGAGCGATACCCGTCGGCATCGAGCAGCTGATCAATCATCGATACGTCATCAACACGCAGTTCAATCATCCAGCCGTCACCATATGGGTCGGAGTTCAGAAGCGATGGGTCATCTTGAACGGCAGTGTTCACTGCTACGACCACACCGGCTAGTGGGCTGTAGATCTCCGACACTGATTTCGTACTTTCCACTTCGCCGCACATTGCGCCGCCGTCAAAACGATCATTGACTGCGGGAAGGTCAGCGAATACCACATCACCTAAAGCATCTTGTGCGTAATCCGTGATGCCGATACGGACTGTGCCGTCGTCATTTTGTGCGACCCACTCGTGGTCAGCCGAATAACGAAGGTGACTTGGGATTTCCATCTCTCTAACGGTAGCGGCTTTCACCAACGGAGATTGTTGCACGGACCAAATTCACCCAGCGCGCTGGCCCGAGTGAACTCCTCTAACCACCAGCGGAACATATGCACCAGCTGTGTACACACTGAGTACGAGTCCGGGGATTCCGAGAATCCATGCTGCGATGGTAAATACTTCTGCAATCGGCATGCCGCTTTCCCCCATCAAAAAGCCAGGGAAGGTGAACATCAACAAGAACGCCGCTGTCTTACCCCACCATGTGACATCGAAGCGCTCCATCTTGAAGACGAACGTGGCGATGACCATCATCGCTGCGACAAGAATCTCCCGGATTAGGGCAATCAGGGCAAACCAGAGTGGAGCTGAGCCGTCGATGATAAGAGCGACGATGCCAACGAAGAACAGGATGCGGTCAACTGTGGGATCAAAGATTTTGCCAAATTCACTTGTCTGATCGAGGCGACGTGCAAGATATCCGTCAACCCAGTCTGTTGCACCGATACCACCGAGCACCCAAGCGGCGAGGTGCTGGTTCTCAAGTCCGAAAAGAATCCACAGAAACAACGGCAGACACAGCAGCCGCACGAGCGTCACGGCGTTCGGAACGGTCCTGATGCCGTCGAACATGCTGACTGGTTGATTGGTGGTGCGGTCAGTATCCATTGATGTGAGGTAACCCCATTGAGACGTTTGTTACGAGATGATAGGGGACGCCTGCAAACCGTGGCTGGTCAGCACAAGGCCTCCCCTTCGCCGCACGATGGTTGCCGTCATAGGCTGTCCATCGTGACAACTGTTTTCACCCGCATTATTGACGGCGACATCCCAGGAACATTTATATGGCGTGACAATAGGTGCGTGGCATTCATGTCCATAAACCCAATGTCGTACGGCCATGCCCTCGTTGTCCCGATTGCTGAAGTCGACCACTGGGTTGACCTTGAGCCAGACCTTTCTAAACATCTCTTTGCGGTAGCCCATTACATTTCGAAAGCTCAGAACGCAGCATTTTCTCCGGAGCGTGTCGGTCTCATCATCGCCGGATATGAGGTACCCCACACCCATATTCATGTGCTTCCGACAAATGAGATGTCGGATCTCTCATTCTCTAATGCCGCCACGAGCGTCGATCGCGAAGACCTAGAGAACGCGGCGTCAGCAATCCATCAGCAGCTTGTGGCGCTGGGGCACGACACTGGGGTGACACGTTGAACCACGGTTTCGACACCTCAAGGCTTCATCGCATCGATGATCATTTCCGACGCTACGTCGACGACGGTCGACTGGCCGGATGGCAAGTCATGGTGTCTCGTCGAGGTGAGATCGCACATCACTCCACGTATGGAGTTCGATGCCTCGAGACCGACGAGCCATTCACTGAGAACACGGTGGTGCGGCTGTATTCGATGACAAAACCCCTGACCACGCTTGCTGCGATGCAACTTGTCGAGCGGGGCCTTATTCAACTGAAAGACCCAGTCTCAAAGTTCATTCCGGCGTTTGCGACAACACCGGTGTACCGATCTGGTTCAGTCCAGAAGCCAATGACTGAGCCGCAAACGCTTCCGATGCTGGTGTGGCATCTCATGACTCACATGTCAGGGCTTACGTACGGCTTCCATAACACTCACCCGGTCGATGCAATGTATCGAAACCAAGGGTTTGAGTGGGGTCAACCGGAAGATCTTGACCTCGCCGCATGCTGCGAACGCTGGGCGCAAATCCCACTCGTATTTCAACCCGGCACCGAATGGAACTACGGCATCTCAACCGATGTACTTGGCCGCATAGTCGAAGTGGTCTCAGGTCTTGACCTTGAAGAGTATTTTCAGCAGAACATTCTTCGGCCACTCGGCATGACGGACACAAGTTTCTATATTGACGACACCGACCGTAAATCGCGATTGGCAGAGCTATACATCCCGGATCCAGAGACCGGAGCTGCCTCGCTCGCACCAGCCGAGTTGCGTCGCCAAGAACGTCCTCCGATGCTGTCGGGAGGTGCCGGCCTCTATGGAACTGCGGCCGACTACTTGCGGTTCTGCCAGATGATCCTCAACGGAGGCACCCACGATTCAGAGCGTGTGATCGGGCGCCACACTCTCGACTACATGGGGAAGAATCATCTTCCAGGAAATGTCGACCTCGACGCCATTGGCCGACCGTTGTTCGCTGAATCAGCGTTCGTTGGAGTTGGGTTTGGTCTTGGTTTCTCAGTGGTAATTGATGCTGCCGCTAGCAAAGTACCCTGCTGCACTGGCGAAATGGCGTGGGGTGGAGCAGCAAGTACTGCGTTTTGGGTCGATCCCGCCGAAGACCTTGCGGTGATTTTTCTTACTCAACTTTTGCCGTCAAGCACACACGCGATCCGGCCTGAACTCAAACAACTGGTGTACCAGGCACTCGTCGACTAACGCCCTAGAACAGGGTTGTTTGGCTTTCATCAGTTGGCGCGATGAGATGTTTACCCTCATTCCGGGAGTTGTTAACTTCAGTGCTCACGACATGTTCAACGAGTACCTCCTCGCTTGCGGGAGTCAGCACATGGTCTAACGCCTCGCGTGCGTCATGTTCAGAAGTCACAAGCCATTGCTCTACACCACTCGCCTCGATGATCACCGGCATCCGGTGGTGAATTCGTTGCATTGTTGGATTGGCAGCAGTGGTGAGAAGGCAGAGAGTGTGGCGCATGTCCTCTGCGTCCAAGGGGTTTCTCCATAGCGAAGAAATACCACCTAGAAGCATCGGCTGCTCGTCACCGCGAGTGAAATAGTGAGGCTCCTTAACGGGCTTACCATTTCTACCTCGAGGACCGTCTCTCCGGGCTGGCGACCATTCGAAGAACCCATCGGCTGGCACAACGACACGACTCGATCGAATGGCGGCTCGAAACGATGGCTTTTCCCAGACGGTTTCGGCACGGGCATTGACAAGTCGCTGCCCGATTGATGGATCTTTTGTCCAACTTGGTATCAAGCCCCATTCAAATTGTGCCACTGTCAGGTGATCGTTGCGGTCACACAGTGCAGCAACTATGGCAGCAGGGGCAATGTTGTACCTCGCCTGTGGTGTTGCTGAGAGGTCGTCTACGGTTACGTTTAGAAGGGTGGAAAGTTGCTGGAGCGAACCAGCTTGCACGAACCGTCCACACATCAGTCACGGCCAGCCTGCGCCTGGTACCTGCACGTGCGCTGTCTCAACTCTTCCGGTTGATGTACCGTCAACCCGTTCGGGGTGGGTTCCGCGAGAAGTCAGCACATAAAGAGTTAATCCGTCATCCCCACCGAGCATGCAGGCAACTGCGGATTGATCGGTGGAGATCTCGTCAACCACTTCCCCACCCTCTCGGACCCTCACTACCTTTTTGTGCACGGGGTCAGCAAACCAAATCATTCCCTCCGCATCAAGACAGCAGCCGTCAGGAATGAGTTCTCCCAAATCGGCCCACACCCGGTGTTCGACCGCCATACCATCATCAGTAATGCGATAGGCGGAATACCGGCGTCCGTAGGACTCTCCTACAATCAGCGTTGATCCATCTGGTGTGATCACTGAGCCGTTGGGAAACATCAGGTCTTTGTTGGTGGTCCGAACAGTGCCATCTGGACTCACAACCACAAGATGTGCAGCCTGAGGCTCGACCGGAGGATCGGCGTGAATGTCGAACCCGAAGATCGATACGTATGCAGTTCCATCGGGCCCGACGACCATGTCGTTGCAGTCATGATCCGATACGCCAGAGAGGTCAGCATGAAGCGTGGTGTCTCGGCCATCGAATCGAAGCAGCTTCTTATCAGCCATGGACACGACAAGTAGGTCGCCGTTCGGTAGCCAACCTAGACCCGACGGACGTGCATCGACGGTCAAGATGCGCTCTTCGTTACCCCCGCGGTCGAGCGTGAAAACGCCATGCCGGAAGAAGTCGCTAAACCAAAGTTTGCCGTCGTGCCAGCGTGGGCCTTCACCGAATTGGAGGCCGGTGTGAATAATTGTCGTTGTTTTCATTGGTGCTGCATTTTCGTCTGTCATTGAGGGGTTTCCCCCGCCAACGTGGCGCGCATCATTTCGCGACGGTGGCCAAAGTAATCATCGATGGCATAGTGCTGGACGCAGCGGTTGTCCCACATCGTCAACGTTCCTTGCTGCCATCTCACTCGACAGGTGAAGTCGATCCTGCGACAGTGTTCAAAGAGGAAAGAGAGGATTGCAGAAGCCTCCGCATGGTGGAGTTCCGTGATTCCGATGGTGTAGACCTCATTAATGAAGAGTGATTTCCGGCCGGTCTCAGGATGAGTGCGTATCAATGGATGTGACCGTGTTTCTAATGCGCTTTCGTCACCGATAATTTCCATCGACCGACGGTCGTCTCGTTGACCGAAGGTGCCTGATGGCCCGTACGAGCGACGGGCGGAGTGCACGCCGTGCAGAGGTTCAAGAAGCTCTTTCATTCCTTCTGAAAGTGCGTCGTAGGCCTGTTCTTGTTGTGTGAATGCGGTGTCACCACCGGCTGGAGGAATGTCGACCCCATACAGCAACGTTGCGCTCGGAGGTTGGTCTTGAAAGCTCCAATCGCTGTGCCACCCGCTTCCAAATAATGGCCCGGCCTCGTCAGCTTCGCGAAGCAAACGGAGAACGTTCGGGTGCCCGTCAACCGGAGTGATGAACGGCGTCTCTCCGAAGTTGCCAAGCTGCAGCGCAAATGCCTCAAAAGAGTCGATCGTCAAGTTTTGTTCCCGTATGGCGAGCACCGAGTATTCAGCGAACGCTTCTCGCAGCTCGGTAAGTTCATTCTCTCTGAGCGGTCGAGAAACATCGGTGTCGGTGATGTCTGCCCCGAACTTTCCAGTAAGTGGAGTCACTTTCATATCGCAACGCTAGCCCACCCGGTTTCAGTGGTCTTTTACCAGGACTAGCAAAGCACCGAAGTTCGAATAAGGTGCCGGAATGGAGCTTCTCTTGATACGGCATGCATTGCCAATCAGGCGTGAGGTAACTGAAGGTGCTGCAGATCCCCCACTTTCTGACATTGGACGTCAACAGGCTCAACTCCTCGCTGACTACCTCGCATCTGAGCAAATTGATGCCGTCTATGCGAGCCCACTGATACGTGCTGTGGAAACCGCGCAGCCGCTCTCAGAGCATTATCTCACGACCAGCGTTCTTGATGCCGGACTCGCTGAGTTCGATCAGCACTCGTCTGAGTACATACCAATCGAGGAAATGAAGGCGAGCAACGACCCGCGTTTACGTGAGTTTTTTCAGGGTGAGCGCGAAGAATTCGATGATCGCCATGAGTTTCGAGATCGCGTTTTGAACTCGGTTTCCCGGATCGTTTCAGATCACAGTGGCGAGCGAGTTGCAGTTGTCTGCCACGGGGGTGTCATCAACTGTTACGCCGGTGATGTTCTCGGTATTGACTTAGACGGCCCCGGCTTCTTTTACCCCAACTACACCTCAATCACCCGTATCGCCGCATCACGTTCCGGCTTGCGCTCGATCGTGACGATAAATGAGACCTCGCACCTACGGAATACTGGGCTCCCAATGGGCTTATTTCAGCACGGCTGACAAATCAATAGAGCCGAAACTCTATATGTGGTCGGGCTGCCGAGATTCGAACTCGGGACCTCTTGTCCCCCAGACAAGCGCGCTAACCAAGCTGCGCCACAGCCCGTAACTGTGTCACTGATGCTAACGCTGTGCGCCTCAATTCAGACGAAGAGCACGATGATTCGCCAGCTCAAATATGCGACAAGAGCGACGTTGAGAAGTTTAAAGTGCCACGGTGTTTCCTCGTCGCCGGATAGGCCCGTCGCATCATCGATAGGTCTTCCGCAACTCGGGCATTTGCCGTCAGCTGTCATCGCTGTCGGAGTGAAGTAACGAGCGCATTCTTCACACCACGGCATCTCAGCCCTGCCTCTTTCGGATTCTGAGCTTGATCGGTGTTGAACCGAACCCAAATTCTTCGCGGATCTTCCGTTCGAGATACCGCACATGATGTTTGGGAAGCTCTCGGTTAACGAACAATGTGAACGTTGGAGGATCGGTAGCGCCTTGCACGGCATAGAGCACTTTGGCTCCCCCACCAGCGGGTTGAGCTTGCTGAGCCGCTGCAATGACGCGATTAACGTCTCTGGTCGGCACACGGCGGTGATATTGCTCGACGGCGTCGGTGAGCAATGGGCGCAATTTGTGAACGCCCTTGCCTGTGAGCGCCGAAATAGGGAGAACAGGTGAGTCACCAAGGAATGCAAGTCGTCTTCCGACTTCGACCCGTTTTGCAGCCCGGTCATCTTCATCATCAATCAGTTCCCACTTGTTCAGCAGCACAACGATTGGACATCCTGCAGCATCAACCCGTTCGGCAAGCCGCTGATCTTGGGCCGTGACGCCTTCAGTGCCGTCAACCACCAATAAGGCGATATCAGCCTCGTCGATCGCACGTAAGGCCCGCACCATCGAGTAATACTCCGCGCTGTCGACGACTTTTGCTCGCCGGCGCATGCCAGCCGTATCGACAAACACAATTGGACCATCTTCAGTTTCGACGAGGGTGTCGATGGCGTCCCGGGTCGTGCCTGACATGTCATGAACAACAGATCGATCCTCGCCAACAAGCCGATTAAAGAGGGTTGACTTGCCGACGTTTGGGCGTCCAACGATGGCCACTCGCGGAGTGTCCAGTGCGATATCGAGAGGTTCCTCTTCGAGCCACGGCACCACCTCTTCTTCGCGCACAGAGGCCCGTTCTCCGAGGCGTTCCAGCACCACATCGAGCAGATCCCCAGCACGTCGCCCATGAAGCGCACTTACAGGTACAGGCTCACCAAGACCAAGTGCGAGAAAGTCCCACATCTCGCGCTCACGCCCGTCATTATCGGCCTTATTTGCGACGACGATCACGTCAGCACCACTGCGCCGCAACCACGCACTGATCTCGTCGTCTTGGCTTACGGTGCCGACGCTCGCATCAACGACCAGCAACACGACATCGGCAGAACTGACTGCAGCTTCAACCTGTCGACTTACTTTCTCGTCGAGTTCATCTCCTCCGGGCATCCAGCCCCCGGTATCG
>DLTS01000091.1 GCA_002501485.1 Acidimicrobiaceae bacterium UBA7830
CAGGGGAGAGAACCGGAGCTTCCGATTCCTCAGACTTGTTTTCAGAGTTCTCGGTACTTTCGCTCTCTCCACCGTTATCGGAGGCGTTCGGTAATGGAGAACTCGAAAGTTTTGCGACTGTAATTTCGTCTGCGATGCCAGAGGGGGAGAGACCCTCTGATTGCTGGAATTCCTTGAGGGCCTTCTCTGTTGCACGACCAAAGTAACCATCGGAACCGCCAACAGGGCTGAATCCAGCTTCAGCGAGCTTCTCTTGGAGGGTCTTGACGTTCTGTCCGGACATACCACGTCGAACACCGGAGAGTGGTGAAGCGGTCGTGCCCACTGCGATTGCAGTTGCTTCGTCGACCATATTGGTCAGATCCATTCCAATCGAAGCTTGAAATTCATGAACTGCAGCGAGTGTCATTGGTCCGAATACGCCGTCGACTCCACCGCGAAGGACGATGCCTTTCGAGATCAGGGCCCGCTGAAGGGCTTTCACCGTCTCTCCGCTTGAACCGACACTCAGTCCCTGAAACGACGCCACCGCAGGGGTGGAGGCCTTGACTTCACCTGCATGTATGACTAGCGGCGAGAGGACCAAACCTGCCAACACAATTTTTGAAGCGAAACGCCGGGGGAGGCGTCCGTAATTTAAAACTTTCATCGAATATCTCCTGATTGGGTGCAGGAGATTCATCGGAAAGATTCGTTATTTCCTCAAGAACCTTTTCCCGTCATGGGCACTCAGTCGTTGTAAAACCGTTACAAAACAACGATTTAGGGGGGTGTGGAGGTGATGGCATAAGATTTAATTACTTTACATAACGGATATTATGGGCGTTCAGCACAGAACGGCAGCTCACAATCACTTCTCAATAAGGCGCATTCGGAGCCTCTACTGGGTCCTACTTTCACGCATTGATGGCAGGATCCTCACACAGCCGGCATCGCTTTAAGCCAAACTGTCGAGACTCGAAGGCGTTGAATCTGTGGTTGATGTGGAGTGTGTGCCTCAACGATTGGGTGCGGCAAAGGGGGGCACATCAATGTGAACGGGTTAAGCCAATCTCCAGCGTGAAGGTGCCTTCGGTTGAGGATCGCTTTCGCCCATCAGGCGTTTTCGTCATGACGTTATTCAGCCGATACATCGGACGCGGACATTTCGTAGTCGCGTAGTGGCCGCGCGCTGTCCAGCAGCCAATTGAGCATCCTTCTCAACTCCTGAGGATCATCTGGGGTGTCGTCAAGATCTCTCAACGTGTCATCGAACGCGCACGCAAGCACATATAGGGCGTCATGCAACGAGTTGAGTTCCTTACGAGCAATCACTAACTCTCCCTCGCCAAGTTCAAGCTCGCGGGCCCGGTTTTGAGCCACCCAACTCCACTGTCTGCACTTCTGAGAGCAAAACTGTTTGGGACGGCCGCGGCCACTGCGAGCCTCAATTGGTCTTCTACACCACCCGCAGTGAGTTAATTTCGTCATGACGAAAAACTAGGACACTCTGTGACAAACCTGTGGTTTTTAAGTGCCAATGTTTATGGGATCGAGGACCAGGCTGGGCTCGTCGCTCTCCAGACGCTGCAGGCGATATCGGCTCTCGAAAAGGGCGACTAGACGACCATCCCCCCTCCTCATGATCCTAATACCACCGATTTCTTTGAGCCGCTCCGCGCTTTCCTCGTCAGTAAATCGAATGGACTCATATGGTGATGCAGTGACCTCTGACGGAGCGTTAAATTCAATCTCGAGTCGAGACGAAAAGACCTCAAATTGAAGTTGTCCAACTGCGGCTAACACGGGGTTGGCATCTCCCTGCTGAGGGTCTCGGAGCACCTGCACAACACCCTCAGAATCGAGTTGGTCAAGCCCGCGCCTGAACTGCTTGAACTTGCCTGTATCGAGTGGTCTGGCTGATGCAAACACTTCCGGGGCAAACCTCGGTATGGCCGGAAACTCCACTGGATCGCCAACGTACAAGGAGTCTCCGATCTGAAGATCGGTAGCGTTCACGAGGCCGACGACATCACCGGGAAAAGCCTCATCAACTGTGCTTCGTTCCGCACCAAACACCTGAGATGCGTACTTTGTCGCAAAGGGTTTTCCGGTGCGATGACAAGTGAGCAACATCCCACGCTCAAATTTTCCGGAACACACCCGAACAAATGCAATACGATCTCGATGCGATTTGTCCATGTTGGCCTGAACCTTAAACACGAATGCGGAGCAGCCGGCGTCAAGCGCCCTCGGTGACTCGTGAACATCGAGGCGCTCCCCTGCCGCCGGAGCGAAGTCGACCAAGGTGTCGAGCACGTGACGTACCCCAAAATTTGTGAGCGCAGAACCGACAAATACGGGTGTCGACTCTGCGGCAAGAAATGAGTCGCTATCGACAACCGCTCCGACGGCATCCAGCAGCTCAACGTCGTCCATCGCTTGAGTCCACGCACTCCCCTCCTCTTCTGCTGCCTGCTCGGTCGAGATCACTTCCTCCGGCGCAATTGCCGAGCCTCGCACGGTGCGGGTAAACCGAGTGAATTCTCCTGAGGTGCGGTCAATAACACCTCGGAAATCGCCGGGAATGCCAACTGGCCAGGTTGCGGGCGTTGGACGGAGTCCGATCTGGTCCTCGATTTCGTCAAGAAGTTCAAGTGGCGCCCGGCCCGGTCGGTCATATTTGTTGAGGAAGGTAATAACGGGAAGATTCCTGCTTCGACAGACCTCAAACAGCTTCAGCGTCTGCGGTTCAATACCCTTCGCGACATCGAGCACCATGACCACAGAGTCGACAGCGGCAAGCACTCGGTAGGTGTCTTCGGAGAAATCTCGGTGACCCGGCGTATCGAGCAAATTGAACTGCATTTCCCGGTAGTGGAATGTAAGCGCAGTTGAAGAAATCGAGATGCCTCGCTTCTTCTCCATCTCCATCCAGTCACTTGTTGCTGAACGACGGCCCTCGCGAGCCTTCACTGCGCCGGCCTCACCAACCGCGCCCGCATATAGGAGGAACTTCTCTGTCAGCGTTGTTTTGCCTGCATCAGGATGGCTGATGATGGCAAACGTTCGACGCCGGGAAGCTTCAAAAACTGACTGGGACACGGCGGGCAGGCTAACTGGCCTGTGATACTAGGGGTGTGATGTTGCCAGATCCCCCAAATTGTTCCTTCGCTAGCGATAACGCAGCGGGTATTCACCCGGCGGTTCTCGATGCGATAACGTCGGCGAACCTCGGGCATGCCCTGGCATACGGCGAAGACGAGTGGACACGACAGGTTGAAACCGAATTCAACGACCTCTTTGATCGCGAGGTCTCAGTCCTTCTCACCCTGAACGGCACGGGTACAAATATTCTTGCGCTTGCAACCATGCTCCAGCCGGGTGAGTCCGTGCTGTGCACCGACTGGTCACATATCAATGATGATGAGGCTGCCGCACCAGAGCGAGTGTTAAGCACAAAACTCATCTCGACACCCTCAGTCGACGGGAAAATGAGCGTCGACTCGATCCACGCTCGAGCTGAAGCGCTTGGAAACATTCACCACGCTCAGCCCGGAATACTCTCAATCACCCAAGCGACCGAGTGGGGAACGACCTACAGCGTTGATGAAATCGGAGAACTCTGCGAGGTTGCTCACTCGTACGGCATGAGAGTGCACCTTGACGGAGCTCGGATCGCCAATGCTGTCGCCGCTCTTGGCTTAGGCAGAGAAGGCCTGCGGAAAATGGTAGTTGAGACGGGCATTGACACAATATCGTTTGGAGGAACGAAGAACGGGCTTATGGCTGCCGAGGCGGTCATTCATCTCACGCCCTACCCAAAACCGTTGGGACAGCATCTCCGCAAACAGGTCAATCAACTGGGTTCAAAGATGCGTTTTGTTGCGGCTCAGTTTCTCGCCGCCCTTGATGACGACCACTGGCTTGCATGGGCTTCTCACGCCAACGCAATGGCCCAACAACTTCATAACGGCGCTTGCGAGATACTCGGAGACGCCGCCGGGCCCCCACCTGCGGTCAACAGCATGTTTCCGGTTCTTCCAAACGAGGCCGCAACAGCTCTACGTAACTGGTGTTTTTTCTGGGATTGGAACTCAGTGACCTCCCAGCACCGATGGATGACATCTTGGGACACCACCCAGGCGGATGTCGACCGATTTTTGGAGGGTGTTCAATTGGTGATGTCTTCCGTAGGAGATCACAATTGACCGCGCCCCCCGCCAGCATCTAATATCTGTTGTCGGGTCCTGTGGGGGGATCCCTGCATCACATAGGGGGAAGAAATGAGCAATGTTATCGATTTCATCACTCGGCATCTCACAGATGATGATTGGATGGAAGACGCAGCGTGTAGAGGAATGACTCACCTTTTCTTCCCCACTCCTGCAGAGCGACCACAGACCCGTGAGCGTCGCGAAGATGCCGCTCGAGAAATTTGTCGATCGTGCTCGGTGAAGTTCGTCTGTCGAGACTTTGCCCGTGACAATCACGAATATGGACTGTGGGGCGCTGAAAGCGAAGATGAGCGCCACACCGCTGGATATCGACTTATCGCACCCATTGGAGTTCGTGCCCGCCAAACGAGCTGACGCTTGTGGCCCCTGTGCCGAACCCGCACGCTTCTGTCGTTGTCGTCGGCAGCGCAAATGTAGATCTCGTCGCCACCTCACCCCGGCACCCGCGACCCGGCGAGACCCTCATTGGGTCTGAATTTCACGAATACCCCGGCGGTAAGGGGCTCAACCAGGCGGTAGCAGCAGTTCGAGCAGGTGCCCGAACTGCGTTCGTCTGTGCGGTTGGTGATGATGACGCAGGCCGGTTCCTCCATTCGATCGCAAGCGACGAGGGACTTAACCTTGCAGGACTTCACATATCACCCAATGAGGCGACTGGAAGAGCGCTCATTGTCGTGGATGATGGGGGTGAAAATTCGATCATCGTGGTACCTGGATCAAACGCGTCATGCCCACCAGCAACCAACATCGGCCCCTCCGATGTCGTCCTCGCTCAACTTGAAGTACCGATCTCCACGGTGACCAATTCATTTGTCGCCGCGAGGGAGGTCGGAGCGATGACAATTCTAAATCCCGCACCTGCGGCCAAACTCAGTCCAGAACTGCTGTCGCTGTGTGACATCGTGATTCCAAACGAGCACGAAATTGGGCTCCTCGGAGGTGTGTCGAGACTGCAGGAAGCTGGAGTTGAAACTGTCATCGTGACGAAAGGTGCTGCCGGAATTGACATTCATCGCCAAGGAACGAGCCAACGTCTCTCCTCATTTCAAGTGACTCCCGTTGACACCACTGGAGCAGGAGATGCGTTCTGTGGGTCGCTCGCTGCATCGCTCGCTGCTGGACACACTCTCGAAGCGGCGGCTCTCCGGGCACTTGCCGGTGGTGCTCTGGCAACGACAACACACGGTGCCGTTCCATCTCTCCCCCTTCAGGATGAGATCGAGGCGCTCATTGCTGCTTCGCCATAGCGACACCGCACCATCCTTCGAGAACACGGTCCTCAACTAGGCGGCAGCCCTCGGCAACGTAACGGTTGATTAAGTCTTCTCTTTGATCAACGCGAATGCCAGACAAAATTATGGTGCCCCCAGGTAGCAGGGATCTGACGATGGGTTCGCACAATTCAAGAAGCACCGGAGCCAAGATATTTGCAGCCACAAGATCGAACTGTTCACCAATCGGGATCGTCGAGCCATGAGAGAACTCAGTGATCTCAGAAACCGCATTTCTCTCGGCGTTACGCTCTGCGACGGCAAAGGCTCCGACACCTCGATCGATACCGACCACCCGCCGTGCACCGAGTAGCGCAGCGACGATTGACAGCACTCCCGAACCCGAGCCCATATCCAACACTGATGATTCGGGTGTTATGAAGCAACATAAAAGGTCCGCAACAATTCGCGTCGTTGGGTGGTCACCGAGTCCAAATGAATCTTCTGGGTCAATTGAGACGACGATCGGGTAAAAATCCGTCTTGCTGAAACTCACCCATGATGGAACAATCGCCAATATATCATTCACGATCACCGGCACGGAATAGCGTTTCCACGTGTCACTTGGTGTGAGATCGACTACTTCAACTCTTCCAGGCCAGTGATCTTTCCATCGCTCGACGAAGGCCGTGCATGCAGCACTGTCACCGAGCACCGCCCATAGTTCTATGGCATCACCAAGGTGACGCTCCTCTATTGCCCGGGCCCCAGATTGACGAAGCGCGTCTGCGGCAAGTTCTGTTTCAGCAGCGGCAACCGTGAGCACAATATGTGCCGCTACCGACGCTCGCCCGGATTCTGGGCTATCCATCGACTCGCCGAAGCTCCTCCCGGAAGCGCTTTCCGCGTTCAACATACGATTCAGCCGCAAGCTCGATCATTGAGGCGTCCGCGCGCCCTTCCTTAATCGTCGCTGGAGAGCCAACCGCGAGGGCTCCCGACGGCACATCAACGTCATAGAGCACAACGGAATTGGCAGCCACGATTGCGCCAGGGTGGACAACAGAACGGTGCAATACCATTGCACCATTACCTACGAGTGAGCCATTCATGATGGTGCAACCCTCGAGATGGACAATATGGCCAATTACACAGTCATCGCCGACGACGGTGGAATCTGCCGGGGTCGTGTGCAGCACTGCATTGTCCTGGATGCTTGTTCGCGCACCAATACGAATTTCACCGTCATCTCCCCGAAGCACAGCGCCTGGCCAAATTGACGAGCCAGGACCAATCGTGACTGATCCGATGACCACTGCGTCTGGGTGAACGTAGGCCGATTCATCAATGGTGGGAACTTGGTCTCCAAGCGCGTAAATAGGCATTTGCGCACCGTACCGAACAATGCAGAAGTGATACGAACTTGAATCGTCACATCTGATTCTCCACGACGGAACAGTATGCACGGTCACGAACGCTTCCCGAAGCCGATACCGTTTCTGCTCATGTCCCGACGGATTGAAATTGAACTGACGAGTGCGCAAGATGACGGCACCTGGACTTGGCGTGCTGCTGGAGCAAAGAATCCAAAGGGGGTGCTCGATGGTTCGGTGTTACCGAGCGACGTAACTATCGGGAAGGTTCTCAAGGTTGAGGTCGTCCAAGGTATTGACGGCATCACCGTGCAGTCAGTAATCGGTAGCCGACAGCGCTCCGAATCAAGCGAGGTTCTCGAACTAATCGGCGGTGCTGACTTCGACCCGGTCGTCGAGACTCGAGCGAAGAGAGATCGCCGTGAGGGCGGTCGTGGTGGCGGCCGTGATCGCGGACGCAATAACAATCGACGTCGGCGTGACGATGACGAAGGCGGTAAGGGCTCAAGCCGTCGACCGCGCCGAGATAGTCAACGTCAAGGGCCCCGTTTCACTCCCCCACCTGAGTTGCCGCAGCGGCCCAAGCCGAAGCGCCTCAAAGCCCAACGGACCCACCGCAACGAGGTACTGGCGGGTCTTCCAGAGGAACAACGGCCAATTGCTGAACTTGCACTTCAGGGCATCGCAGCTGTTCGCACACGCCTGAAAGCAGAAAACGAAAAGGCAACAAGTGAAGGCCGAGCAACAATGCCTGAAGCTTCTGTATTGCAACTTGCCGAAAAACTCCTCCCCCAGCTTCGTGTGGCCGAATGGTATGACCGCGCTGAGTCAGCGCAGAAGCTTGCCGGTGATATCGACCTACGCGATCTCCGTTCGGTGGTGGCGGCGAGCGACGACCCGATGGTGGCGCGCGACAAAGGCACACGGGCCTTGGCAGACGAACTGCGAGAGCTTCTGCGCCCCCGCCAAGAGGAAGAACTTCAACTCTGGTTTGGCGACGTCGATGCTGCGCTCGCCATTGGTCGAGTAATTCGAGCGTTGCGGCTCTCATCGCAACCTCCAAAAGCCGGTGTACCCTTCCCGGCAGAAATCTCGCAACGGCTTGTCGACTCAACGAACGCCACCTTGACGCCAGTCGAAACCGCAGAACGATGGATAGCAGTGCTCGAAGCCGCGGCGTTCTCACCCATCCATTTGCTGATCGCGCCGATGGGGCTACCAGAGAAGATCACCGACGACCTCACCGCAACGGTAAAACGACTTGCGCCTGCCATCCCGCAGGTTGCAGCGCTATTTGGGATTGAGGTGGAAGAGGGCGCCGCTATGCCTCGTCCTCTTCGTAGCAACCCGGCCAAAGAGCGTCGCGAGAAGAAGAATGCAGCGAAGAGTCAGCGACCAAAGAACAGCAGGGCAAGCGCCGCAGCTGAGAACCCTCCTGAGACCGAAGAGGCCGGTTCAGAAGCAGGTTCTCAAGGAGACGACCCGACTGCTCAGATCAATCAGCCCGAGGCAGCTGTTGATCTAGGGGATGCTGTAGAGACAGAACCATCTCGCGAGACGGAAAATGCAGTAGAGGCTGGAGAAACCTCAGCGCATGATGACTCGACCGCTGAGCCCGAATCGGCTCCTGATGAGGCCGCTACAGGCGCACCTGACGAAGCGTCTGGTGAACCCGAAGAGAGACCTTCTGAAACAGCTGAGGACAGCGCCTGACTCGCAGACTGCTGACCCTGGTCTCCTACCATCGGGGCATGTCAGAAATCGTTACTTACGAGGTTCAGGAACGCGTTGGCGTCATTACGCTTAATCGGCCTGATGCACGGAACGCAGTAAATGGTGATGTAGCAAATGGCGTTGAAGCAGCAATTGACCAACTTGAGGCTGATGACAACGTTTGGGTTGGAATTCTCACTGCAAACACCGAAGGTCAAGCACGTCCTGTCTTCTGCGCGGGAGCGGATCTGAAGGCAATCAATGAAGGTAGAGGGAACGAGCTTGGAACCTCGCGAGGTGGCTTTGGCGGTTTTGTCTACCGAGATCGTAAAAAGCCTGTCATCGTCGCAGTTGATGGACTCGCAACCGCTGGTGGCTGTGAACTTGTCTTAGCCGCTGATCTCGTCGTCGCGACCGAACGTTCGGCATTTGGACTCGCTGAAGTAAAGCGAAACCTCATTGCCGGAGCCGGAGGATTGTTCCGACTTCCACGGGCTATTGGTCAGGCCGCTGCGATGGAGGCAATCCTCACCGGGGAGCCGATCCCAGCCCAACGCGCATATGACCTCGGACTCGTCTCACGCCTTGTACCCGCTGGCGAAGCCATGAACGAGGCACACCGCCTGGCAGAAGCGATCACCAACTCAGCCCCCCTTGCGGTTTGGGCAAGCCGAAAGGTCGTACTTGCATCAGCCTGGGCAGATGACGAAACGCTCAAAAAGATGACAAACGATCAGTTTGCGAATGTGTTGTCTTCTGAAGACACTAAGGAGGGCTTAACCGCTTTTATCGAAAAGCGCGCACCTAATTGGAAGGGTCACTGAGGTCGACCGCCACCGTAATCGCTTTGGCCGTGATCGCTGCTCGTTCATAGAGATTTTTTGTCTCTCGATCACCAGGCAGGGCAATGGCCTCCAGCCTTCGACTCCCGCCCTTTTCTGCCATCCTTCGAGCCTCAGCGACGAGTGCATCGCCACATCCGATCTCACGGGCCTCTGGTCGGACGTAGACCCCTTCGATAACGGCGACGACACCCAGTCTTAGAGTCAAAAAACCCACAGGAATGTCGTCAATAAGGGCAACTAACGTAGAAATTCCATCGCCAAACCAATTCTCCGCCCGTTCAGGCGTTAGTTCAAGAAGTCTCGGGCCACCACGCTCACCAAGCAAGTGCCGCCGAGCCTCAATCTCCAGGGCTTTGATCTCAGCAACGTCGCTTTGCTGAGCAAGACGAATAGCTGGTTCCGTCACACTCAAATGAATGAGCAATCGCAATTGCCCGTTTGAGAGTTGAAAGTCCTGATTTTCACAGGCAGCTCGGACACACTTGCTCATCGAAGCTTCGCACGATAAGGAAGCAACTCGGACACACTTGTTCACCAGATCGCTTAGGTTGAACACCGTCAGCTAATTCAGCACTGTTGTCAACGATTACAGGCGTTTCCTCGTCCTCCTCATCATCGTCTTTAACGGCGACCATGCGATCCTTCAAGATGGTGTCAAGGTCGGCCTCTACGTCGTCTTCGTTAACGAGGTCATCATCGTCGTCCTCATCATCTTTTGACTTGCGACGACTATTTGCACTTGAATCATCGTCGTCGTCGTCGTCGTCATCGTCATCGCTGCTGTAGTCGCCGTCTTCTTCCTCGTCAGAGTCTTCGAACTCGCCGTCTTCTTCCTCGGCGTCAGCATCAAAATCTTCTTCATTGATGTCGTCGTCTTCGACTTCTTCGTCGACATCGTCAACAATCTCGTCATCTGCCATGCTGGAGATCCTTCATTTGGTGGGGGTAGACAGGTCGAAGGATGTTACGTCATTTCGACCCGTTGCGAGTGAATCTAGTGAGTATTTCTTCGGTTGTTGAGGGTTATTTGGCGCACCCTAGCGTTCCGACACACGCCTCGCCTCAGCGCGGCGTTCAGAATCTAAACGCTCAAGGTCAGGAGCCTCAGTGGTTAGGTGAGTCATTGAGTTTGCGATCGCTCGATGCCCCGCCTCTTCAGCAATAAGGCGATGCATTTCCAATACGACTCTCCGATATGAGGGGTGCCCTTGGGGGGACGAACGCAGTTCGATGAGGTGAATTGCTTCGCGAGCGTTGAATTGCATTGAATATCGGATGCGATATGCCATAGCGACGGCATATGACGCCTGCTGGGCGAAGTCGGGTTTCAGCAGGTCGTAGAGAGCAGCAGATCGTTCCATTGATTCATCAAAGAGGTGCCGAACTCCGGCCTCTTCCACGAGTTCTGGCCGAACAAAGCCGTTGTTCGGTGTGAGGCGCTGCCAATCGATCGTCATCAGCCGATGCCTTTGGAGATCACGGAAAGCCCCGTAATCGCTCAGCACATCAAAGCGGTAATCAAGTCGTTCAAACGACCGTCCTGGCTTGTGACGCCGATTCTGTCGATCACCGATCGCCGCAGCCATCAACGCTGATCGTTGTTCGTCACTCAGAGAGGCCACGCGCTCCTGCAATTGCCGCTCTGACATTGAGGAATGCGGGTAACAGATGGCTGCGAGTAGTTTCTCCTCTCCACGAGGGTCGAAGTCGACGAGTTCGACTTCCGGAGCGCTATCTACGGGTTGGGAGCCAAAGAGGCTGTCGACGAGTTCTTCGGCCTGCGAGTTGATGTCGGACAGGTAGGCCGACCACGCACCACCGCGCTCGGGTACATCAACCCTACGGAGAAAACTGGGAATAACTTTTTGCAGTTCCACCAGCATTTGGTCGGCATATTCACGCGCTTCAGGCAGCGGATGTGCTCGCATTCGCAACAAAAGAGCTTCATACGCCTGCCCACTCCCGTAAATACCGAGGTTCGATGTTGACGATGCCGGCAGCATCCCCCGAACAGCATCAAGAGCTTTTGCACGGGTTGCCTGCCGATAGACGAAATCGCTGTCGGATGCTCCCTGAGGTACGGTGCTGCGTACATGTTCAGTCACGCTTTCAAGCGCCCTTGAATAGGCCTCGAACATACGGTCCATCTCACTGATATACCGAGTGCCGACCCGCGACGCGAGAAGATGTGGGTCACGGTAGTAGCGGTAACGCCCGCCGAGTCGGGCGTCATACGCGATATAGCGAGTGCTTTGCTCGAGGTACGACATTATGCGTCCCCGTTCCAGCACCTTTGTCAATAGGTTGGAGGCCTGCTCACACGCAAGGTGCACCCCGCCGAGTTGCGCCACAGAATCGTCGCCATACTCGACGAACACTCGTTCGTAGAGTTCTTCTGCACGCGTGAGCCCCATTGTGGCATCGACGGACGCATCACCTGAAATGTCAAGGTCCCCAACAAATTCATCGAGGAAAAGGCGTCTCAGACTTTTGGCGCTGCGGCTGTATCGAGCAAAAAGAGCACCTTTAACGACCTCAGGAAGATTCACCAGCGCAAAAACCGGCTGATCGAGGTTGGTGAAGTACCTCCGAAGAATGTCAGCTTCAGAAGGCGTGAACTCTTCGGCCACGTAGGTCACTTGAGCGATGCTACGCGGACGCAAGTTCCTTGTCGCGGATCATCTCAACATCTCAGATAAAAATCTGACCGGCATCAGGTACTGCTCGGAGTTCAACGTCGCCTGTGAACTTGAGATTGACTCCATCAACGATTATCCGTTCGTTTGGTCGAATGGTGAGTCGAAATTTCTCCCCTGACCAGACGCGCAGTAAGGGATGCGGAAGGTGAGATCCCGATATTGCTCTCTTCCAGGCCAGTCGGCGTTGAAAGAGCGTCATCGAGGCGTCGACCTCGATAACGTCAAATGCGCCGTCATTAGGGTGTGAACGAGGACACGGTGTGATGCCTGCATACTCCCCACAGTTTGTTGCGACAACGATCCGGCCGCGCCAACGACCAAACGGCTTGCGAAGGTTTAAGGAGATATTCGCAACAGAAACCGCAATTCGAGTATTTGAAGACGTTTCGACTATCTCGATTAGATCGACAGGAAGGCATCGTGTCGCTGCGGTGCCATTTGGAGATCCGAGAGTCTGGTGAAGTGTCCCACCGCGCACCAATACCGGGCGCCGATCGTCAAGTGCTACGGCAACGTCGTGATCGGTGTACGCGATTCGTGTTCCCTGTGGTGCGAAATCAATCGGTTCTCCCCAATCCTCACCTATGCGAATCGTCATCAGTTGCCGTCCCACACATTCGGTCCTATCGCGTGTTCAATTCCCGAAGAAGAGTCGGCGCTCGCAATGTCGACTACCACACCCCGAGTGCATTGAGAAACAGCTTGTCGGGCCACCCCTCTGACATCTGGGTCAGAAACGACTTCTCCAATTTGTCTACAAAGATCAATTACCTGGCGAAGGTTTCGAACGATGTCACCTCCGGCAAGATCGCCATCGTGTACAAGGTCAGCGAGTTCAACTCCTGAACACCATCCGTGGGCGATAGCAACGAAGCCTGCGTCGGGCGGTCGATGTGCCGCCAGGCCAAATTCACCCTCGATGGTGTCAATCTGGAGGCTGATGCTCTCCAGACGCCGGAAACGCTCTCGGAGCTTGTTTGTGGGAAACCACGGAGGTGGAGGCTCGTCTATTCCGCGATATTCGTAGACAATTGCCGAGACAAGCCCTGCAAGTTCGGCGGCAGTTAACCCCTCAAAAAGGTTCGATCTCAGTGCTTCCACTATGAGGAGGTCCGACTCATGAAAAATACGGGACAGGGTGTTGCCGTCTTCAGTCAACACCCAATCGTTTTCTTTGAGAAAGCCCATTTTCGACATCACCGATACGACTCCGTCGAAGTCTCTGCCAAGTGATCCCCGTCGGGCGGAGATGTCCTTCTCGAGTCTTTCCAACTCTTTCGCTCGGCGATCAGCGTCTTCAGCGGCGCGCAGTCGTGTTCTTAGGTCAGGATCCAGCTCCACGGGGTGCACTTCGGAAGTTTGTCGATTGTGAGACTCACTAGCCCGTGCGTGGCGAGCTCCCTCAGGTCGAAGTTTGGTTCGTTTCAAACGTCGGGCTGCTTCCTGCCGGAACTCTTTTTTGTGCGGTGTGAACGAGCCGGGCATCACCACGGTGCCAACGACACTTCCGTCTCCAACAAACTCTTGCGATGTCACGGTCGCAAGCTTTCCGCTCGCAGTAACCAGTGAAATACGCAGGCCATTGGACCGATGGGCAGTTGCTACAACAACCACTGGCCCTCGGTAAGCGCCGACAGCCGAGTAGACGACATCTCCTGGACGAAGCCCGCTGAGATCCGCCGAGCTTGTTGAGGCGGCATCGTCCATTTTTTCCTTCTGGGAGCGATATTCTTCGATGTCTCCAAACGGACTTCTTGACTGCTCCCGGCGATCGTTGTACTCAGTACGGCGCCGAGCGAGCCGAGCCTGCAGGCGAACGACATCGTGGTCGCGCTGGTATTGAGCAAACGACAGCATCAGCATCTCCCGTGCTTCTTCGCGGTTGCACCTGCTGACGAGGTTGGCAACCATATTGAACGTCGGTCTGAACACCGAGCGAAGGTTGTATGTCGAACTACCGGCAAGTTCTGCGACTTCCGAAAAACGGATGAACGGGTTCCACAAAACCACGGCGTGTCCAACGTCGTCTAGACCGCGTCGCCCTGCCCGCCCGGTTAATTGGGTGAATTCACCGGCACTGAGCGATACATGATGGTCGCCGTTGTATTTGGTTGTCTTTTCGATGACGACCGACGATGCCGGCATGTTGACACCCACTGCCAGCGTTTCAGTCGCAAATACAACCTTCAGCAACCCTGAAATGAATGCTTGTTCAACGATCTCTTTGAAAGCCGGCACCATCCCAGCGTGATGTGGCGCAACACCGGACATGAGTTGTTGCACGAACCCATCGATACCGAGCGCAGAAAGGTCGTCGTACGAGAAATCGTCGAGTCGAGCATCAACGATCCGCATGATGGCGCTCTGCTCCTGTTGAGTAATGAGTTGAATCCCGGCTTGAGCCGCCATTGCGGCGGCTTCCTCACATTGGCGACGGCTGAAAATGAAGTAAATCGCCGGAAGCATCGCCTTGTCGTCAAGCGAATCAACAACTTCAAGTCGTGTCGGTGTGGCGAGCTTTCGAGAGCCGCCAGTTGCACCGCGACGGCTTTTCCCCGACCAGCGATGCCTCACTCCTGATTCGTCGAGCCGTAATGCATCTCGATTGAGCGCACCCCCGATAAACGTGGGAAACAGGTGGAGGCGCTCGTTTGTTTTGTCGAAGACCATGTAATGGTTTTCCAATGGCACCGGGCGGGTCGTCTCGGTGATGACTGCAGTCCGATAGCGAACCTCAGTCATCCACTTGGCCAATTGTGGTGCATTGCTAACAGTGGCTGAAAGGCAGACAAGTCGTATTGATCGTTCAAGATGAATGATGATCTCTTCCCACACGGGGCCTCGATACGTGTCTTGAAGAAAATGCACTTCGTCGAGGATGACGAAGCCAACGTCGTCGAGGGCAGGTGATGCTGCATACATCATGTTGCGAAGCACCTCGGTGGTCATTACCACCACTTGAGCCTCGGGGTGTATTGCGACGTCTCCGGTGAGAAGTCCAACCTTTTCCTTCCCATACAGTCCAATGAGATCGTGGAACTTTTGGTTTGACAGCGCCTTCAACGGTGTCGTGTAAAACGTTCGTTGCTGCTTCCGTAACGTCGTCGCAAGCGCGTACTCCGCGACGACGGTCTTGCCACTCCCCGTGGGGGCCGCAACAACTACGTCATCGCCCCGAACGATTGCGTCGCAGGCCTCTCGTTGAAATCGATCGAGGGGAAATGCAAGACCCTTTGAAAACCATGTGTGGTCGACATTGTCATCGTGAGAGCGGCTCTCAGTCAACGCTCCTCCCTGCTGCTCGTCGTCTGCGAGAAAAGAGTGACCCGATGCCGATGGCGGCGAAATACAGCAAAATCATCGGTGCCGAAAGGCTCGCAAGTGACACAGGGTCACCCGATGGTGTGATGGCGGCCGCTATAAAGACAATGCCGACGATCGCATATCGCCACACACTGAGAAGTGCCCTCGGAGTAAGCACACCAATCAGTTGCAAAAAGACAAGAAGCACAGGCACGGTGAACCCGATGCCGAAAGCGATCACCATGAGCGTCACGAGCCGGAGATATGAACTCACCCGAAACACCTGATCAACGCCCTCACCCGACCACTCAATAAGGAATTCGATCGCACGACCCAGCGTGGAAAATGCGAGGAGTCCTCCTGCCGCAAAGAGCAGGAGTGCGCTCGAAATAAAGCTCAAGGCATAACGACGTTCATTTTTGTGCATGGCGGGAACAATGAACTTCCAGATATGCCACAAAATCACCGGGAGCCCCAGAATGACTCCGCCATAGGTAGCAATCCTCATTCGGGTGGTGAAGCCTTCGACCGGGTCCATAGTGAATAGGTTCACCGCATCGAGCGAAGCATCGTACGAGAGCCCGCAAAATTCAGGCTGACGACGCCGACAAAGTTGAAGGTACGGCTCAGTGAGGAACCGCAACACTGAGTTGTAGGCAAAAAGCACAACGATCGCTCCAGCTGCAACCGCCAACGCCGAGCGAATAATGCGGGACCGAAGCTCCGCAAGATGATCCATAAGGCCCATCGTTCCGTCGGAGGGGACTCTGCGCTTTGACCGCCGTGGAAACTTCATGATGGAGGCTTCTCTTCGCCTTCGGTTGACGAGCCCGTTGACCCTTCTTCTGCGGGAGCGGATTCAGTTCGGGCAGATTCACCGATATCAGGACTGGCGCCCACGACACCTTCTGGTGAGCTTGCTGCAATGGTCCTGTCGACCGAGGTTTTGACCTCCTCAACGGGCTCGGACACAGCCGTGCGAAGATCGTCAAGTGGTTCCTTTACCGCTGACTGAAATTCCTGCCTAAAACCGTCTCCCATCCGCCGAATCTGCGCGTACATTCGTCCGAACCATCTTGCGGCTTCAGGCAGCTTTTCAGGGCCTAACACCACCAACGCAAGAAGCGCAATGATAATTAGTTCGCCACCCTGCAAGTTGAACACCCCGCTAAGTCTACGAGCATGGCAGCATGGCGGCAGTGGAGCAGCAACGACTACCGACTCTCATTGATGAAACGGTGTTGTTCGCACATCGTGGTGCTCGCGCCCACGCTCCCGAAAACACTATGGAGGCGTTCCGTCTCGCTCTTCGCCTAGGAGCAACCGGTCTTGAAAGTGACGTGTGGGTGACGAGTGATGATGTTCCGGTTCTCGATCATGATGGGAAGGTTCCGGCTGGAAAACTTCGCTCCCGGTCGATAAGCGATGTCCCCGCTTCTTCGTTGCCGGCTCATATTCCACATCTTGAAGAGGTGCTCGAACTGCTCTCAGAAGAACCCGATCTTCATCTTTCGCTCGATGTGAAGGATGACAGCGCGTTTGGCCCGACCCTTCAGACCATTCATACAAATGATTCCGACCTTCCAGCACGAGTGTGGTTATGCCACCCCAACGCTGAAAGTTTGCAGCTTCACCGGAGAGCATTCCCTGAGGTTCGGCTCGTGAACTCGGTTCGATTTGGTTCAATCCGCGAGGGAGTCGAACGCCGATGCGCTCTCCTCTCTAGTGAAGGAATCGATGCCCTAAACATGCGAATCGATGACTGGAATGGTGGGCTCGTGACCCTTGCACACCGGTTTTCTCTCTATGCCTTTGGTTGGAATCTCCAACATGATTACGAATTACGCACAGGTCTTCGTATGGGGCTTGACGGGGTGTATAGCGATCACGTCGATCGCATGGTTGATGCCGCCGCTCAGCCTTAAGTCAGAGCCATTGCCAATTCGATCTTGGCCAGAACACGACAAAGGCGCGTCCGACGATGTCATCGAGCAAGACCGGCCCCAACGTTCGGCTATCTTGGGAACCGGCTCGATTATCGCCCATCACGAAAACTGTGCCCTCGGGGACGAGGATCGGACCGAAATCTCCCCCACAGTTTCCAGGCGTCACGACCGTTGGATCGAGGTACGGCTCAACAAGAAGTTGACCACCAATACGAACCTCACAACTCCGAATTTCAACCTCTTCGCCACCGACCGCAATCACCCTCTTTATGAGGTCGCGCTCAGCGGTGCCTCGTATCTCCTGCAGCACCACGACATCGCCGCGATTTGGGTCGTGAAGGCGATACGAGACCTTATTGACAAACACTCGATCACCACTTTCAAGCGTCGAGTACATCGACGATCCTTCAACGACAAAGTGAGCGAAAAGAAACGTTCGAACTCCGAGCGCAACGACCAGAGCGATTATCACCACGAGTGCCCAGTCGAAGAAGGCCTTGGCGCCTCGGCCGAGGGCGGCAAGGCTCGTCGAACCAGCAGGTTCATCGTCGTTATCTGCTTCTAACGCGAAGGATTTTCCTTGATCAGTGTCGCTCATAGCCGGGAGTTACCGTAGCGGGTGTGGCGGCCAGGAGCCGGTCACAATTGTTCAATAAGTCGATCGACGCGCTCGTCGACAGCGGCGAACGGATCTTTGCAGAGAACTGTTCGCTGCGCTTGATCGTTCACTTTGAGGTGCACCCAGTCGACGGTGACGTCACGGCCGCGTTCTCGGGCGCGGCGAATGAATTCTCCTCGCAAGCGAGCACGGGTTGATTGGGGTGCAACATCTTGCGCAGCGATGATCGCATCATCGTCACATATGCGCTTCACGTGGTTTCGTTGCTCGAGGCGGTGAAAGAGTCCACGTGACTGCGATATATCGTGGTACTGAAGGTCAAATAGTTGCACCCGAGGATCATCAAGCTCGATGTCATGACGTGCACAAAATGCCTCAATCAGTCGATACTTGATCACCCAGTCGATCTCTCGGTCGAGCTTTAACGGATCATCTTCGATCGTGGTAACGCAGTGTTCCCACATACGAAGCGCCAGCATCTCCTCATCGTTGAAACCACGCCGGTCGGCATAACTCAATGCGGCGCCGAGAAACTCACGCTGGATATCAAGGGCACTGATCTCGCGCCCGGTTGCCAGTTGCACACGCCGCCGACACGTCATGTCGTGGCTGATATCTCGGATGGCTCGAATCGGGTTCTCAAGCGAAAAGTCACGGAAGGACACCGACGGGTCTTCCAACATTCGCAGCACGCACGCAACAACACCGATTTTGAGAAACGTCGTGTATTCGCTCATGTTCGAGTCACCAACGATCACGTGCAAACGCCTAAAACTCTCGGCATCGGCGTGTGGCTCATCTCTTGAATTGATGATTGGACGGCTTCGTGTCGTGGCTGAGCTCACCCCTTCCCAAATGTGATCGGCCCGTTGAGAGATCGAATAGATTGGGCCTTGCGCCGTACTGAGAACCTTGCCAGCACCGGCGTAGATCTGTCGAGAGATGAGAAATGGTATGAGATTTTGGGCATATGCCCCAGGGTCATCGCTTCGCCGAGTGAGGTAGTTCTCGTGGCAGCCGTAAGAATTGCCAGCGGAGTCAGTGTTGTTTTTAAACACAAAGACGTCTCCTCGCACCGACTCCGCCTCGAGACGCTCCTCGGCACTAATTGCGAGACGTTCAACGATGCGTTCACCACCACGATCGTGAGTCACGGCATCGATGAGAGAATCACATTCCGGTGTCGCATATTCGGGATGCGAACCAACATCGAGATACAACCGCCCACCATTCGGCAAGAACGCATTTGACGAGCGACCCCACGCCATCACATCCCGAAAGAGATAACGGGCTACTTCATCAGGGGTGAGTCGGCGGTGACCTCGAAAGGTGCACGTAATTCCGTACTCGGTTTCGAGACCGTAGATACGGCGATCCATCACATGACGGTAGCGAATCTGGAAAGAGGGTGTCTGATCGGTCAACCAAGTCGAAACGACACACTGGTTCCGATTGCGGCCCCAAGCGCCTGGGAAATCGATTCATCGTCGACAACTGCGATCACCGGATAACCCCCAGTTACAGGGTGATCGCGACCCAAGATGATGGGTAAGCCGTTGGGTGGAACCTGTAACGCACCCTCCACCATAGGCTCGCTCGCCGCGCTTGCCGAGCCATCTGCAGGCTCGATCCTCCCACGTCCTAGACGAACGCCAACCCGTGAGTTGTTCTCAACGGTCCATTGATTTGAGGTCAGCATTTGTAGGGCGGTCGATGCGAAACGATCAAGGTGTGGTCCTGGCATCACCGTCAAGGTGTGTCGATGCGCGGGTAGAGCGATGAGATCAGGAAGAGAGCGGCCGCCTGTCTCACCTATTTCGAGATGGGCTCCCCTGTTCACCGGAATAGCGATGATCGCAGCCATCGTGTCGGCGCTCAACGACCCGAGCACCAAGTTGCCCCTAAAGCCACCGGCCACCGCGAAATAACCCCATTGTTGGCCCGGTGCAGGATTGACCTGAATCTGCTCCCCCTCTGCAGTGACTCGCGGTGCTGTCCACCCACTCGTCGCCACCGTAAAGCGACCAAGACATTCCACAACAAGACCTCCGGCTGTTTCGAGTATTGGAGCAGTCGCAGCATTTCCAACGGCACGGTTGATTGAGCCAGCACTGGCCTGATCGGCGATGCCGGACCGCCCAAGGCCAAGGTGCGAATAGCCGGGCCGACCGGCGTCCTGCACAGACGTCGCAATGCCCTCCTGAACAACCCGGAAGCCAACAGTCACTGGCGGACGAACCTCACTTCACGACCGGGCTCAATGAGCGCTGGAGGTTCCCGTGCTACATCCCAGGTTTCAGTCGTTGTTGAACCAATAAGGTGCCAACCACCGGGAGACTCTTGCGGATAGACAGACGAATATGTCGCTGCGATCGCCACGGCCCCTGCGGGAACTTTTGTCCTGGGAGTCTCGCGTCTCGGCAACTGCAGTGCGGAATCAAGTCCGGAGAGATACGCAAACCCCGGCGCAAAGCCACAGAACGCAGCCACATAGGTGGGTTCCAGATGACGCTGAATAACTTCTTCTTCTGAAAGCGAACAGGCGTCGGCAACGAAGGCCAGATCTGCGCCGTCGTACATCACCGCAATCTCGATCGGTTCTCGAGAGGCTCGCGAAGGGGGATCTTCGTAATTACCAATGATCTCCTCAAGCTGACTTTGTACTGCTCGTTGAGCGCCAGAATGATCGCACCTCACTAGCAACGTCGTCTCAGCCGGCACGACGTCAGAAACGCCGTCTATTGCCAGATCTCGAATGGCAGCGCCGAGCACTGCAGGAACATAGGTATCGGTGCGCAGTAGCAGGCCATGAGTGCCCATCTGCGCGATTTCGAGACCTGCTACCACTTTCACGTAAAAGAGTAAATGCCGACGCCTTCGGCTTCGAGTGCATCTCGGACAGCTCGTGCAATCTCAACCGCTCCAGGGGTATCTCCATGAACGCATAGGGATCTCAACGGAACCGAAATCGTTTTTCCAGACAAAGACGTAACCGTCTGCGTCATCACCATCTGCACTGCCCGTTCCGCAATTGCGCAAGGGCTCTCAAGGACAGCACCAGGTTGACTGCGATCGACCAGCCCGCCATCATCAGCGTAGGCGCGATCAGCAAAGGCTTCGGCGGCGACTTCAAGGCCAGCTGCGTCGGCGGCATCAAGAAGAGCAGAGCCCGGGAGCCCCAATACAGCCATCGAATGGTCGTAGGCAGCCACCGCCGCTACCACAGCGTCAGCTACGCGGCGTTCAGCACAGGCTGCGTGGTAGAGAGCACCATGAGGTTTAACGTAGGAAACTTCGCTCCCGGCAACCTGAGCGAAGGCGTCAAGGGCTCCGAGTTGATAGAGAACTACATCAGTGAGCTCGGCTGACCCCATATCGATATGGCGTCGCCCAAAGCCAACCAGATCCGGGTAGGAGACTTGCGCTCCGATCCGAACATTATTTTTGACGGCGTCACTGCAGACCGCGCGAATTATTGACGGATCACCAGCGTGGAAACCGCAAGCAATGTTGGCACTGGTCACGAGCCGAAGCATCGCTGCGTCGTCACCCAGGCGCCAAATGCCGAAACCCTCCCCCAGATCACTGTTGAGGTCTATTGATGGCATCAACCATCATCCTTGCAGGGCAGTCTCGACTTCGCTGGATTCGAGTCGGTGAAAGCATCGTCGCTCACCGTTGCGTTCGAGAATTGCAATCTCCAATGAGTCCGCAGAAATAGATCGCCCGTCTCCGGCTAACGAAGAAACGCCGAGTCGAATGGCATCAACAAGGGCGAATCCGTCTGCAAAGCCGCTCGAGAGTCTGTTGCTGATGGCCTCAGACTCGCCACCGAGTGCACACGTATCCGGACGGTCGATCACTGTCCCGTCGTACATGATGTGGAAAATCTGATCTTCATGCGACCCTTCGACACCTACCTCTGCAACCAGAATTTCGACTTCCATGGGCTTCATGCCGTGGGTGAAGGCGTTACCAAGTAGCTGCGCATAATCATTGGCGAGTCCTCGAGCGTCAACATCGTCTCGCGAGTACTGATAGCCGGTGAGTTCGGCCGACCGAATACCTGCGACCCTCAGTTGGTCAAACTCGTTGTACTTGCCAACACCAGCGAATGCGACTCGATCGTAGATCTCGCTGACTTTACGCAACGACTGCGAGGTGTTTTCAGCGACCAAGACGATTCCGTCCGTGTACCTCAGTGCAACGAGTGCCCGGCCCTTTGCAATTCCCTTACGAGCAAAGTCTGCCCGGTCGGTCATCGCCTGCTCCGGTGCAACGTAATACGGCATGCTCATGATGTCGAGCCCCCGATTTGTTCGATGAGAGACCGATAGCGGTCACCGAGTTCATCATCGCCCACGAGAGACCAGCCGTCGCTATCAATCGTTGCGACTACTGGATAAATGCCTCGAACCATGTCGGGACCGCCTGTTGCCGAATCCGCATCTGCAGCCTCCCAAAGACTGCGGGTTACGAGTTCAACCGCGTCATCCCGGGTGAGCTGAGCTCGATACCCGACTTTGATCACTGTTGATGCATGAAGCGATCCGGATCCCGTCGCTACATGCTCTCGCTCTTCGTAGCGTCCACCTAACATGTCGTAGGCCCAGAGACGTCCAATCGATCGCCGAACGTCAAACCCAGCGAAGATCGGCACAACACCCATTCCCTGCATGGCCGCTGGCACATTTGCTCGAACCATCGAAGCCAACTGGTTTGCCTTGCCCTCGAGACTAAGGGCGCTTCCCTGAACTTTCTCGTAGTACTCGAGTTGAACCTGGAAGAGTCTGATCATGTCAACTGCGGGGCCCGCGGCACCCGCAATCGCAACACCTGAGTGACGGTCGGCCTGCACCACTTTTTCCATGGTTCGATGTGAGATGAGGTTCCCTGAAGTTGCTCTACGGTCACCAGCCATAACCACGCCATCCACAAAACGAACCGCAACACACGTTGTCGCATGCGGTGTATCCATGGTTGTTCCAGCAGGAAGAGCGACCGGACCGTAGCCGGCTCGGTGGAGAAGCATCGGAAAGTCCGTGCCGGGGTCGTCACTGGGTTGAAATACGGGCATAACCACGGTCATTGACCACCTTTTTGAACATACGACCGCACGAAGTCCTCAGCGTTTTCTTCGAGTATTTCGTCGATTTCGTCAAGCAAATCGTCGAGATCATCGGTTACAGATCCACCGCTCTCAACTAGGTCAGATTCGATGGTTTCTTCCGATTGCCGCTCCGGCATCTTTCTCTGAATTCGATCTGGCATTGCAGTACTTTCTCGTGCGAAATGCTACTCATTTGGTTCAGCGAGGGCCGCTACCAATTCTTTGGCCGTTGCGCTGTTATCGATTACGTTAGCCACGAGTTCGGCGGTGCCGCGTAACGGATCGTCCATTGGCACTCGTCGTAATGGGTCTGCTCCAAGATCAAAAACCATCGAGTCCCAGTTTGCAGCGAGGACCTCATTGCGGAATCGTTCGATGCAACGACCTCTGAAGAACGCCCTTGTCGTCTCCGGCGGAGATGTCTTCGCTCGAGAAACTTGCTCGTCGGTTGCGATGGTTAGGAGACCGCATCGGCCGGCGAGACCTTTGACGCGACGCATATCGTGATACTGCAAATCGATGGCGCGCAGAGCAGCCGAACTTGGTCCAAGTTGGTGTCGTTCGGCGTAGGCGGAGATGAGACGGTGTTTGGCAACCCAGTCGACACTGTCAGCAACCGTCCGGGGATCATGTTCAAGACCCGAAAGGATGCGCTCCCAATGTTTAAGCGCAAGAGCGCAATCCGCCTCTCCTACCGCTTCGCCGCCAGTCTGCTCAAACCAGTTCTTTGCAATCTCGAACAATTGCCACTGCACATCTATAGCTCGAATTGTCGTGCCATCGAATGCCTGTACTGATGTAGCGAGTGTGGGATCGTGGCTGACTTGAGTAATCGCCCGAACGGGACTGGCGAGCGCTGGCATCTTAAGGTCTGGGTTGTCTTCTACAGCAGAAAGCAACATTGCCGTGCTGGCAACTTTGAGGAACGTAGCGACTTCGGACATGTTGGCATCGCCCGTGATCACGTGCAAGCGCCGATATCTCGACGCATCGCAGTGAGGTTCGTCGCGGGTATTCACGATCGGGCGTCGGACAGTCGTCTCAAGCCCGACTTCCTCTTCGAAAAAATCAGCTCGCTGCGAAATTTGATACTCGACAGCGTCAGACGACATACCAGGAAACTCACAGCCAACCTTTCCCGACCCCGCAAATATTTGACGAGTTACGAAATGCGCCATCACCGCCGTAGTCACTTTGCCAAATGGCAGCGACCGATCGACGAGATAATTCTCATGGCAGCCGTATGAGTTTCCTTTGCCATCGGAATTATTTTTGTGGACGAGGAGTTCGGCACCGTCAGGGACAAGCCGTTGAGCGGCATCGATGGACTCTCTAACAATTTCTTCGCCTGCACGGTCCCAGATCACAGATTCGAGCGGGCTTCGGACCTCTGGAGTCGACATTTCTGGGTGGGCATGATCGACGTAATACCGTGCGCCGTTGGTCAGCACAGCGTTCACCGGGACATACTCAAGTTCTGGGTCGAACTCATACGGGTCAAGCGGGTCTGGAGAACGGGCATCTCGCCTCGGGTCTTCTGCGATTAGGTCGAACGCAACCTTGTCGTGGACGGCGCCGGTGTATGCGTTGATTAGTAGCGCTGACGCAGTTACTGGATTGTTCTCTGCGCCGCGCACGAGAATGCCGTATTCAGTCTCGATACCACAGACCTTGGGTACTGCCATCGGCCTAAAGGTACTGCCCTGTTTGAGTGCGTTCGATTGCGCGTCCTCCCCCAACCGGACCAGCATCTCGATCAACAAGAGTTCGAATGAAGACAATACGTTCGCCTTTTCGACCCGAGACTTTTGCCCAATCGTCTGGATTCGTCGTGTTTGGAAGGTCTTCGTGCTCGGTGAATTCTGACCGCACGGCAGTAATGAGATCGTCGGAAGTGATGCCCCTCAAACCGCCGTCAATTACGCGTTTGACCGCTGATTTCTTTGCTCGACGCACGATGTTCTCAATCATCGCTCCTGACGCAAAATCTTTGAAGTACAGCACTTCTTTGTCACCGTTTGCATAGGTGACTTCGAGAAACCTGTTGTCGTCGTCAATTCGGTACATCTCATCGACGGCGGCCGACACCATTTGTTCTACCGTTTCTCCTTCGCCGATTGGTATTTCATCGTTAAGGTAACGAAGGAAAACCTGCCGAGCCGCATGAGCGTCAGGACGATCGATGCGGATCTTCACGTCGAGACGACCGGGGCGAAGAATCGCAGGGTCGATGAGGTCTTCACGGTTTGTGGCGCCGATCACGATCACATTTTCAAGACCTTCAACGCCATCGATTTCTGCCAAGAGCTGTGGCACGACTGTCGACTCCATGTCCGATGACACCCCGGTACCTCGGGTTCTAAACATTGAGTCCATCTCGTCGAAAAATACGATAACCGGCCACCCTTCATCGCTTTTTTCTCGGGCTCGTTCGAACACCAGACGAATCTGTCGCTCGGTTTCACCCACGTATTTATTTAGTAGTTCGGGGCCTTTGATGTTGACGAAGTAACTCCGTCCTTTGTCTTCACCAATGGATGCTGCGACCTTCTTCGCCAAGCTATTCGCGACCGCCTTTGCTATGAGGGTCTTTCCGCAACCTGGAGGCCCGTACAGCAACACTCCCTTCGGCGCGGGCAAGCGATGCTCTGCGAATAAATCAGCATGCAAAAAAGGCAATTCGACGGCATCGGCAATTGCAGAGATTTGGGTGTCGAGACCACCGATGTCGTCGTAGGTCACATCGGGCACGACTTCGAGGAGGAGTTCATCCACATCTGGACGCCCGAGCACCTCGAGCACAAGGCCTGAACGGGTATCGATGCGGACCCGATCGCCGATTCTTAGTTTCATTCCACGAAGACCATCGCTGAGCGTGCACACCGCGTCTTCATCGGCTCGGGCAGTGACGACTACGCGAATTCCGTCGTCAAGAAGTTCTCGAATGGTACCGATGTCGCCCATCGAGTCGGGTTGGCGAGCAGCGATAATTACCATCGATTCGTTGAGCGTTACCTCTGACCCTGCGACAACTTCTGCGACGTCGACGTCTGGACCAGTCGTTACACGAAACTTTCGACCCGACGACAACACATCAAATGTCTCGTCGTCGTTGTGCTGGACGACTACTCCGTATGTGTTGGGGGTCCCAATCAATTTTTCGATGTCGCTTCGGAGCGACTCTATTTGTTCCTTTGCCTCGCGGAGGGTACCGCTCAATCGTTCGTTTCTCGAGATCGTGCCGGCGAGTTCGCTCTTTAGGTCAACGACCCGTGACTCGAGGGCGCGAATGCGTTGAGACGGCTCCGCGACGCGTTCTTTCGACCGATCGACCTCCGCAGTGAGGCGCTCGATTTCTGAATCGTGTGCTGGTTGTTCACCACTT
>DLTS01000072.1 GCA_002501485.1 Acidimicrobiaceae bacterium UBA7830
CTGAAAGCATCTAAGTGGGAAACCCGTTCGAAGATGAGTGTTCCCATGCGGTTAACGCAGTAAGGCCCGTGGCAAGACCACCACGTTGATAGGCCGGAAGTGTACGCACAGCAATGTGTTTAGCTGACCGGTACTAATCGGCCGAGGGCTTGGATCTCTTACGCTCGTGCTTGCTCTGGAGTCCTTGGGTGTATACCCATTGACAATAAGTTTCGGTGACCATGGCGACAGGGTCACACCCGTTCCCATCCCGAACACGGAAGTTAAGCCTGTCAGCGCCGATGGTACTTGGGGAGAGATCCCCTGGGAGAGTAGGACGTCGCCGGATTTCGCAATCAAGAGGCGCTGGGCACTTGCCCGGCGTCTCTTGTCGTTTTCAGACTGATTTCCGTGGTGCAGCGCTGTTTCGGCCATAGCCTCGTCCGGGTGCCTGCACCGCAACCTCGCCAAAATTCATCTGGTCGCCCTGGTTCTGGTGGTGCCCGTAAGGGGCCACCACGTTCGAATGGCGGCCGTTCGGGCGGTTCTCGCCAAGCAGGAGGCGATCTGGGGGGTGGTGAACGCAGCGAAAGAGGTGATCGTCGATCTGGTGGAGCGCGTGGAGGACAGCGCCGGCCTGCTGGCTCGGGGTCGAGTAATCGGCCTAGTCGTCGTAAGACCCGTTGGTCTGACTCCGGTAGCGGTTCAAATGGCGGTGCTCCGGGCAATCGGCGAGAAGGTGGCCCTGGGGCACGCCGCAACGGGCCTAGCCGTCCCGGAGCAGCATCTAATGGGCCGAGTCGTTCTGGTCCGTCCAGATCAGGTGCATCGCGTGGACCGGCGCGAGGCCAGGGTCACAGCGGAGATCGGCCGTTGAGCAGAAGTGATCGCGAAAACAGTGGCCGTGGGTCGTATCGTCGAAATGACGAGAGTAAATCTGACCGAGGAGGCGATCGACGAGGAAATGACAGCCGTCCGGGTGCGAGAAACTTCCGTCGGAGTGACGGCGACAGCCGCGGTCGGGGTTCTCGAGGCGGACAAACTCAAGGTGGGAGAGGCTTTGGCCGCCCACCCCGTCCCGAGTGGCAGGAAAGGGCGCGGGAAGATCGCAGGGAGTCACGCGAAGAGCGTGAAGCCCGTGAGCCGCGAAACGAGGCTGAGCGTCGAGCAGCGCAGGTAAGGTCACGCGGCGGCGGTAAGGCTCGCCTGGGACAGTTCCCAGCAGAGCGAGAAGAACATATTGACCAGTGGATCGATGAGGGTCCTATCCGAGAAGAAGCGGAGCAAGCAGTTCAGCGAGCTCGACCGGCACGAGCGAATAATTTCGAACTTGATAGCGAGGTTCGCGATCGGGTCAATGCAGCGGTCTCGTCGCCACAGCGGGCAGCAAAGTTGCGCGAACGGTTGCTTGGCGCCTTCGTTTCGTTAGAGCGGGAGCGTTACACCGAGGCCCGGCGCATCGGTAACCAACTGGCCCGAGAGATGAGCGGCGTCGCCGCCGTTCATGAACTCATTGGGCTATCGAATTACCGCTTAGGAGAGTGGCGTAAAGCCGCTGCTGCGCTCGAGAGGGCACAGACCCTGCACCCTGATCCAGACACGATGCCGATCCTCATGGACTCGCTTCGCGCGCTTGGTCGCCACAAAGATGTTGCCGAGGTTTGGAAAGCGCTTCGTCAAGCTTCGCCTGCACATGAGATATTGGCAGAAGGTCGCATCATCATGGCAGGGTCATTTTCCGACCAGGGTGAGCTAGCTGATGCAATCAAGGAAATGCAGCCTGCCCGTTCAAAGCCGAAGCGCGTGCGGGAACATCACCTACGCCAGTGGTACATGCTTGCGGACCTACTCGATCGGGCAGGCGACACCGTTGGGGCGGTTCGCTTCTTTGAACAGATTGCAAAGGCCGATTCAGATTATTTCGATGTTCATCAGCGTCTACGAGCGCTTGGCCGCTGATACCGGCTTGCTGCCAACTCGGTACGCTCGACAACGTGGCAGCAACATTTCGCGCCGGAGTCATCATTGTTGTTGAACATTCAGATGGCAGCGTCCTCAGTTGCGAAAGAGGAGATATCGCCGGAGCATGGCAGCTACCACAGGGCGGTATCGATGAGGGAGAAACACCGGTAGCAGCTGCGTGGCGAGAACTCGAAGAAGAAACAGGACTGACCTCTGCCGAAGTGCAACTCTCGGCGTGCTCTGATGACTGGACGCTCTACGAGTTACCACAAGGGCATGGCTTGGGACGCCACCTTGGGCAAGCACATCGCTGGTTCCGTTTCGTCGTGACGCATGACAGTATTCAGCCGACAGTCGACGGCAATGAATTCGTGAACTGGTCATGGATGCGGCCATCCGACCTAGTTGACGTTGTCGCCGAGTTTAGGCGTGCTGGGTATGAGGCGATGCTGCTCAACGATGATGGTTGGCACGATGTCTGACCTCTTCTCTGCAGCTGCTGAGCAGCATTTAAAGAGCAGAGCTCCGCTTGCGGCGCGACTGCGACCCCGAACTATTGATGAAGTCGTTGGTCAACAGCATCTCGTAGGGAAAGGTGCACCACTTCGACTTCTTGTCGAAACTGACCGGCTCACGTCAGCACTGTTTTGGGGGCCTCCCGGCACCGGCAAGACAAGCCTTGCGCTTGCTGTTGCAGGTTCGACAAAACGCGCATTTGTGCAACTGTCTGCGGTAACTGCGGGCGTTGCTGACGTACGAGGAGTGATTCAGCAAGCACGCCAACGGCTTGGAGAGCACCAGCAAGGCACCATTCTGTTCCTTGACGAGATCCATCGATTCTCGAAATCTCAACAGGATGCGCTTCTCCCAGCAGTGGAAGACGGCACGATCACCCTTGTTGGGGCGACAACAGAGAACCCGTTCTTTGAAGTGAATGCGCCTTTGCGGAGTCGGTCGACGTTGTTCAGACTTGAACCCCTTCAGCGAAGCGATATCGCAGAACTGGTAAAGCGTGGTCTTCGCGCAGAGGCGATGATTGCGGATGACGATGCAGTCGACTTGTTGATTGAACGAGCCGGTGGAGATGGGCGGCAAGTTCTTACCGCATTGGAAGTTGCCTGCGCACTCGCAACCAACACCAGCCACGTAACGCTCAATCATGTTGAGTCAGCTTTGGGAACAAGCGCACTTCGCTATGGCAAAGACGATCACTATGACGTCGTAAGTGCCTTCATCAAATCGATGAGGGGATCCGACCCGAACGCAGCTGTCTACTGGTTGGCCCGAATGCTGTCCGCCGGTGAGGACGTGCGCTTCGTGGCTCGGCGAATGGTGATATTTGCGAGCGAAGACATTGGAATGGCAGATCCACAAGCGCTCACAATTGCGGTTTCTGCTGCGTCAGCAGTTGACGTGGTGGGAATGCCAGAAGCGCAGCTGAATTTGGCTGAAGCGGCGATCTATCTGGCGAGTGCCCCAAAGGGGCAAGCAGTAGCGCAAGCGATCTGGTCCGCGATGTCCGACATTAAAAATGGCGTTGTCGGGGAAGTACCAACTCACCTTCGAGACGCCCACTATGCAGGCGCACCCGAGATTGGGCATGGTGAGGGTTACGTCTCGCCTCACGACGACCCTTCGTCAGTGCAGCATTTGGAATACTTGCCAGAGACGCTTTCCGAACGGCGCTGGTACCGTCGGGAGGAGGCAGAGGAAGGGAGTGGAGATGCAGACCGCTGACATTGTGTTGATATCGGCAGTGCTTCTGTGCGCCATCGGTTTCGCTGCGCTTTCCATCGTGCTCGTGAGAGTTTTTGACGCCCTAAGAGCGCTGCGTCGTGAGGTACGAGATATGCGAGAGCAGACCCTCCCTCTCATCACAGATTTGAGATCATCTGCCGATGACGCGAAGTCGGCCATGGACGGTGCTCGGGCAGATCTTGAGCGCTTTGACCGTGTGCTTGGCTCTGCGGAAGCAATATCTGAGGCGGTAGAGACATCGGGTCGAGCAGCCCGCCGACTCTTCGCGGCGCCAGTGATCAAGGCGGTCGGAACCGTGACCGGAGTAAAACGAGCAGTTGGCCGCATGAAATCTCCAGGCACAAACATTGAAGTAATCAAACAAGAAAAAAGGAGAGCGTGATGCGACGCCTCGGATGGTTTGTTGCAGGGGCAACAGCAGGCGCTGGAGCAATGCGGATGGCTCGCCGTCGAGTTCGGTCGGCCGCTCGCCAGCTCTCGCCTCGACACGTTCGTGACCGAGTAGGGGAGCGTGTTCGCGCGAAGGTCGATGAAGTAGGTGACGCAATTCGTGAAGGTCGCGCCGCGAAGGCAAACCGTGAACGGCAACTGCGTGCGGTGGTTGACCATCGCGCCGAATCGATGAGCGATCATGTTGGGCCAGGAGACACACTGCTTGTCGACGGCGAACCAGTTGACGCCGGGAGAGTTATCGTGCTGCGTGACCGCGCAGACGCCTCAAATAGTGGCTGAACACCCGTTTCGAACGCCATTTGTTTCTCAGCCGGTCGTTGACCGAGGCCAGGCGTTAGCACGCGCCCAGCTTTGCGCAAAAGAACTTGGTGCGACAGACCTCACCCCTATTCGAGAGTCGATGTGTTCGACTTTTCGGGCCGAGGGCAGCGTGTTGAGAGTGGGCCACTTCACGAGTGACCCAAGTACAGCGCAACGCCTTGCAACAATGTTGAGAAACAAGGAGATTCGAGTCCCAGATGTCATCGCCACCTGGCAGCAAGACGAGAACGGCCTCGGTGTCATTGCCTATGAAGATGTTCGAGAGACCGACAAAGTCATCGAGTGGCGCGAAGTTGGGCGAATCGTCCGCCGTCTCCACACTGACGTCGCACCATCGGATGTTCCAACGGGCTACCCCATTGCCTCTCCAACAAGTCTGCCGTGGTGGAATTTCGGCGCCATGTTGACGCGCCTCGAAGCAACTGCGCTTGTACCTACACAACAACTTTCAAAGCTGTATGAAGCCGCTGCACGCGGGGTCGAGTGGAGTGCCATTGTGGAGACACCCCCGAACGTGCTCACCCACGGCGATGTGCACCCAGGGAATATCTTGATGAGCGAGGACGGCCCAGTACTCATCGATTGGGATCTGCTTTCGACTGCTACATCGCTGTGGGATCACGTTCCGCTCAGAGCATGGTCAACGCCGCCGTGGCAGGGAAGTGCCGACGCCTACACCGCCTTCGCGGCGGGTTACGGTGCTGTCGATTGGGAAGAAGCGAGCCTAGATGTCGTCGTGGAAATGCGGAACCTAGCTGCAACCGTCATGAAGCTGATTGCATCAGCCTCGACTGGCGTCATTGACGAAGAAGCCGCCCGACGCATGGAATATTGGGCGTCGCCCAACATGACGGCCAGGTGGACATGGGGTTAAGGCCGTAACATCTTCAGATGGTGGAAAACGATGGCCTTTCGATTGCAGATCGGGCGCAAGCAGGAACGATTGCCGAACGGCTTCGGGATATCGGTGAGCAACTTGACGACCTCGCTCTTTCGGTGTTGCGGGATGCGGCAGAGGCAGGAACGGAGCGGCCGGCTGCAGACAAACGGCTCACCCAGGCACGGCGATCAGTGGAGAAAGCCGCCCACGTACTGGAATCTCTGTCAGGCGACTAGACGACGCAAGCGAGGACCTCGGGCCTAACCGGCCTTCTCAACGAGCGCTGCAATGGCCTCATCAAAACTTGCTTCAAACGAAGCAAGCCCCTCACGCTCAAGTTTCTCCGCAACATCGTCGAGGTCGATATTCGCCTCAGAGAGTCGGTCGAGTATCGCTGACGTCTCAGCGAGATCACGGTCGACCGTACGCGCACTGGAACCGTGGTCTAAAAACGCATCGAGCGTGGGTTCAGGAACCGTGTTGACCGTGTGGGGTCCGATGAGTTCATCAACATAAAGGACATCAGAGTAGGACGGATTTTTTGTGCCAGTCGATGCCCACAGAGGTCGTTGCACTCGGGCACCGCGTGCTGCAAGCGCCTCCCAGCGCGGTCCAGAAAACGCATTTCGAAAATTGGTGTAGGCGACGCGGCCCTGCGCGATTGCTGCTGTGCCGTGAAGATTATGACCGTTGCCACCAAGTCGTTCGTCGACCTCCGTATCTACGCGGCTAATGAAGAAACTCGCCACGCTCGCGACCCTTGAGAGATTGGCATTTGGGTCGGTCGCAAGCTGCTCTAGACCGGAGATGTAGGCCTCCATTACCGCCTGATGGCGCTCGGGGCTGAAGATGAGCGTGACATTCACACTGCGACCTTCAGCAATCATTGCCGAAATGGCAGGTAGACCCTCCATAGTGGCGGGAATCTTGATCATTACGTTGGCGCGATCAACGCGCTCATGCAGTTCACGCGCCGCAGACAGTGTTCCGGCAGTGTTTTGTGACAATTCTGGAGCAACCTCTACCGATACGTAGCCATCAATTGCATCTGACGACTTAAATAAGGGAGCAAAGGCATCACAGGCCGCCTGAATGTCATCAATCACCATGTGCCAATACGCATCGACCGAAGCAACGCCGGAGGCCATCAAGGTGGCGAATTGATCGTCGTAGTCGGTGGAGCCCTGAATTGCCTTCGCGAAAATGGTCGGATTTGATGTAAGGCCACGGACACCTTGAGCGATTCGAGCATTGAGTGAACCATCATTGAGATGTGATCGGCTGAGGTTGTCGAGCCAGATACTTTGCCCGAATTCGTTGAAGAGGGCGGTGAGATCAGCCATCAGGCTTCACCACCTAATAACTCACTTACCGTTCCAACGATCGCCTCGACGTTGATGCCAAGGCGATCGAGCGCGACACCACCTGGGGCGCTGGCCCCGAAACGGTCAATGCCAACTTGGCGATCGCTCCACTCATGCCATCCAAACGTTGAACCTGCCTCTACCGACACGGTGGGCACTCCAGGGGTAAGGACCGAATTGCGCAGCGCGACAGTTTGTGAACGGAAACGATCCCAACTCGGCATTGAGACCACCCGCACAGATCTTCCTGATGCTCTGAGGGTGTCCGCTGCATCGACGCACAGCGAGACCTCTGATCCTGTTCCAATAAGAATGACATCTGGGTCGCTTGTGTCGTCGCCGACCACACCCGCACCATTCGTGATTGCGGAGCCATCGGTCACCACTCGGATGTCTTGACGGCTTAAAATCATTGCGGTTGGGCCATCGTGGTTCACGGCGTCTTCCCAAGCGCGAGAGGTCTCATTCGCATCAGCAGGGCGCAGCACGTGCAGATTGGGCATCGCCCGCAAACCCGCCAATTGTTCTACCGGTTGATGTGTTGGCCCGTCCTCGCCAACAGCCACCGAATCGTGCGTGAAGACAAACACGACCCGGGCACTGGAGAGCGCCGCAAGTCGGACCGGTGGGCGCATATAGTCAACAAATACAAAGAATGTTCCACCAATAGGGAGCACGCCACCGTGAAGGGCCATGCCAACCATTGCGGAGCCCATGCCATGTTCGCGAATGCCGTAGTACATCTGACGGCCATCGAGGTTTTTCGCAGACTGGCCGGAGAATGAGGCCACTTTCGTGCCAGTGTTGCCGGTGAGGTCTGCTGAACCTGACACAAGCCCTGGTAGGAGACCGGCGGTGGCGTCAAGCGCCGCTTGGAGTGCTTTACGCGTTGCGACCTCCGATCCGAGATCCCACGTTGGCAGCACGTCAGCAAGGTTGGGCGTTGTCACACCGAAGCAGCCGTCCCAATCACTACGTTGCCGGGCATCATGAGATGCTAATTCCCACGCCGCATGTGCATGGGCACCGGCCGAAGCTGTCACCTCTCGATACGACTCGATGAGATCTGTCGGAAGGTAGAACGGCTCATCGGGGACTCTCATCACCGCTTTCGTCCGAGAGACATCTTCAGCTGAGAAGGCAAGTCCGTGCGCAGCATGCGAATCAGTGTGATCTGGTGACGGAAACCCAATGTGTGTGCGTAACACCAACAGACGTGGTTTCCCGTTGGGAGTACGAGCAGCCTCGAGCGCGGTTTCTAACGCATCAAGGTCCTCGCCAGCCTCGCCGAGCTCGGCGACATCCCATCCGTACGCTCGGAAGCGGGCAGCAACATCATCACTTACTGCGAGGTCAGTGTCGCCATCAATGGTGATTCGATTGTCATCAAAAACGCATACAAGACGATCAAGTCCGAGGTGTCCAGCAAGAGACGCCGCCTCGTGGCTGACACCCTCCATCAAACACCCGTCGCCCGCAATCACCCACGTGTGATGGTCGATGGCATCGGCACCGAACTGCTGACGAAGAAGTCGCTCAGAAATCGCCATACCAACCGCATTCGCAAACCCTTGGCCGAGCGGTCCCGTCGTGACTTCAACACCAGGAGTATGGCCAGCCTCTGGATGACCAGGCGTCGCTGACCCCCATTGACGGAACGCCCGCAGATCATCGGCCGAGAGTGAGGTACCGCTGAGGTGGAGCATGGCGTATTGCAAGATCGATGCGTGGCCTGCAGAGAGAATGAAGCGGTCGCGATCAACCCAGCTGGGATCTGCGGGGTTGTATCGCATTACGCGGCTATACAAGACGTGGGCAAGTGGTGCGAGTGCCATGGCGGTTCCCTGATGGCCGCTATTCGCCGCTAGGGGTCCGTCCATTGCGATACCTCGAATCAACGAGATTGCAAGTTGGTCTTGTTCAGGCGTCAGAGAACTGAGAATCGACACATCGGCGACTGTACCTTCCCTCGCCTGAGCGGCTGGGATTCGCAGAGAACTTTCTACTCCGCTGGGGGCAAAAGAGTGAAGGGAACAATGGTGAGCGGTCCACGATCAATCCGGCAGTGTGCATAGGCCGTTGAGTACTCCTCAAATGGCAACTCGGCACGTACGAGACGATAGGTAAACCTTCCTGGCTCAACGGTGAAGGGGCTGACGTTTCTTGCAAGAGGTTCCTCTTCATCAATTTCAGTTCTCCGATGGTCGAAAAACGACACCTCGAACACGCCCTGCCCGGATTGATCTACGGGGCAATGGATTAATGCCACAAGGTGCGGCGACACCGTCGTTGGAACAGGTTCGGCCGAAGCCTGCGAGAACATCGCTCCGGTGATGTCGAGACGAGTGGATGGGCCGGGAGCCGACCGCATCTCGAAATTTTCTACGAACAGTGCCGCAACAAGTTCCATAGGGCCAGAGTACAGAGGTCGACCGCAGTACCGTTACATCCAACGTTGCGGAATTTTCAAGACAACACGCCATGAATCGGCCATATCGACTGGTCCAAAATGTCGCGAATCTTCGCCCTCTGAAGAATTGTCGGCTACCAACATCCATCGAGTCTGGTCAATGTGATCACCGAGGCGTTTGACGATCCAGAACTCAGGACGCTCAGGGTGTTCCACTACCCGCAATTGATTGTGACGTAATCTTTGTGACCGGATGGCGATGAGACCCTGGCCTGGGTGCAACGTCGGCAGCATCGAGCGGTCCTTAACAAGAAACCGCCTTACCGGGGCGATCTTTCGCCGTCGGGGATGCGCCGTCATGGCGCGAAGGCTAGTCTCGAGGTTGTCAAAGGCACCAATAACGGTGCATACCAGACCCTCCAAGGAGACCACCATGCTCGGACGACTGTTCGCCTCAGCCACACCAGCCCACGCTCACTGCGACCTCTATTGTGGTGTGTACGACCCGGCTCAGGCCAAGATCGAGGCACTCTCGGTCGTGAAGACCGCCCAGAAATACCACGAATCAGATGACGGCGTGTTCCAAGACCGGTGCATCTTCATTAAGGAGCAGCGCGCCGAAGAATGCAAGCATCACCTCATGGTGCTCTGGGCCGACTTCTTCGCACCCGCACATTTTGACGAGTTCCCTCAGCTGCACGACTTGTTCTGGAAGGCTGTGCACCAAGCCGGCGAGGCGAAGAAGTCAATGGACCCCGCAGTTGGCGAGCAACTCGTTTCCTACATCGATGAGATTGCCGACATTTTTTGGAAGACGGACAAGGGTCAGCAGATGGGTGTGTACCCACCAGCGTGACTTCAAACTTGTTCTACGCTGAACTGAACTTGGGTACTTGGCTTCATCGCCAAGTACCCTTTTTCTTTCAGGTCGGCGGTGGTGAAAGTAGAGTCACATCCGTCTTCAGAGGCGAATGACGGCAGGGTCTGAGGGTCGCTTCACCTCCGAGGTAAGCGAAGAAGGATGTGTCGTCATGTTGGGGATGTCGATGGACGAGAACCGCTCACCAGTTTCAACCCATCGAGACGCACGCGAGCCAGACCTAGCCACGTCATCGGTTTGATCAAGAACCATCCGATGTCGATCTCGTACCAACGGTGTGCAAGTTTGGCCGATGTCGGTGCTGCGTGATGATTGTTATGAAATCCCTCACCAGCGGTGAGAAACGCAAGCCATTGAAGATTCGTAGCTGAATTGTTGTACGGTCGGCGCCCAAAGTGATGCCCGATCGCATTCACCGCCGAGTTAGCAGCGATGTAATAGTTAAGATGTACCACGGCAGCAAGCAGTGCGATAAACGGGCCAAAGAGCAGCATGAGAATACCGAGGCCAGTGCCGAGACCGAGCAGAGCGTGGTCAAACAGCACTTTGTCGAGGCGATCGGCGGGTAGATCTTTTGCAAAACGTTTGGTGTTTGTGACGTCTCGCGCTGCTCGGCGGTACATCGCATAATTGCGGACTTGAACCTTCCACCAACCGTGTATCACCGGTGAGTGAGGGTCTTCAACTGTGTCGGTGTGCGCGTGATGCTTGCGGTGAACGGCCACCCACTGTCGTGGTCGAATTCCGGTGGTGAGCCAGAGCACGATACGGAATGCCCCGCAGGCGGGCCGGCTGAAGGTGACGGCACGATGCGCCAACCCTCTATGGAGATACACCGTTGTCACCAAGTTGGCCGCAGTGGTAATCGCAACGCCGAGAACACCGGCAATAACGAGGCTGAAGTACCAAGCAATGTCAAATGTGATCACGTCATCGACCATAGCAAACAGCTCACAAGCGTTCTCTGAACGAGCGATGAGCCATCTGCTACCTACGCGTGGAACCTTCCACTGACTAGCGTAGGAGTCATGGCAGACCCCTCGAACTCGCCGACAACCACGAGCACCCTCTCTGAAGCAGCCTCAAAAAATCTCGTCGAGCAATATGGCGTACCGCTCGCTGCGGAACACATCGTTGCAGATGCCGAATCGGCTGTAGCAGCAGCTGCGCACGTCGGTGGGGCAGTGGCCATCAAATTGAACGGTGACACCATCGCCCACAAGACCGAACGCGGCTTGGTGCGCCTCTCGCTGGCTGGCGAAACCGCAGTGCGGTCGGCTGCGGAAGAGTTGCTGGCTGCGGCTCGCCCTGAAGATGGCGACGTGTCGCTTCTCGTCGCCCCGATGGTCTCGGGAACGCGCGAATTCATCGTTGGAATGATTCGCGATCCGCAGTTCGGGCCGATGGTGATGCTAGGCGTCGGTGGTGTACTTGCTGAAGCTATTGCTGATGTTGCGTTCCGTCCGGCACCAGTCGATGAGGTTACCGCGCAGGAGCAGATCGACAGCCTCACGATGAGAGACCTTCTCGGTGAGTTCCGTGGAGATGCCGCCGTTGACCGACAACTACTTCTCGACACCCTTGTTGGACTCGGCAAACTTGCCGAGGAGCACCCAGAGGTGATGAGCGTCGACATTAACCCGCTCATTATCGATCGATCGGGACGTCCCGTCGCGGTAGATGCCTTGGTTGAAGTCGACGAAGCCCTTGACCATGACACATCAGCTACCTCTCGACCTCAACCCTCAGATGATCACTTTCGGGCCCTATTCGAGCCAAGCGGTATTGTCGTCACCGGTGCATCCAGCCACCCGGGAAAGTTCGGCTTCGTCGCATTACACAACCTGCTCGCTGCCGGATATTCGGGAAATGTCTTTGCGACAAATCGCTCCGGAGAGGAAGTGCTCGGCATACAGACGATCAGCGATGTCGCAAGTGTGCCCGATGGCGCAGCTGACCTAATGTTCGTGTGTACGCCGGCCTCTGCCAACCTGGAACTCCTCGAAGACGCTGCACAGCGGGGTGTGAAAGCGGCGTTCCTTACCTCAGCTGGCTACGGCGAAGCCGGAGAGGAAGGACGAGTGGCCGAAGCTGAGCTCGTGGCGACCGCTGACCGACTCGGAATATTGCTCGCAGGTCCAAACGGCCAAGGTGTCGTTTCAACCCCGGCGTCGCTTTGCGCGCAGATCGTGGCGCCTTATCCTCCAGTGGGCGGCATCGGTGTCGCATCGCAGTCAGGAAACTTCGTGTCGACCTTTCTTAACTTTTCACGGTCTACCGGAGTAGGGGTAAGTCGAGCGGTGTCCGCGGGAAATGCAGCAGCCGTCTCTGTTGCCGACTATCTCGGCTTTTACTCCCGAGACGAAAAGACAGCCGTATCGCTCGCATACATCGAGGGCATCACTGACGGCCGTGGATTGATGGAGCGACTCGCTGGAGCGGCACGGCACAAGCCGTTGGTCGTGCTAAAAGGAGGAGCGACGGCAGGTGGAGCGCGCGCAGCCGCAAGTCATACCGGGGCTCTGGCCGCTGATGACCGCATTTTTGATGGTGCCTGCCAAGCGGCTGGTGTCACTCGAGTGCACTCGGTGGAAGAAGCATTTGACGCAGCGGCAACATTTGCGACGCAACCATTGCCCAGTGGCCCGAATGTAGTGATTCTCACAACTGCCGGCGGGTGGGGTGTTGTGACCTCTGATGCCGTCACTCGTGATACCGATCTGACACTCATGGAGCTTCCTGAACAGTTGCTGGCTCAAATCGATGAACACCTCCCGCCTCGCTGGAGCAGAAATAATCCCGTCGACTGCGCAGGAGGTGAAACAAGAGACACGATTCCGACAGTGATGGGCCTAATCGCACACCATCCGGATGTGCATTCAGTGATCTATCTCGGAGTTGGAATTCAATCGAACCAAGCACGCGAAATGCGGACAGGGCAGTTTTATCCAGATCATGGTCTCGAACGGATCGTTGAATACCACGAACGCCAAGACCGCCGATTCGCAGAGGCAGCAGCGCAACTGAGCGCCGAAACCGGCAAGCCAATTTTGGTGGCGACAGAACTTGCCGTGGCTGACGCAAATAATGCTGGACCGGCAGCAGTGCGTGAGTCGGGACGGCTGTGCTACGCAACCGGTGACCGTGCAGTGGTGGCTCTCGGCCATATGTGGCGATACGCGCGATTCCAGGACCGTCGCCGGTCGTGACCGCACCCAGGGGCCGACGGCTTCACCCGGTGGTGGTGTTGGCGGTCATTGCGCTGTTGCCCGTGATGATGTTGGTCGGGCTACGTTCTTTATTGTCCGAAGAAGGAGTGGGGACTCCGGTCGTTCTCACACCATCACCATCGGTTGGACCTTATGAGATTGCATCGCGGAATGTAATGTCTTTTCGCCGCACGGCGCCTGAGCTTTCCGGACGTGGTAATCGCACCGAATTGGTCATGGCTCTTCAATCGGTAACGTCACAGATGGCTCCAACTTCGTGTTTGGCAATGTCGGTCGACGGCGTGTCCTTGCCACTTTCAGCCGACACAGCTGCGATCCCGGCGAGTACAGTGAAAATTCTCGTCGCTTCGGCTGCGATAGACGTGCTGGGAGCGGAGTACACATTTACGACCAGAGTGGTGGGTGCGAAGCCCGTCGACGGTGTGGTGAACGGTGACCTCGTTCTCATCGGCGGAGGCGACCCGCTGCTCAGTGGTGACTGGTATCCAAACTCAAACCTGGACAGGTACCCGGTGTTTGGCCATACCTCCCTCGATGAACTTGCAAGGTCATTATCTGCGAATGGTGTCACTAGTATCGCTGGCCGGGTTCTCGGTGACGGAAGCCGCTATGACGACGAGTGGTACTACGACGAGTGGGGCGCAGGTACAGCGGGTATCGAAGCCGGGCCCATCGATGCACTCATGGCAAATGATGCCCGGATCGAAGGCGATGATTACCGGGCGCTTGATCCGGTTGCGGGCGCGTCACGGGAATTTGTTCGACGACTCAACGCAGCAGGAATTCAAGTCTTGGGCGGGAGTGGGGTCGGATCGCCATCCGCTGATGCGATCGAGTTAGCGAGGGTGACGTCGCTGCCTCTTTCGCTGGTGATTAAAGAGATGCTTCAGAATTCAGACAACAACACGGCTGAGATGTTGGTGAAAGAAATCGGCTTCCACAGCAACGGCAACGGAAGTCGCCAAGACGGTCTCGCAGCAATTCAAAGTTCGTTGTCCTCTCAAGGGGTTGATCTCACTGGTTTGCGGTTAGTTGATGGAAGTGGGCTCTCGAATGCGTCGCTGTTGCGGTGCAAGACCCTCGTCGACACACTCACCGCTGCTGACAGTTCTGTTATTGATGGTCTTGCGGTGGCGGGCGTGTCCGGAACGTTGAGCTCGATCTTTACTGAAGGTCCCATGACCGGGGTGCTTAAAGCCAAAACAGGCACGCTCGGAAATCTTCCATATGACGAAGATCCACTGGCGGTTAAGGCACTGGCGGGCGAGTACACCGCACGTGGTGGAGAGACACTTTCGTTCGCTCTCGTCTTGAATCAGTCGATGGTAAATGACCAAGCGAATTATCGACCGATATGGAATGCACTGGCATCAACAATGGCCCAGTATCCGACTGGGCCGACGGCAAGCGAGATGTCGCCGTGAAGGCCTCGACGGGACGTATTTTCGTCATTGCAGTCGTGCCGCTGCTGATCGTGACGGGGTTCTGGAACTGGACGAGCGATCAAGTGCGCTCAGAATCAGTAAATACCGTTCCTCATCAGAAAAGTTCATCTGAGGCTCAGATCTCACCTGTTGCTGTCTCTTCATTTCGGCGAGTCTCTCCAGCAATTGTCGCCTGGGAGGAACGTCGATCACAGGCCGCGGATCTCGCGACGGTAGTAAGCTCGCTTAGTAGCGATGAGTGTGTCCTCGTCGAACACCAGGGCATCGAACTCGTTTCAGTCACTAAAGGTCCTCACCTCAGCGAAATGGGTCGAAGATTTGCCACGGCCGTCACCTCGTTACAACTTTTGGGGCCTAACTTCGCGTTCCCAACAGCGTTAGAGGGAAACGAACCGGTTGACGGAGTAGTTACCGGCGACCTCTTTGTTGTCGGCGGGGGAGACCCGGCCGTGGCAAGCGACTCGCTTTCGTTTTTTTTCGACGATTCCTTATGGGGTTACACCTCACTTGACGTACTCGCCAATGCGCTTGTGGCCAGCGGGGTGACGCGAATCACCGGTGATGTGATTGGCGATGGAAGTATCTTTGAGGAAGAGCAATTAGCCCCTGGTGAGGTTCCTACATGGTCGGGACTTATCGTCGATGACGGGCGCATCTTCTCGAGTGCGCAAAATCGTGGCATTAACTCGTCTCAGACAGCAGCAAAGACCATGTTGGACCTGCTTCGGGCATCGGGTATCACCGTTGACGGAACTTCAACAACTGGCGTGGCTTCGGTAGACCTCGTTCCACTTGCAGTGGTGAACAGCGCATCGCTGAGAACGATGGTGCAGGCCCTCCTCCGTAACAACTTGACCGACGCGACGTGGGCCGCAACATTTGGCAATTTCGAAAGCCGCATTGCCGTGCAGTTTGGTGGCGAAGGCTTTCCTCAACAGGGACGCCGAGAGATGGTTCTCGCTCAAAATGCTGCGCTTGGCACGGAGATGCGCTCCACCGATGCCGGAATTGAACTTGCGTGTAGCGATCTTGATGCGCTCTTTGGAGTGCTGGAGACCGAGTATCCCGAACTATTGGGTGACATCCAGGTTAGTGGCGTGGACGCGACTGGCGTTTTGATCTCCGCTGGAAACGATTCGTTGGTCGCCGGTCGAACGGTGCTTGGCGTTACCTTTGCGGCGATGGGAAACGAACCTTCTATTGAGACGGCGATCGGCGCCGTATTTGATGTGATTGACCGTTTTGCTGTTGAACGTGACCCTCTCGCATTTAGCCCGGAAGTAGCCATCGATGCACTCTGATAACGAGCCGTACACATCCGCAATGTTTCCTTTGTCTGCAGTGGTCTTCCCGAGCACCGCATTACCGATGAGGATTTTCGAACCCCGCTACCAGCAGTTGATGTCAGATTTACTAACGGGTGATGACGAACTGCAGTTCGCAATTTCACCGATTGTTCGAGGTCGGGAAGTTGGAGGAGGCGACGAGCGTCTGGAAGTTGCAACGATGTGCAGACTCGCCCAAGTAATGGTGCAGCCAACTGGTGAGTACACCTTTCTTGCACTCGGCCAGAGGAGAGTTCGAGTCATCGAGTGGCTCGACGACGACCCTTACCCGCAGGCTGTCGTGATTGACGCAACAGAGAGTGATGCATTACCCGCTATGGCCGATATTGCCCATGAAATCAACCGCGTCGAAAAGGTTCTTATCCAACTTGGCGCAGAGGTTCCCGATCACCTTCCGCTCGTTGACGGAGAAGAACGTCTGGCTGCGTTCCGGCTTGCAGGAATGGTGCCGATCTCTGACCTCGATCGCCAAGCAATTCTGTTGTCAAACGATCCATCTGACCGGTTACGCAGATTTTCGCAGGCGCTTGACGATCTTGAGGCTGTTCTGAAATTCAGAGAACCATGATAGGAATAGCAGTGTGAAGTTCAAGCGCTCCGAAAGTGAGTTGCGAAAAAAGCGGTCTCGACCAGCATCAATCGATGCTGTCATTGACGCGCTGTCGTCCTATGTGAAGGGTCAGCTTGTTCGCCCACTCTCAGGTGCTGGTCGATGGCTCCTGTTCGGCATCGTCGGCGGGTTGCTGGTCGGAGCTGGAGTGGTCTTCATGCTTCTTGGGGTGCTGCGCTTACTGCAGACTGAACTTTCGGGAATGTCAGGGGTCAACTCTCGACTTTCGTGGCTCCCATACCTCATTGTGCTCGTCATCGGAGTTGGAGCACTTATCGTCACGTTGCAACGAATTAGCCGAACTGAATTGTTTTCTGACCGCGAACAAGAGAGGGTGTCGAAATGAACAATGATGCAGCAACACCAGGCTCACGGGATGACCTCCAATCAACGCTCGAATCGTTTCAACAGACCCTTCGTGGACAGATTGACAACCGTCGCCAGACCATTGTGACTGTCGCCCTTGTTGTTTCTGTCGGGATGACTGTGGTTGCGTACCTGCTCGGTCGTCGGTCAGGCCGGCGGAAATCTGCGATTATTGACATTCGTCGCCTCTGATTTCGATGAATAAGAGGCAGCGAATGGTCGATCGGGCGGTTTCTACATCGATTCGACGGGGAATCTGGGGAGGGAGCCCGGCGTACCGGGTAATGGCTATAAGCGTTCTCGTCATGCGTGGTGTGGGCAAGCTTGTGCGACGGGAACCCGAGGTGGTTCGAAGGATAAAGATCAGGCCTGGATCAGCGATGTCCTTTGCAGTTCGTCGTGGTGGTCGGCGTTGATCATTCGCCTACGTCAACCCTCCAGAGAGGTTGAAGTTCGAGGTGGGCGGCCTGCACGGGCGGTTCTCATAGAACTTGGTTTTGCTCCTGAAAGTTACATCGTCATCTGTAATGGCACGTTGGTGCCTTCAGACACAGTTCTTCATGAATCAGACAGCGTTGAACTTCGTCCTGTGATTTCAGGAGGTTAGCGATGTCGAAGTGTCGCTCGTGCGGTGAAGCAGCCGTCATTGACCTTCCCCGTCACAATGCCAATTTCTGCACTGAGCATTTCGTCCAACTATGCCGACGGCAACTGTCGAAGGCGATCAGCGATTTTGGGATGTTCACGACAGACGATCGGATTCTTGTCGCGGTGTCGGGAGGCAAGGATTCCCTCGCTCTCTGGGACATGCTCATTGACGCTGGCTTTCAGGCCGACGGTCTCTATATCGGTCTCGGGATTGGTGACTACAGTACCGAAAGCGGTGCAATCACCCGCCGTTTTGCTCAGCGGCGCAGGTTAAAACTGCTGGAAGTCGATATCCGAAACGAACATGGATTTGATATCCCAACTGCGGCGGGCGTTACCGGCAGAAGCCCGTGTTCAGCGTGCGGGCTTTCGAAACGACACATTTTTGACGAGGTTGCGCAGCGCGAGGGCTATGACGTGCTGGCAACAGGACACAATCTTGATGACGAAGCAGCGGTTCTTTTTGGGAACACATTGAGGTGGGATGTGGAGTATCTAAGACGCCAAGGTCCGGTTCTGCATTCCGGAAATGGCTTCGGAAAGAAAGTGAAGCCACTCGTGCGACTCACCGAGCGTGAAATGGCCGCCTGGTGCGTAGTTCGAGGCATTGAGTACGTGGTCGAGGAGTGTCCAATGGCGGTCGGCAACAAGCATCTTTCGTACAAGGATGCCCTCAACACTCTCGACAGCACCTCTCCCGGAACGAAGGCATCGTTCTATCTTGGTTTTCTTGCGCGCATGAGACCGCTGCTCGAACACAGTGCGTCAATTTCCGCACCGGGTTCATGCCCTCGTTGCGGCGCACCATCGGGAACAAGTGACGAGGCCTGCGCATTTTGTCGGCTTGTCGAGACGACCTCGGGTCATAAGCAGATTCCAGTCAGAATGGTGCTCAACAAGAAGGCACGGAAACTTTTTGACGCTCAATGGGGGAGCCAGCATGGTGACTAACCACACATTTACCTACGGCGAGCGGGTGCTGTTGCTCGACAAGAAGCGGCGTCGGTACCTCGTCCAACTCGTCGAGGGCGGAGAGTTCCATAGCCACGCTGGCTTCGTTCCTCACGCTGACGTTGTTGAAGAAGCGGAGGGGACGGTGCTCCGGAGTACTCATGGAGCGGAGTACACCGTGCTGAGGCCGACGCTTGAGGATTTCGTTCTCGAGATGCCTCGGGGCGCTCAGGTGATTTACCCGAAAGATCTAGCTCCGATATGTGTGTTGGCCGACATATTTCCCGGCGTGAAGGTTTTTGAGAGTGGAGTGGGGTCTGGCGCATTATCGATGACGATGCTGAGGTGGGGAGCGGAGATTACCGGGTACGAAATACGTGAGGATTTTGCGAATCGAGCCCGTGCAAACGTCGCATCTTTTCTCGGTGAAAAAGTCCTCCAGCGTTACAACGTGAAGATCGGCAACTCGTACGAGGGTATCGATCTCGACGATGGGCCGTTCGACCGTGTAGTACTCGATTTACCCGAGCCGTGGAACGTTATCCCGCATGCTGAGCGGGTCTTAAGGCCGGGAGGAATATTGGTTGCGTACACCCCCTCAATCACTCAAGCTGCACAAACTCGAGAGCGACTCAAAGGCCGCTGGCTCGACACGCGGACGATTGAGGTGTTACACCGAGGCTGGCATATCGATGGACAGTCAGTGCGCCCCGATCATCGCATGGTTGCCCACACTGGATTCCTTACAGCAGGCCGCTTTTTAGGACAGAGCTCGAGGCGAATTGCACAAGAAAATGAAACCAAGACCTCTACCGACGCAGGTATTGAGGAAGAAAAAGGCTGAGGTTAGGGCTCAATGTAGATGCACTCGCCGGGGCATTCCTCGGCGGATTCAACAACTCCGTCGAGCTGGCTGTCAGTGAATTCAGCCATTCCATCTGCACCCTGCGAGTTGCCTTTCGCCTCGGCGAAGATCTTGTCGCCCTCCTTTACGTAGGCAAGACCGTCGTCGAGCAGCGCAAACACGTCTGGCGCGATTTCCTCGCAAAGTCCGTCGCCGGTGCAAAGATCTTGGTCAATCCAAACCTTCATGGATGGGGGCTCCTTCGTGTACGCCGGATGGAAGTTGGGAAGATTGTAACCCTTAGGAGCCGACTATACCCAGTTCTTCTGGCGGGAATTACCGCGTTCGTGGGTGAATAATTGACAAACGTGTGGGATGATATTTAGACCGAAGGGAGCCTTGCCGGTGAAAAGTGGTGAACAACCAGCACACGATTCAGAAATCGAGCGCCTCACTGCGGAGGTCGATCGGTTGAAAGAACGCGTCGCGGAGCCG
>DLTS01000036.1 GCA_002501485.1 Acidimicrobiaceae bacterium UBA7830
TGGGTTCGCACTACGGAACCTCACCAACCTCAATGAGTTTTTTGGCGAACTTGCACGCGTGGTTCGTCCCGGAGGCCGAATCGCCCTCCTTGATGTCGGAGTGCCAAGTAATCCAGTGGTTCGATGGGGCAACTCGATCTACTTTGGTAAAATAGTGCCGTTTATCGGAGGTCTCTTGTCTGACCGCGGCGCGTACCGTTACTTACCGAGAAGTGTTGCCTACCTTCCATCTCCAACAGAGATGGTCGCCGCCCTTCAAGACGCTGGGTTTGCTGACGCCCACCACGCTGAACTCAGCGGCGGGCTCACCCAACTTCTCACCGGCACCCGAGACCCACTGTGATTGCCGTCACCCGCGACCTTGCGGGCACACCCTTTGAGCACGTACCACTGGTCGATATCGCTGGTGATGACGGACTGCTCTTCAAGAGCGCAACGTCTGGTCGAGTGGGGATTGGTCGTGCAGCGGTCGTCGATGTCGACCGAGCCGTCGAGGAACTGCTCACGATCGAGCGACGGAACGAATCATCTGCAGACAACGCTCTGCTTCCCCTCGCATTTGGATGCATCGACTTTTTGCCCGGAGCTCCTGCAACACTGACGATTCCTGAACTCACCATCGTCGACCACGGATCGGGGTACCGATACGCCGTTGTCTGTGCAGCCGAGCACGACGTCGACCGCATATTTGGGTCTCTCGCAGTGAATCCGCCTCCACCTCCCACGGCGAACAGCTTTCACGTCACCTCACCGATTGCGATCTCGACCTACCTCAAAGCGGTGACCGGAGCCCGTAACGCAGTGCGATCGGGCAAACTTCGCAAAGCGGTTATCGCCCGGCCCGTGATGGTGACCGCCGACCACGCAATGAGTATTCATGCCGTGCTCCGACGGCTTGATGCCACCTTTGGGTCTACCTACCGCTTTTCGATACAGGGTTTCGTCGGGGCATCACCCGAACTGCTCGTCAGCGTCAACGGTGCAACTGTTTGTTCCCACCCTCTTGCGGGCACAACTCGAACAACAGGAAACGACGAGGTTGACGCTCAACTTGCTGCCGAGCTATTGGCCAGCGAAAAGAACCAGATCGAGCACCAAGCAGCAATCGAGATGGTGAGAGAGTCGCTGTTGCCATTCTGCAGCTACCTCGACTGGACACCTGAGCCATCGATCATCAAGGTGGCCAATGTGCAACACCTGGGTTCACTCGCAGAGGGTCATCTCAGCGAGCCATATCCGACTGTCGTCGAATTGGTCAGAGAACTCCAACCAACCCCTGCGGTCGGTGGCCACCCCCGAGCCTCGGCGATCGATCTCATTGTGAATTCTGAAGGGTTCACCCGAGGTCGATACGGCGGAGCTGTCGGATGGGTAAATGCTGCAGGCGATGGTGAGTGGGCAGTTTCACTGCGTTGCGCCGAGTTTTCTGACGATCGCCACCAAGCTCGGCTCGTTGCCGGTGGTGGCATTGTCGCAGATAGCGACCCTGAGTCGGAGCTTGCCGAAACACAGGCAAAGCTGCAAGCGATGCTGGGAGCGATAATTCGGCCCTAACCCAAGGCGCCTGTGACCTCAACCGATTGCTTTACGAACTTCATCGACGAGGAGTTCGTGCACCGCAACATTTCGGCGACGATTGCTCGGAACCCGAATCATACGCGGGCCAGGAATTGCGAGTTCTCTGATAAGTTCATCACGATCTTGTACCGACACCGCTTCAACACCGTGGGCGGCAGCAACCGCGCAAAGATCTGTGCCATGTGGGGTTCCAAATAGGCGTTCAAACTCAGCACTCGGCAACTCTGAAGCTTGAGGAAGAAAAGAAAAGATTCCGCCCCCGTCGTTGTCGATCACGATGATTCGAAGATCAACGTCGTGTGCCCCAATTCCCCACAGCGCATTGCTGTCATGCACAAACGCAAGGTCTCCAATGACCGCAATGACCGGCACACCGGTAAGAGCAAGGCCAAGTGATGTCGACATGACGCCATCAATACCGTTTGCCCCGCGGTTCGAATGCGCGGCTGCCCGACGCCCGCCAAACCACTCGAGATCTCGCACCGGCATCGACGAAGAGACCACCACCCGGGCATTACTCGGCGCAGCATCAGCCACAACTCGAGCAACGGTGGGCTCTGAAAGCTCGGGCGCAAGGAGCAACTCGCTGAGGGTCTGTTCTGCGATTGCGTCCACCTCGAGCCACGACGTTCTCCACGATTCGGCCCAACGAGAACCCGTCGCCCCTGTGAAGCCCTGAGCGATCGCAGCGTCAACGTCATCGGCTGAACAGTGAACGACCACGTTGCGGTCGGGGTCGATCACGCCCGGGCCCCCAACTTGGATCACGGGAGCACCCGAGTTTTTCACCCACATCGACAGCACCTTGGATGCGGGCGGTCGGCCGAATCGAAGCACCGCTTGCGGGACATGGCTGTTTGCAAAACCCTCATGACGAAGGAGGACATCAAAATTTGCGACCGAGCGGACGTCAGAGCGCACACCAGAGAGTGGATCAGCAAGAATTGGCCAACTCAAGGCCTCAGCAATGCGAGAGATCGTGTGCGCATCAACCCCTGATGCTCCGCCGGCGACGATGATGCCGCGATCCACCTGAACAGAATCGGGAAGCGCGACCAGCGCAGGTCGCCCCTCCTCGGTCGATAATTCAGCCAATGGCGCCGGGAGTTCATCAACCCCTCCAAGGAGCGGCTCTCGGAAAGGGAGATTGAGGTGCACCGGGCCGCTTCTGGCAGCCGTATACATGTCGCGAGCGAATGTTCTCCACGTTGATGGCTCAGAGTCATCGGGCACGGGAGCATCGATCGACATCTTCGCAGCAGATCCGTAGATGTTGACCTGGTCGATCGTCTGCGGGGAGCCGACTCCGCGAAGTTCGGGCGGCCGGTCGGCAGTACACACGAGCATCGGTACTCCGGAAAGGCCCGCCTCGACAACCGCCGGCAAAAAGTTGGCGGCAGCAGTCCCACTCGTACAGATGAGGGCGGCGGGACGTCCACGCAACCCGAGTCCGAGGGCCACGAACGCCGCAACACGTTCATCGAGAATGACATGGGAGCGAATCCTCTTTTCCCGAGAAGCCGCAATAGTTAACGGAGTGCTACGAGACCCTGGTGCGATGACAACGTCGGTGAGGCCGAGCGAAACCCACTCGTCAAACAGAGTCGCAGAAAAAGTTGCCGATGCCGACACGTCCCCGACGATACGGCCTTATCACTGACGACGTATCGTCGTGTTATGACGATTTCTGACACACCCACCATCAACATCGATATCTGGTCTGATGTCGTGTGTCCTTGGTGCTACATCGGAAAGCGAAAATTTGAGTCTGCTGTCGCAAATCTCGGAGATGACATACGCGTCAAGGTCACGTATCGGGCATATCAACTCGACCCGACCGCTTCGCCTGGGAAGACCGAACCTGTGCGGGGCGTTTACGAACGAAAATTTGGCGGACCTGAGCAAGCCGACCGCATTCTCTCTCATGTGACTTCAGTCGCTGCGGAAGCCGGACTCGACTTCCAGATGGATAACGCACAGCGAGCAAACACCCTCCTTGCACACCGATTGATCTGGCGGGCCGGTCAACCCGACTCGCCGATCGCACAATCAGATGTGAAAGAACTACTCCTCGCGTCTTACTTCACCAACGGAAACAACGTCGGAGATCCCGATGAACTCGCTGAACTCATGCAGCAGCTGGGTGCAGATAGAGCTGAGACCCTCGCATTTCTCGAAACACACGAGGGTGAGCAGGAAGTGCGAAATGAACTGCTCGGTGCCTCTGAACTTGGCATCACGGCTGTCCCGACGTATGTCGTCGAAGGGCAATGGTCGATTCCTGGCGCCCAAGAGTCTGAGACCTTTGAGCGCGTTCTAAGGCGGCTCGCCGATCGTATGAACGAGGTCTAGAACGTCACCATGCAGTTCAACCTTCTCCATGGGTTCACCCAAACCTCAGAAAGTTGGGCTGAAACTATCGCTGCACTGAAAGAGCGCATTCCGGCAGCAACCTTCTGGGCTCCCGATATGCCTGGTCACGGTAACGACATGACCCTCCCCTTCTCCCTCACTGAGGGGGCCGGTGCGATCGCAGACCTTGCCTCACCCGGAATCTGGATCGGTTACTCCATGGGTGGTCGCTACCTGCTCCACATCGCCACCCAGCATCCCGAGGTCGTGACTGCACTTGTGCTCGTCAGCACGACAGCCGGACTCGAGACAAGCGAGGAACGTGAGGAACGACGAAATGCCGATCTCGCTCTCGCTGACAGCATTGAGCGCGACGGAGTTTCTGCATTTCTGCAACGATGGATGGCTCTTCCACTGTTCTCACGTCTTCGGCCAACCGCCACTGACCTCGCAGCTAGACAACGCAATAGCAGCACCGGCCTCGCTGAATCTCTGCGCCACGCAGGCACCGGATGCCAACAGCCGCTCTGGGACGAACTCGCCTCAATCGATGTTCCCACCCTCGTCGTTACCGGCAGCGAAGACGAAAAGTTCTTCGCCCTCGGTGCACGTCTTGCGCAGACAATGCCCCAGGCCGAACACGTCACGATGAGCGGCGCAGGCCACGCTGTTCACCTTGAGCACAGCGAAGAATTCGCTGACCACGTCGCTGATTGGGCAAACAGCGTCAGCACACGCTCTCCGTCTACACAATGACGAGACCGACGCTCAACAACACGCCAAACAACAACTGCAATTTCCCTGTTGCGCCCAACACCGGGATGAGTTCTGCGCCATCTACTCCACTGTGAATCGTTCTCACCACCGATATCGCCGGCACCGCAACGACCAGAGCGATAAGAGCCCCGAGGTCAACGATTGCGACCGAGCTCGCCAAGGCCACGACAACAAGCATGGTGAACATGACTCGCGTGCGAGCGTCACCAAGCCGAACTGCCAGCGTTCGCTTGTTTACATCTCGATCGGTCGGCAGGTCACGCAAATTGTTCACGGCCAGCAACGCGCAGGCAAGCGCACCAACCCCTGCGCCTGCTACCCACGACCTCCACAGCAGTTGCTCGACTGCGGCGAAGGTCGTACCCACCGTCGCAACCAAACCGAAGAACACAAACACAAACACCTCACCAAGGCCGAGGTAGCCGTAGGGCTTCGGACCGCCCGTATAGCCCCAGGCCGCAAGCACCGCAGCGACGCCAACCGCAATGAGCCACCACGACGTCATTGCCGCCAGGGCAAGACCAGCTACCGAGGCCAGAAGAAGGCTCATGAGCGCAGCCACTCGCACCTGTTCAGGAGCGGCGGAACCGGACGCCACAAGCCGAAGAGGACCAACCCGCACATCATCGGTGCCACGAACCCCATCTGAATAATCATTTGCGTAGTTCACCCCCACCTGCAACAACAAACTGACCACCAGAGCAAGAACGACACCAGCCCACGACACCGATGACCACCCTGTGTCGTCGACCGCAACCGCAGCACCTACCGCAACTGGCACCACCGCTGCGGGCAACGTCCGCGGACGCGCACCAGCAATCCAAATGCGTAGTGATGGCGCGCTGCTCATACTTCGGCAATGATGGTGCATGAACCCCGGATTCACAACTCAACCCCCACTCGAGAGATGCCCAAACTCACTGCCCTCAACCTTCCTGGATCGCCAGATTTCGTTCACGCTCTCCAATCGGTGTGGGAACGAGGCGATGCAGTGTTTCCTCTCGATCGCCGACTACCCGTGGCTGCACAACGCTCAATGCTGCAGCGCTTCGGCGTCGCAACGGTTATCTCAGAAGATGGCGAAGCGGCTCTTAGCGACGGAGAACCGGTGGAATCAGGAGATGCCCTCGTCATCGCAACGAGCGGCTCTTCAGGGCCGCCAAAAGCAGCGGTGCTCACCCACGAAGCGGTGGAAGCGTCAGCCCGAGCAACATCAGAACGCCTGCAAGTAACCGATGACGACCATTGGCTTGCCTGCCTTCCGCTTGCGCACGTCGGCGGTCTCTCTGTCATCACCCGATCTCTCATCACCGGAACCACGCTCACCGTGATCGATGGCTTTGATGCAGAGGTCGTCAGCGCGTCGGAGGCGACCCTTGTTTCACTGGTAGCCACCACTCTCCAAAGAATTGATCCATCACTTTTCCGGGTCGTCGTGCTCGGGGGCGCACGTCCACCAGCCGATCGACCATCTCATTGCATTGCAACCTATGGGCTCACCGAAACAGGAAGCGGGGTCGTGTACAACGGCAAGCCTCTCAACCGTGTCGAGATCGAGATTCGAGATGGCGAAGTGCATCTACGAGGGCCGATGCTTCTCCGCTGCTACCGCGACGGCACCTCGCCTCTGACCAGCGATGGGTGGCTTCCTACCGGTGATCTCGGATTCCTTCGCGACGACGGGAGTCTTCATGTCGAAGGCAGGCGGGGCGATGTCATCAACACCGGCGGCGAGAAGGTGTGGCCAGACGATGTCGAACGCCAACTGATTCAGCATCCAGATATTCACGACGTAGCCGTAACCGGGTTACCCGATAACGAGTGGGGACAGATTGTTGCTGCGTTCGTCGTCAGCGCGCGCCCCAACTTGTCACTTGACAACATTCGTGAGCACTGTCGAGCGCAACTGCCGGGCTACGCCCTCCCTAAACAACTCGAACTTGTTGAGGCCATTCCCCGCACTGCCCTCGGAAAGGTTCGACGTAGCGAACTCACCGTATGAGCGACGTCACCCTGCGGCGTCTTTTACACCCGCCCCACCGTCGATGACGTAGGTTTCGCCGGTGATCCATGAGGCAAGGTCAGATGCAAGGAATGTCGCGAGATTCGCAATGTCTTGAGGCTCACCAAGGCGTTTCACCGGAAGTTCCTTCGCCAACTTGTCGCCGAAATTGTCAACGAGCACCTGAGCAAAATCTGTGACGACAAGCCCCGGAGCGATACCGAGCACTCGGGTCGGCCCGATTTCACCGGCGAGCTGTTTTGTCAGATGTATTAGTGCCGCTTTCGTGAGGTTGTAGACGCCGAGGTGTGGCCCTGACCGGAGCCCACCGACCGAGGCCATGTTGATGATGACTCCAGGCTTTTCTGCGAATGCGGCGCGATGGGCGGCCGCTGACCAGAACATTGGTCCTCGAAGATTGACCTCAAAGGTCTTGTCCCAACGGCCCTGATCAACTTCAAGCACGGGGCCGTAATACGGGTTTGTCCCGGCGTTGTTCACAAGAATGTCAAGCGAACCGAAACGCTCGATTGTCGCCGCCACCGTTTTCTCACCGGAGTCAGCATCACCGACATGTGAGGCAATGACATCTACGTCGCCTTCCATTTCGGCCTTTACCGCTTCAAGTTGGTCAAGCTTCCGGGACGTCAACATGACCTTGGCGCCAGAGGCAGCCATTGTTTCTGCAATCGCCTGACCAATTCCTCGTGATGCACCCGTGACGAGCGCAACTTTTCCCTCAAGAGATACGTCCATAGGACGAATGTACATGAAACGCTACATACGAAAGTTAGTCAGATGAGGCCTCGGCTGCAAGGTCGTCGCCGCCGTCTTGAGGAACGAGAGTGATGCGCACGCGGCGTACACGCCGCCCTTCCACCGACTCGACAACAAACGAAAAACCCTCAAAGTCGATCGCATCACCAGGTTCAGGCACGCGCTCAAGGGCGGAGAAGACGAACCCGCCGACACTGTCGAAATCTTCGTTCGGAATGTCAATGCCAAGTTCATCAGCGACATCACCGATGTTGAGACCGCCGTCAACCAGCAGTGTGCCGTCGTCAAGGCGCTCAATGTCATGTTCTTCGGCGTCGTACTCATCGACAATTTCGCCGACGAGCTCTTCGAGGCAGTCTTCGAGTGTGACGAGCCCGGCGATGTCGCCGTACTCATCAGCAACGATCGCAATATGAAATTTGCTGTCCTGCATCTCACGCATCAGCCGGGCAACGGGTTTATTTTCTGGAATGAATGTCACATCTCGCGCGAGGTCGAGCACCGGAAGATCACCGCGGCCTTCGCGCTCTGCGCGCATGAGGTCTTTCGTGAAGGCGAGACCCACGATGTCATCCTCGTCGCTGCCTGAAACCGGCAAGCGACTAAAGCCATGCGCAATTCCAAGGTTCAGCGCGTCGGTAATGGTTGCCGTGTTTGCCACCATCACCATGTCAGGTCGAGGAACCATGACCTCCCGAGCGACCGTGTCACCAAACTCGATGATCGACTCGATCAGTTCGCGCTCCTCGTGTTCGATGACCTCATCTTGAGCGGCGGCCTCGACGATGCCGAGAAACTCCTGCTCGCTCACGAATGGGCCACTCTCTAAACCACGGCCTTTCACCAGCACATTGGTGAGGCCAATCAGGCCTGCGGAGATCATCCGCAGCGGAGGAAACGCAGTGAGCGCCCGCACCGGTCGGGCAGCGATCATGGCTGCCCGATCAGGATTGAGCACGGCATACGTCTTCGGGACCGCCTCTGCGAGCACAAAAAAGACAATGACGTTCAACGTGACACCGACGGCGACGCCGACTCCCCCAAACAAATTCCCCGCAACAATTCCCGTCAAGGTTGCTTGAACGGTCTGGCACACGTTAACCATCAACAACAGCGGGTTGATCCATCCTTCTGGGTTGTCAACGAGGGCGGTCAGACTGGGCTCAACACGCGGTTTGTCCTCGGTAATCGCAGCAGCCCGGGGCTTCGTCATCTTTGACAGGCCCATTTCGGCTATCGCCAAAAAGATCAACGCGAACAGCAGCACAATGATGACGAGAAGCATTACGAGGTTGGCGCCGTTCATGACCTCACCTCTGCCCGGTGATCAAAACTAAACCCCTCAGGTACCTCACTGTGCCAGAAATGGTTGATGAGATGCTCGCGCTCGCGCAACTGCATTTCGTGACGATCAGCAACGCTTTCATGATCAAAGCCGAGGATGTGAAGAATGCCATGTACGACGAGCAATGCAATCTCATCATCAAACGTTCCAGCGTGGGTCGATGCCTGAAGGTCGGCGACCTCAGGGCAAATGACGACGTCTCCAAGCAGACGAGGCACATCATCGCCTTCCCTAGCATCAACATCGAGAGGGAATGACAGCACGTCGGTTGGGTGCTCGCCTGCGTCACCGAAATGCTCAATTTTCAGGTCGATGATGTCGGCAACATCAACAAAGGTGAGCGTAAGTTCACCCGATTCACCCTCGGCGCGCAGAATGGCCTCTGCAAGACACCCCCACCGATCAAGATCGACGTTTACAACGTCTTGGGCGTTTTCGGTGACGACAACCGCATGCGATTGGCTGCCGTCGGTGGGACTTGACGGCTCCTTCATGACGACGTCCGCTCTTCGTACGCTGCGACAATGTCAGCGACAATTCGGTGACGGACAACGTCACCAGCACCAAGTCTCACAAAACCCAAGCCTTCGATTCCGTCGAGCACCTGTTGCAACCCGCTGAGGCCACTCCGGCCGTCGGGAACGTCGACTTGAGTCGCATCACCGGTGACAACAACCTTCGATCCGAATCCAATTCGGGTGAGGAACATCTTCATTTGCTCAGGTGTAGTGTTCTGAGCCTCATCAAGAATGATGAATGAATTGTTGAGGGTTCGACCACGCATAAACGCAAGTGGCGCAACCTCAACAACCCCTCGCTCAAGTAACTTCTGAGCTCCGTCGGTATCGATCATGTCGTACAGGGCGTCGTACAGCGGCCTAAGGTACGGGTCGATCTTTGCCATCAAGTCACCAGGCAAAAATCCGAGCCGTTCGCCGGCCTCAACGGCCGGCCGCGTCAAGATGATGCGCTGAACCTCTTTCGCCTGCAACGCTTTCACCGCCATCGCCATCGCCAGCCAACTCTTTCCGGTACCCGCAGGGCCGATTCCAAACGTGATGACATTTCGCTCGATTGCATCGACGTACCGCTTTTGACCCGAGGTCTTCGGACGCACGTGGCGACCACGAGAACCTCGCAATACCTGATGGGTAAGCACCTCGGAGGGTCGCTCATCGGCTTGCACCATCTGAATCACACGACCCAATGTGACATCATCGAGCTCTTGGCCACGCTCGATCAATGCGATCAACTCTTCAAAGAGCCGGCCGACACGACTTGACTCATTTCCTTTGATGAGGATCTCATCGCCACGAATCTGAATCGATGCCGCCGGAAACGCTGACTCGATCGCCCGCACATTGACGTCTCGCGGACCACACAGCGGCGCAAGCAAGTGCTGTCCGGGCACAACAACCCTTGTGAGGGCATCTGTGGTTGTCATTCGGGTGCGTTCATCTGAGGTGTAGGTGCGTGCCAATCGCTCGAAGCGTCGGCGTATTCGGGTAACGGTAGCGGGTTCTGACCACCTCGTGCGACTGGAATCGGCACAAGACCAAAAAACGGCCTCGTCCACCGATCACAACAGGTCGGGAATACCATCATCGATGACAACCCCTGCCGTATTCAACAACATTGAGACCAGGGTGTATTGACCGACGGTAAACACGATGTCAAGAAGTTGCTCGGTGCTGTAATGCTCTGACAGCGAAGCCCACGTCATGTCATCAATTCGTTGGCGGGCGTGCAATTCATCAGCAGCTGACAACAATGCCTTTTCGAGGTCTGATCCGGGCCATGCGTCGATCGGGCCTTTCGTCGCCTCGATGTCATCATCAGAAAGGTCACAATCTTTTGCGATTTGGGCGTGTTGCGCGAACTCGTAGCGGGAGCCACAACGCACCCCGGCACGCAAAATGAGGATCTCGCGATCTCGAGGCGACAGCGTGTTCTTCGCCATGATGTGGCCCGCAAACACCATCCACCTACGAAGAAGATCGGGGTGGTGAGCAAGGGTTCCGAAGATATTGATCGGCTTTCCATTTGGCCCTTTCAGCCCGGCACGGTCAATAAAGTCGGCTACTTCGGGAGATGGATCCTCAATAGGAAAAATACGCGTTGAATCTCCGGTCATGATCTGACAGTAGAGACTCCACGCCCTTGCGGGAGGATCGGAGGGTGTAACTACCCGATCTCTCAGAGGCGACGATGGGAATCGAACCCATGTACAGGGCTTTGCAGGCCCTTGCCTAAGCCACTCGGCCACGTCGCCAGACCTTAGACACTACCTGCATGCCTTGCCCGACCCTCGGTCGGCGGGCAACATAGAGGGATGCAGTCTTCCTCGATCACCCGACTGTGGTCGTTTGCCGCTGCGGCGTTGGCGCTCACTCTGACCGCGTGCACGGCAGAGACTCCATCTGCGGCCCCCGCCGATCCGTGCCAACGTCGAGTTGATGCAGCCGCCCTCGCCATCGACATCGATGAGACCGTCGAGCTTCTCGACATCGCAATGGAAATCTGTGACTCTCTGACCGAATTCGAGACGGCCTTCGCTCAGCACCCCGGGGTTCTCGGCTTTTCGCCCCTCGAAGTGGTCGCCCGCAGATGCCGCACACATTCCGTACAGCGGACATCGAACGCTCTACTTTGTGAGGAAGCCCCCGTCATTGCGCTCACCGGCCTTCAACCTCCCGACGACAACGGCGACTCTGCAATCTTCACCGGTATCGCTCTCGACGGTCGAGCGATCGACATCACCAAAGATTCGGGAATCGAATTTGACCATGGAATCCCGGCAGACCTCACTGCGATCGCCAACTTAGCGGCAAGCCGAGACTGTCAAACACTCGCCGAGTCGGCAGAGATCTGGCGGGTGCTCGCCTCAACTGAGGGCGAAGGGGATGCTGCCTCAACGTTTGCTCATGCAGCAGATGTCATCGCTGACCATGTTGGCTGCAACCTCTGACCGACTACATCAGAGCAACGATCTCATCAACAATCCGTACTGATGAGTTGGTGTCGGTCCGCACCTGAGGAAACCTTGCGTAGGCCGATTCTCGTTCTGCAACGAGTTCTGCGATGCGCTGTCGAGGATTGGCAACCGCAAGCATCGGCCGTCGTTCTCCGGCCCGTTCTCCGCCGACACGTTGATAAATAGTGTCAACATCGGCAACAAGGCTCACCACCAATGAGCCGGCGCCAATAAAGACGTCTGCCACTGCACTGTCGACAAGCATCCCCCCACCGGTTGCGATGACGAGCGCAGGCAACGCAGCAAGCTCGGATGCCAACTCGCGCTCAATCGCTCTGAAGCGCTCCTCACCTTGAGTTCGAAAGATCTCCGAAATCGGACCAAACCGTTCTTCGATAAGGCGGTCGGTATCGACGAAGCCGTAACGCAGCCTTGCGGCAAGTTGTCGGCCGACTGTCGATTTGCCGGTCGCCATAAACCCGGTGAGCACCACACTTCTGCTGCGACTTTCCCCGCCTCGTCGATGTTCGTGCCCTCTCACCGCTGTCATTCTTCCACGAACGAGACAACGCGTGTTGGGAACGGCACGTCACAGCCGCGTCACCGACGCCTCAACTGAAGCTCAAGAATAGTGGCCTGCGAAGTCCAACAGAGCCGAAGTCACATCGTCGGGGCGCTGCGCATGCACATCGTGGTGAGCCCCCTCGAACCAGACCGCATCAACTTGGGTTCCACCCTGAGCGACGAGCGCATCGATCGCATATCGGCGCTGGGCGCGTCGGTCTGCATCACCACTGTCGGCAACAAAAAATCTCACCGGTGCAGTCGTACGCAACAGTGCATCAGCGGGCTCATGGCGCCATAAACCTGCGAGCACATCCCGATGGTCGTTGCGGCTCAACCGGGGAGAGATAGTGCCGTCTTCACGCACGGTGAAGTTAGCGAGAGTTCCGCGTCGACCCTCCTCAGGCCAATCGGCTGCAGTCTGGGCGAGCCACTGCTCAATCCGCTGAAGGGGAACGCCCTCAAGAACTGGGGGCGCCAATTCTTCCCAACATGCCTCCCACTCCGGATAGTGATCTTTTAGGCGAATGAAGCCACCGTCGACGCCAACGACCCCCGACGCCAGCCCCTCGTGTCGAGCGGAACACTCAAGCACAACATTGCCTCCCCACGACTGGCCAACGAGGAACAATTGCGCAACATCGAGGGATTTCCCTAGTTCGGCAAGGTCATCGGCAACGATTTCCATTTCGTAGCCGCTTGGCGACGACTGCGAGTGGCCGTGGCCCCGTTGGTCAACCGCAATCACCCGGTCGCCCTCAGCTGTGAGGCGACGAAGCACACCGTCCCATAAACGAGCATTAGAAGAAAGACCGTGAACGAGCAACCACGCTCTCGATGCCTCATTGCGCTCGTTATCGATAACGGAAAGCTCGATACCCGACGAGAGAACTACCGCTCGACGTGCGGCGTTCAGTGGCCCCAGATCATTGCTTTCCACAGAGTGAACGTACTGATGAACCACCCACGGTGCCGAACCGTGGGCTTCACCGTATAGAAGACCTCGATGCGAGTGAACGTAGGTGTTATCTCGTAAAGTCATCGCAGTGACCGCCCACAGTTCCCCCAATGTGGCGACAACAGATACCGAACTCGACCCCCGCTATGCGAAGCGAGTTCTCATCACTGTCGTGACCACCGTCATCGTGTTTACGTCATCGATGACCATTGTTTCTGCATCGCTGCCGACCATCGCCGACGACCTCAACTCATCTGAGGGCTTTCTCGCGTGGTCGGTTACCGGCCTCTTCTTGGTTATGGCAGTTACCACCCCGATCATGGGACGACTCGGGGACAGTCAGGGCCACCGGAAGATATTCCTCATCGGAGCAGTACTGCTCGGGCTCGGAACCCTCGCCTGCGCACTCGCGCCGTCAGCAGGGGCATTTGTCGCCGCCCGCATGCTGGTCGGTCTCGCCATTTCTGCGACCATGCCGACAGGGATGGCACTTATCATGGCCGCGCACCCTCTCGAACAACGCGGCGAGGCGATGGGCTGGTTCCAGATGACAATGACCGGGGCGCCCGTCCTCGCTCTCGTTGCTGGCGGACCGCTCATCGAAACGTTCGGATGGCGTTCGGTATTCGCTGGACTCTTCCCCCTTGCAATTATCGGAACCACCGCCTCGTGGCGCACACTTCGAAAGTCTGGCGGCGATAGCTACGTGCCGATCGACTGGACTGGTGCCGCAACCCTCGCCCTTGGAACCTTAGGCTTCCTGCTCTGCCTTGAGTTCGGTGGCCGTTCGGGCTTCACCGCTCCGTTGCCCCTCTTCTTCGCAGTCTGCGCAGTGGCAGGCATTGGCTTATTTCTTCGGGTTGAACGTCGAGTCGAGCATCCAATGCTTCGTCTCGACTATTTCAAATTGCGCAACTTCACCGGGCCGCTAATCTGCCAACCTCTGAGCCAATTTGCCTACATGGGTGGATTTCTCATCGCCCCGATTTTGTTAGCGAGCTTGTTTGGCTACTCGGTGGGAGCCATCGCTCTCATTTTGCTCTTCCGGCCTGCCTTCTACAGCCTGACGTCTCCACTCGGTGGACGTCTATCAGGAAAATTTGGCGAGCGCTTCTTCTTACTGGTCGGCTCGGTTCTAATGGTGCTCTCGATGGCTGCGTGGATCGGCGGTGCGCAATCTCAGAACCTGACACTCGTCATCATTGGCCTCTCGCTTTCAGGCATCGCAATGGGCCTCGCATCACCGTCGTACTCGATCGCAGTCGCAAACGCGGTCGACAGCGCCGATCTCGGCATTGCAAACGGCATGAGTACCACCCTGATGAACATCGGCATGCTCACCGGCATTCAGTCGATGTTCACCGTTCTCGGCGAGGGTCGTGACCCTCGCGACTTCGTCCGAACATTCATCGTCGGCGCATGTGTGGCCGGTGTCGGGTCAGTGGGTGCACTGATGATGTCGAAACCGAAACCTGTTACTGATAGTTGAGGCGAAGCCCGGGGCGTTCCCACGGCATCTCGTACAGCAAACCCCAACCTGAAGACGTCACATATGCCCTCATTAAGTCGGGTCCACCAAAGCAGACATTGGTGACATACGCATCCCATTTTGGAACGTGCACCTGATCGAGCAGCTCACCTTCGGGGCTGATCACGCTAATGGCGCCGGTGACCAGTGTGGCGACGCACACGTTGCCGTCACCATCTACCGCGAGCGAATCAAGAAGCTGGTAGCCATCAAATCCGTAGAGCAAGGTGCCATGGGCAAGCGGCGTCGTTCCTCGCTCGACAACACCCGGACTGACAATGTCCCATTTCCAGACACGCCCGACCGACGTTTCTGCCACGTACAACGTTGAACCATCGGGCGATAGGCCGACCCCGTTAGGTTTCGTCAACCCGTAGGCCGCGCACACAAGGGAGGATCCATCAGCAAGGGCGTAATAGAGGCCGCCGTTATCGGAATCTCGAGAGCGACTCTTGCCAAGATCAGTAAACCAGAACCCTCCGTTGGTGTCGAAGACGATGTCATTGGGGCCACGCAGTTGGTGACCGTCGCACTCCGTGTACAGGGTGGTGACCTCGCCAGTTTCGATCACGACACGTTGAATTGACCCACCGACGTAGTCATCTCCTTGATGGCCCGGTGCCGTCATTCCATCGATTTCACGCCACGCAAATCCCCCGTTGTTGCACACGTACAGCGCTCCATCAGGGCCAATCGCCATTCCGTTGGGTCCACCGCCGGTTTCTGCAACCACCTCTGTCGAACCGTCCGGCCAACAGCGCGTAATCGTTTGCCGCTTTATTTCGACGACGAGCACACTGCCGTCCTCGAGCGCAACTGGCCCTTCTGGAAATTCGAGTCCTTCGGTCATCACTCGGGTCATTGCAGAACCTCCTCATCGCCTGTCTTTGCATCCTGCCCGCTCGACACTGTTGTGGACGAGCGCGAACCCGACTCGCTACCGGCGACACAAGGTTGCAAGGATCACTCCATGATCAGACTTCGTCAAGTTGCCCTTGTCGCCCAAGACCTTGAACCGGTTGCAACAGCACTCTGCGAAACCTTTCAGCTGTCGATCTGTGTCAGAGACCTCGACGTCTCAGAGTTCGGACTGACAAACGCTCTCATGGTAGTAGGGGATCAATTTATTGAGATCATCACGCCAGTAACCGAGGGCACTGCAGGGGGCCGAATGCTTGAGCGACGAGGTGGTGACAGCGGCTACATGGTGCTTCACGAGGTTGATGACCTTGACGACCGTCTTGCTGACCTCGCAGATCGCGACGTACGAATCATTTGGGCTGCCGATCACCATGACATTCGTGGGCGGCATCTCCACCCGAAAGATGTCGGCGGGGCGATCGTTTCACTCGACGAAGCGATCCCTGAGGGATCGTGGCGTTGGGCCGGCGATACGTGGACCGCTCATCGTCACAACTCCGTTGTTTCGTCGATCGCCGGTGTCACGGTTGGCGCGCACGACCCCGAAGGGATGCGTGCGCGTTGGGAGGAACTTGGAGTGTCGACTTCCGTCACCTTTGCGGACGCTGGGCCTCGAGGCGAAGGTATCGACCAAATTGATCTCGTCGCCACCGACCGCCGACGAGTCGGAGAACGTCACGACATCGGCGGTGTCACCTGGGTGCTCGTCTAACAGCGAAAATTCTCAGCGTTAACACTCCAGGAGGTCGTCAGCGGACTCGTTGACACTCCCCGACCAGACCGCATCTCGGCGTTCGAAAAACGCAGTGACTCCTTCGACTGCATCGGGCATGCGAGCGATTGAACTAATCACGCGGCCCTCTCGGCTTAACATCTCGTCAACACCGGCTGTCACCCCTTGCCATAGCAATTGCTTCGATACCGCAAGTGCAACCGGCGAGGCGTTGCGGACCATGTCTGCACCGAGTGACATCGCTTCGGTCAACACCTGGTCTGCAGGTACCGCCCGAGAAGCGAGCCCGAGTTCCGCTGCCTCCGCTCCCGACAGCATCCGACCTGTCAGCATCAACTCGGCGGCCTTCGAGAATCCGATCACCCTCGGCAAAATGACATGTGATGCAAGCTCGGGCACCACACCCCGCCGAACCATGGCGTATTGAACCTTGGCGTCCTCTGCAACCAACCTGACATCGCAGAGCATCGAAAATGTGATGCCCACGCCCACTGCATGACCATTGACTGCCGCAATGACCGGCTTGCGAACTTGATACGGCCATAGACGGGGCCGACCATCATCATCGGCTGAAACCGGAAGAAAACCGCTTTCGCCATCGCCAAGGTCGGCACCGGCGCAGAAGGCTTTCCCCGCTCCGGTAATGACGACAACAACAACCTCATCATCGCAGTCAGCCTCGCCAAGGCGGGCCTGCAACTCATCGCCGAGCTCGCCAGTCCACGCATTCATCTGATCGGGTCGATTCAACGTGATCTTTGCGATTCCGTCGGAAACCTCGTATAGCACTACATCATCCATACGACCGTTTTACAGACTGCGAACCTCGTCGATGAAGTCGAACCTTCCGTGCTCGCTGGAATTCGTCTGAGCAACCTCCGGCGCATGAGCACACCGACCCTTATGCAAAACTCGCAAGATGTCCGGGACCTCCACGAGTGCTCGCCCCGAATGGGGAACCCTCATCGGTATCGGCCTCACGTTTTTTGCAATCGGCGTCACCGTCAACGTCCTCGTCTATGAACATGTCGGTTCAGCCGTGAAGACCATCGCTGCAGCCGGCATCGTCTTGTCAGCAACGTCAGAGCTCGCGTATGTAGCCGTACGTGACGTCGGCGGGAGCGTGCTCGCCGCACTCATCGCTGGGTGGGTCGTCGCATCACGGTTTGGCCTGCTCGCAGCAAGCCTTGGCACCCGCATCCAGGTGGGTCATCTACAGCGGAGCTGCGCCGCTCTCAACTGCCTCGATCCGAACGTCGGTGTCGCAATGCAACAGGCCACTCCGAAGGGAGTTATCACCGCCTTCTGGTGGGTCACCGGGGCGCTACATCTTGGCTGGTGGTGTGGCACCTTCACCGGCGTCTTTCTTGGAAATATCATCGGTGATGCAAACCGGTTGGGTCTCGACGCAGTCTTCCCAGCACTGCTTCTTGCGATCATCGCCAACCTGTTGCGACAAAAGCCCGGTCTCATCGCTGCCCTCGTCGGCGGGGGGCTCTGTGCTGCGCTGCTTCCGATTGCGCCGGCGGGTACCCCCATCATTCTCAGCCTCACCGGAGCAGTCGTTGCCCTGAAGGTGCCAGAGCCAAAGGCGGCTCTCTCATGACGTGGACGATCATCATTTTGCTGGCCGTTGGTGTGGCGAGCCTCCGCCTTCTCGGCATGTACGGGGGCACCGCTCTCGTACGCAGAGTTCCGATGTTCGAACGGCTCGGATCGCTCATTCCAGCCGCAGTTGTCAGTGCAGTCATTGCCCAACTCACATTCGCAAGCGGAAAATCTCTCACCATTGATGCACGAAGCGCAGGCGTAGCCGTTGCCGCTGTGCTCATCTGGCGACGAGCACCCATCATCGTGGTGATCTTGGCGGCAGCCGCCACCACTGCGCTTCTTCGGCTCTGACCAACTTGACTCCACGTCAGATACCTTCATCTCCATGCATAACTGGCGGCACCGACAATGGCTTACCGCCGTCGTCGGTGCCGTGGTGGTCGCTTTCGCCGTCGGTCTCCCCACCGATGTCATCCCAAACCCCCTATTTGGGCGCCCGGTTGACGTCACCTGGTGGAGTTACCCCAGCCTCGCCGTCACCTCACTGCTTGGAGGTTTGCTACTCGCAACATATGTCGCCAAACCGCAGCCCGTCACACACGAAGGCCGAGGAATTGCGGGTGGCCTACTCGGCTTCTTCGCAATCGGCTGCCCGGTCTGCAACAAACTGGTGGTCATCGCTCTCGGTACCTCTGGGGCACTCGACTGGTTCGCCCCCACCCAACCGATTCTCGCCGTGTTATCGATGGTTCTGTTAGCGCTCGCGCTCCGCCAGCGACTCAACAGTGCAGACTCATGCGAGGTGCCAAACAGCGGAACGATGCCAGCAAATGAGCACGAAGCCGCGACAATAGAGACATGAGCGCTCGCCCCGACACCTCAGAAATTTTCGATGCCTCCCAATGGGACGTTGTCCCCGGGTTTGACTTCACCGACATCACCTACCACTGCGCCCGTGACGTTGGATGCGTGCGCATCGCATTCGATCGACCAGACATTCGCAACGCCTTCCGTCCACACACGGTCGACGAGTTGTATCGAGCGCTCGATCATGCCCGCATGTCAAGCGATGTTGGCTGCGTCATTCTTACCGGCAATGGCCCCTCTCAAAAAGATGGGGGTTGGGCGTTTTGCTCGGGTGGCGATCAACGCATCCGTGGTCGAGACGGCTACCGCTATGCCGATGGTGAGACTGCGGATTCAGTCGACCCTGGGCGATCGGGTCGCCTTCACATTCTTGAGGTGCAACGGCTCATTAGGTTCATGCCGAAGGTCGTGATGTGTGTTGTCCCCGGCTGGGCTGCAGGTGGCGGACACAGCCTTCACGTGGTGTGTGACCTCACCATTGCGAGTCGCGAACACGCAAAATTCAAACAAACAGATGCCGACGTGGCGTCCTTCGATGCAGGGTACGGTTCGGCCTACCTTGCGAAGATGGTCGGACAGAAATTTGCTCGAGAGATTTTCTTCCTCGGCTCAGAGTATTCGGCTGAAGACATGCACCGGATGGGCGCAGTAAACGCCGTTACTGATCACGCCGAACTTGAACGCACCGCTCTCGAATGGGCCCGAACCATTTGCGGTAAGAGCCCGACCGCTCAGCGCATGTTGAAGTTTGCGTTCAACCTTGTCGACGACGGCATCGTGGGTCAACAAGTCTTTGCCGGCGAGGCCACCCGACTTGCCTACGGAACAGACGAGGGCGCCGAAGGTCGTGACTCGTTTCTCGAGAAGCGTGATCCTGACTGGTCGCCCTTCCCCTATCACTTCTGATACCGACTTCTGACATGCCATTCGTCAATATCGAGTCGGTTGACGACGAGCGACTCGCTCTATTTCGACTGCGAGAGCGAGGACTCACCACGCGAGCCGACAAGCGCGACGACCATGGATCTGGCCTCTTTCTCGCCGAAGGCGATCTCGTTGTCGAACGAGCATTGCGAGCCGGCTGCACACCAGTCGCTGCTCTCGCTGACGAGCAACGAGTGCCTCCCATCGCTCATGACCTGGGCATTGACGTTTTCATCGGAGGTGGGGACATTCGCCAGCTCGTCACCGGACTCGGCATGCCTCACCCCATCGTTGCGATTTTTGAGCGGCCACCGAGACCGAGCGCTATTTCACTGCTCGCTCGAACCCACCGTCTCGTGATTGTTGAACAGGTTGACAACCCAGCGAACATCGGCGGAATTGTGAGAAACGCTGCTGGACTCGGTTGGGACGGCTTGCTGCTTGACCGAGAGAGCGGAGATCCGCTGTCTCGGCGATCGCTTCGCGTTGCGATGGGAACCACATTCGAGCTGCCTCACGCACGCACAGCAGATCTTGACGGCCTCCTCGAAGCCGAAGCCCTCGATGGTCGACGCGACCTCATTGCACTCACACCTGATGAGACCGCCGCTCCAATCGATCGTGTGGCCGCAGAGCTCGACCCCAACCGTCCACGAGCAGTACTCGTCGGATCTGAGCGCGCAGGACTCCAACCGACGACTATGGCTCGCTGCGTCGCTGCCCGTATCCCCATGTCGCCGAACGTTGATTCTTTAAATGCGGCTGCGGCCTCAGCAATCGCCTGTTTTGCGTTGAGATAACAAACCCAGTTAGCAGCACAATTCGCTGCTGCACGACGTCACCCCGATTGGTGGGCCACCCGTCGCCGTCGAGTGCTTCCGCCAGGGGCTGCATTCCAGCGAAAGGTCCGAACCGCACAAGCGAAACCGGCAACCCCCCAGAGCACGATGACGCCGAGTGCACCCCACTGAGGAACCGTCGTCGGGTCAGTTGGATGCAACGGGGCTTGCACCGCATCGACGAAAGGTCGAAGTGGCAACAGGTTTGCAGCAATGTCGAGAGCTATCGGCGGAGACTCCGTCGGAATGAATACATTCGAAATGAGCGCCATCGGCAACACGATTGCGTTCGCGACCCCTGATGCGGCACTTGCCGTCGGCACTAACGCCGCAACCGCCATGCCCATCGCCGCAAATGCAGTAGTCGCAACCACAACGGTGACCACAAGAGCAGGAATTGAACTCAACGGCACCGACACTCCGTAGAGCGCAACACCGACCGCTAGCATGACCACCACACTCGCTACTGCAATGACCACGGCAGCAAGAACATGCCCGCCGACGAACACCCACACGGGCAGCGGCGTCGACCTCCAACGCTGCAACACACCTTCTTCACGCCGAATCGGAACCATATTCGCAAGGTTGGTGAACGTTGCCGACACGGCTGTAAACGCGGCGATCGCAACACACACAAACGCATCAACCGGCCATTCGCCATTCGGGTCACGAATCAGACGATCACTCGAGGTGGCGTTGATGATAAATAACACCACAAATGGGAGGGCGATCGTGAAAAAGACAGCGACCGGAACTCGCACAAACAGGCGCAACTGGTGACCCGCTTGCCGAATGAGCAACGGAAGAGATGGCGGAAATTGACGGGCTTCAGTCATCGCCGCCCTCTCGATCGATGCCGGCATTCAACTCAAGAAAGACCTGCTCGAGAGAAGGGTGCTCAATCGACCACTCGCTGAGATCAGTACCCGTCGATAGCGCCCATCTGGTGATTCGCTCCAACACCTTTGTGGTTTCCTCAGTCGTGATGAGTAGTCGCGCGCCCTGCCACGCCAGCGTCGACGAGATTCCATCCAGCACAGCCGCAACCGACGCCTCAACATCAGACGACGAACCGGCACCCGCGATCTCGACCGACATGACACTGCGTCCGTGCACCTGTTGCAGTTCTCGAGGAGGGCCCTCGACCAACATCTCACCACGTGAGATCACACCAACTTGGTCGGCAAGAAACTCGGCTTCTTCAAGGTAATGCGTGGTGAGCAGAATGGTCGTTCCATCAGCATGCAAACTCCGAATGAGTTCCCACGCATTCCTTCGGGCAGATGGGTCAAAGCCGGTCGTCGGCTCATCGAGAAACAACACCCGTGGGCGACCAATCACCGCCACCGCAAGGTCGAGACGGCGACGCTGACCTCCAGACAATGATCCCACGCGCTGATCAACAAAGTCGCCCAAACCGACCCGTTCAACGACGTCAGATAGGGAATAAGGGTTTCGATACACCGCGCCAAACAGCGTCAATGCTTCACGTGGTGTGATCTCAGATTCGATTCCGCTGGTTTGTAGAACGATGCCGATCTGATCACGTAACTCCCTCCGACGAGGCCCGCCGGCAGACGGGTCAATGCCAAGAACCTCAACTTGACCACCAACTCTGCTGCGGTGGCCTTCGAGCACCTCGACCGTTGATGTCTTTCCGGCACCATTCTCACCGAGCAGTGCGTAGACCTCCCCCTCAGCAATGGAGAGATCAAGGCCGTTTACCGCACGGATCGTGCCTTGTGATGACGTGTACTCGACAACAAGGTCATTTACTTTCATCACCGGCGACGTCATGGCCGCAGTCCGAGCGGCTGATCGTTACGAAGGTGATCAGCAGCCGGAACGAAATAGTCAAGAAGTTCCTTCGCGAGATCGGCGCCACCATTGCGGCCATCGCACACCTTCTCGACGGCTGACGCCATGTGCATGAGCCAATGATCACGTTCTTTCTCGCCGACGACAAACGGGAGGTGGCGCATGCGCAATCTTGGGTGTCCACGCTGCTCCATATAGGTGTGCGGGCCTCCCCAGTACTGGATCAGGAATAACGCAAGTCGGTCTTTTGCCGGCTCAAAATCTGGATACTCCGGGTACAGCGGTGCAAGGAGGGCATCGGTTGCGATGCCGTCGTAGAACGCAGCGACAAGCTCACGAAAGAACTCCTCGCCGCCGACGCGCTCATAGAGCGGTTCTTCATTCACAGAGACAGCCTACGCAACGATTACGAGTCGTAGGTGGGGTCGTCCCAGTCAGAAAAGATCGTTCCCAGACCATCAGACACCTTGTCGGGGAACTGCGGCGCTCGTTTCTCGAAGAACGAATTAATGCCCTCTTTGACATCTTCAGAGCGACCACGCTCCAAAATGCCACGGCTATCAACCTTGTGTGCTGCCATTGGGTGATCTGCTCCAAGCATTCTCCACATCATCTTCCGGGCGACCGCAATCGAGACCGCTGATGATGATTCCGTCAATCTGCGAGCGAGAGCGTAGGCGGCGGGCAGCAGATCGTCAGTCGCATAGACCGATCGAACGAGACCGCCTGCCATCGCCTCTTCGGCGGGGAACACCTCACCCGATGCCACCCACTCCATGGCTTGGCTGATACCCACCAATCGCGGAAGGAACCAACTCGATGCTGCTTCTGGAACAATGCCGCGTCGTGAGAAAACAAAACCGAACTTTGCTGCATTTGATGCAAGCCGAATATCCATCGGAAGTGTCATCGTGACACCGACACCGACAGCAGCACCGTTGATCGCGCCGATGACAGGCTTTTTTGAGTCGTAGATTCTGAGGCTTACGGTTCCCCCACCATCACGAGGCACACCATTGCGCCCCATAATGTCTGAGCCGCCACGAGAGAAGGTGCCTTCGCCCGATGACAGATCGGCCCCAGCACAAAATGCTCGACCACGTCCTGTAAAGATCACCGCCCGAACGTCATCATCAGCATCGGTGTGATCAAGAGCATCGATGATCTCGTAACGCATGAGTTCAGTAAACGCGTTCATCTTGTCGGGCCGATTCATCCAGATCGTCGCAATACCATCGGCAATCTCGAGTTCGATGTGTTCGTAGGTGGATGGGTCAAGGTCGGTAGGTGCAGCCATCCCTACATCATGGCCTGAAGGTCACACATCAAGGAATTTGGAGGCAGCAGTTCCGGAACCAATTGTTCCGATAAGCGCGCCGAACAGCACAACGATTAGACCGACACGCCATTCGTACCCGTCGACCACGACCAGAGCCGTCATGCCCGAATTAGCGGGGAATGCCTCCACCCCTGCCGTCCAGCGTCCATTAATGAACCACATTGCAACCGACGCAACCGCTCCTCCAGTGACGCCCTGCAATAGCCCTTCGAGCATGAACGGAAGCCTGATGAACCAGTCGGTCGCGCCAACGAGCTTCATCACCTCAATCTCTCGACGCCGAGCAAACATCGCTGTTCTGATCGTGTTCCAAATCAGCAGCGATGCTGCAACCATCAACGCAATCCACAGACCCGTCGTATACGTCGACACAAAGCCCTGCAGTTTTGAAATGAGATCGAGTTGCTCTTCTGCAAGCTGCACCGAATACACGTTCGGTAACTCGAGATAACGGTCACGCAGACCCCGCAAAATGTCGACTTGCGTTGCATCGAGCGGAACGACTTTGTACTGAGTCGGAATGTTGAGTTCAGTGAGCTGTGACCTCGTCACCGGGTCACCGGCAAAGAGACGATCAGCATCAGAGAGCGAACACGCAACATCGCAATATGACCACGATTCGATCGTGACACCCTGCTGTTGACCCAGCGCGCCCTCAATAACGAGGCGCTGCTCTTCACCTGCACCCGAATTCACATAGACGATCATCTCGACCCCGCCCTCCCACTGGGACAGCAAATTGTCGAAGCCATGTTGAATGATAAGGGTCAGCCCGAAAATGAGCAGCGACACTGCAGCGGTGATGACCGAAGCAACAGAAAGAGTTGGATTACGACGAATGCTCTCACCGGTTTCACGGAACATGTACCTGAGGCGCGACATCACTGGTACACACCTCGCTCTTGGTCACGAACAATCACTCCTCGATCAAGTTGCACAACGCGCCGACGCATCGCATCGACAATCCGACGATCGTGAGTAGCCATCACGACCGTCGTGCCCGTGCCATTGATCCGGTCGAGCAACCGCATGATGCCCTCACCAGTACTGGGGTCAAGGTTCCCGGTTGGTTCGTCGGCCACGAGAATGAGCGGGCGATTGACAAACGCCCGCGCGATCGACACACGTTGCTGCTCACCACCGGATAACTGGTGGGGAAAACGATCTTCCTTTCCCGACAATCCCACCAGGTCGATGACGGCAGGCACCTGCTGAGAGATCACATGCTGTGGTTTCCCAATGACTTCGAGAGCGAAGGCAATGTTTTCGAACACCGTCTTATTGAGGAGCAGTTTGTAGTCCTGGAAGACATTTCCGATGTTTCGGCGAAGTTGGGGAATGCGGTTGGCAGGCATGTCGACAATGTCACGACCTGCGACCCAGACCGAGCCCTCCTCCGGACGCTCCTGACGGTTAATCAACCGCAAGAGGGTGCTTTTCCCTGAACCTGACGGGCCCACCAGAAAGACAAATTCGCCCTTCGGCACCTCGAAACTCACGTCGTCAAGAGCGACTACCTCGGACGAGTAGCGCTTCGTGACATTTTCGAGCCGAATCATGACAACATTGAGGGTAGTTCGCCATTCAGTTACGAATGGTTCAGGCCTCGTCCTCCGATGAGCGACGCCAGCGGAGATAACCCTCCATAAACTCGTCGAGGTCGCCATCAAAAATGCCTGAGACGTTCGCCGTTTCAACTTCGGTTCGCAGGTCTTTCACCATCTGGTAGGGCTGCATCACGTATGAACGAATCTGGCTTCCCCAACCGACCTGGGCCTGCTTCCCGCCGATCGCGTCGAGTTCTGCTTGATGTTCTTCCTCAATTTTGGCCGCCAACATTGCTTGAAGGCGTCCAAGCGCGCGTTCACGGTTTTGCAGCTGACTGCGTTCTTCTTGAGAGGAAGCGACAAGCCCGGTGGGCTCGTGAATCAGGCGCACTGCGGACGATGTCTTGTTGACGTGCTGGCCGCCTGCACCCGATGCGCGGAATACTTCCATACGAATATCTGCCTCGTTGATGTCGATATCGGGTGCGTCCATCACGGGCCACACCTGAACCGCTGCAAAACTTGTCTGCCGGCGACCCTGGTTATCGAACGGGCTGATGCGCACGAGGCGATGTGTTCCCCGCTCAGCGGTCATCAAACCGTAAGCATAACGCCCAGTAATCGTGACCTCAGCAGAGTTGATACCTGCCTCAGTGCCCTCTGACTGGTAGTTCAATTCGATTGCGAACCCACGGCGCTCAGCCCACCTGCCGTACATACGAAGCAACATTTCGGCGAAGTCTTGGGCATCGACTCCACCGTCTTTTGCGTTGATCTGCACAATGCAGCCCGAGTCATCATGATCGCCGGTGAACAGGCTCCGGAGTTCAAGTTGATCGAGTCGGATAGCAGCTGCGGCAATTGACTCCTCAATTTCAGGCTCGAGGCTGGCATCATCTTCGTCGCGCGCGAGTTCGTGCAACACCTCGACGTCTGACACCGATGCAACGATTTGCGAATAGGTATCGACGTCATCTTTTACGGCTGCATATTCAGCGTTGACTGCTTTGGCTTTATCGGCGTCATCCCACAGGTCTGGTCGGGAGATTTCGGCCTCCAGCTCGATGAGTCGGTCTCGGCCTTCGGGAATATGCAGATACGAAGAGGCTTCGTCTACCCGGCGAACAAGGTCGCGAATGTCATCAGTAAAGTCGCGCATCGCACTATCTCGTCAGGCTGCGCCGCAACAGTTCTTATATTTCTTCCCCGATCCACATGGACACGGAGCGTTTCGAGGTGTCTTCTCGAACGCATCTTTCACCACCGTCTGCTGCTTTACTACAGGAGGGGGCGCGGCCGTTGGGGCTGGGGCACCCGATTCTTCTGCAACCGCCGCCGCCCGAGCTAAGGTAAATCCGCTTTCGTTCGACGACTCGCTGGAGGTCTGCTGCATATTCAGCACCTTTGGCGTGAGTTGAGGCTCGTCGGGCTGAGTGACCTGCACGTTCATCACGTAACGGACAAAATCTCTTGCAATGCCAGCCATCATTGCGCCGAACATCTGGAAACCTTCGCGCTGCCATTCAACGAGCGGGTCTTTTTGGCCCATCGCTCTAAGGTTGATGCCCTCTTGCAGATAATCCATCTCTTCAAGATGCTCTCGCCAACGCTGGTCGATAATGCGCAACATCACTTGGCGTTCGACCTGACGCATGACCTCTTCGCCAAGTTCGACCTCGCGCTGCTCGTAATGGTTACGCGACTCTGCGAGTAGCACCTCGATGACTTCTTGCGAGGTGTGAAGGCGCCCGAGCTCTTCCGTCGTCGCGGTTGTTGGCCAATACAGCGCAGTTTCTTTCAGGAGACCGTCGAGATCCCATTCGTCGGTGGCTGCCGATACACAGTGAACGCCAACGAGATCAGAGACGGCATCATCGAGATACTCGTAGGCAGCAGAGCGAAGGTCGGCTCCCTCAAGAATCTGATCGCGCCTCTGGTAAATGATCTTGCGCTGTTCGTTCATCACCTCGTCGTATTTGAGGACGTTCTTACGAACTTCGGCGTTTTTCTGCTCGACGGTGGTCTGGGCACGTTCAATGGCCTTCGTCACCATCTTCGCTTCGATCGCCTCATCTTCATCGAAACGCCCCATTGCCCACTGCAGGGCGCCGGTGGCGAACAACCGCATCAGTTCATCATCGAGGCTGAGATAGAAGCGGCTTTCCCCGGGGTCTCCTTGGCGACCAGAACGTCCGCGCAACTGGTTGTCGATACGGCGGCTGTCGTGCCGTTCAGAGGCAATGACATAGAGGCCGCCGAGTTCCCTTACTTTCGACCCCTCTTCAGCGCATTCGGTGGAGAACCGATTGAGGTGGTGCTCGTAGCGCTCGAAGGCGGCAACTCGTTGTTCGCGGAAGTCAACGGGCATGTGCTCCAACGGCTGTGGAAGTGCGAAATCATCGACGAGCAACTCTTCGTCGAAGCCTTCCTTCAGCACCTCTCTCCGGGCGAGAAGTTCGGCGTTGCCACCGAGGAGGATGTCGACACCGCGACCTGCCATGTTCGTTGCGACCGTGATCGACCCAAGCCGGCCCGCTTGAGCGACGATTTCTGCCTCTCGGGTGTGTTGTTTGGCGTTCAGCACCTCGTGGTCGATGCCACGATCTCTCATCATCTTTGAGAGCAACTCGCTCTTTTCGACCGACACCGTGCCGACAAGCACCGGCTGGCCAGTCTCGTGGCGCTCGACAATGTCATCGATGACTGCGTTGAACTTTCCAACCTCACTCTTGTAAATCAGGTCTGCCTGATCGAGTCGAGCAATTTCTCGATTCGTTGGGATGGGAACGACTCCGAGACCGTAGGTATTCATGAGCTCCGCCGCCTCGGTCGAAGCAGTACCGGTCATACCGGCAAGCTTGTCGTACATCCGGAAGTAGTTCTGCAAGGTGATCGTTGCGAGGGTCTGATTCTCCTCTTTGATCTTGACGCCCTCTTTCGCCTCCACCGCCTGGTGAATACCCTCAGACCAACGGCGACCCTCAAGAATTCGACCGGTGAACTCGTCAACGATCTTTACGTCTCCGCCTTGAACGATGTAATCCTTGTCACGGCGGTACAACTCTTTTGCCTTCAACGCCACCGTGAACTGGTGAACGAAGTTTGCCTGCACATCGTCGTAAAGGTTTTCAACTCCGAGGGCTTGCTCGACCTTCTCGATGCCGGGCTCGAGCGGAACAACAACTCGCTTATCTTCCTCAACCTCGTAATCAACGTCACGGGTGAGGGTCCGCACAATCGACGCAAATCGGTAATACAACTTTGCGGCATCGCCAACTCGGCCAGAAATGATCAGCGGGGTTCGCGCCTCATCGATAAGGATTGAGTCAACCTCGTCAACAATGCAGAACGAGTTACCTCGTTGCACTTTGTCACTCAATCGACCCGCCATGTTGTCGCGCAGGTAGTCGAAACCAAATTCGTTATTCGTTCCGTAGGTGATATCGCAGCCGTAACTGGCGCGCTTTTCATCAGAGCCAGTCTTCACTCCGGGTATCACCAAGCCGACGGTCAAGCCGAGCCAACGATGTAACTGCCCCATCCACTCAGCATCTCGACGAGCGAGATAGTCGTTGACGGTGACGAGATGCACGCCTTTGCCTGAAAGCCCATTGAGGAAGGCCGGCAGAGTCGAAACAAGGGTTTTGCCCTCTCCGGTTTTCATTTCGGCTACCCAGCCAAAGTGCAGCGCCGCACCACCCATCAACTGGACGTCGTAGTGACGCTGTCCCAGCACGCGATTAGCTGCTTCGCGAGTAACTGCAAACGCTTCGATGAGAAGATCGTCGAGCGTTTCGCCGCGGTCGAGCCGCTCGCGAAATTCAACAGTTTTATGTCGGAGGTCATCATCTGACAGCGATCCGATCGAATCTCCAAGCGCGCCAATATCGGGCACGATGCCCTCAAGAGCCTTTAGTTTCTTGCCCTCACCAGCGCGAAGGACGCGATCAAGAATTCCCATGCGGTCATGAGCCTATCGGCGGGTACTCTCAGGCTGCCGCCCGAAATAGCCCACGTGGTGCCTCACGGCCTTCGGCAACACGTTTTGGTATCGCTGCAACCGCAGCAACATGGATGTGGCTGACTCCGGCAGTTCTCAAGGCGCCCGACGCCGCAGCAAGGGTTGCTCCGGTGGTGACAACATCGTCAATCAACAACACTCGTGAATAGCGGGTACGCCGTCCCCTAAAACCAGGGCCATTCTGACGCTCGAGACCGCTCCGGGTTTTCTGCTCTGCAGAGTTAGCCCTAACGAGGGTTCGAACGACCGGCAGCCCGAGCTGCGCCCCGACCATGCGAGCCATCAACTCACACGGATCAAAACCGCGCTCACGACGACGACGCTCCGAGCTAGGAACCCACGTGACCGCATGGATGTCAACCCCTGGAACGAGACCATCGTGAATAATGCTCCGAGATAACAGACCACTGAGATACTTAGCCGCACCTCGATGGTTCTTAAATTTCATGCCGTTGACAACGTCACGAAGACACCCGCTGAACTCGCCGACAATCGTTCGGTTGGTCTCGGCCGGTGAACCTGTCGAGACCGAGCGCAACTGTTCGATAATTGAGCATCGACACAGCCGGCATACCTCGGCTCCGTCTTGACCGCACGCCGCACAAATTGGCGGACAGATTGCGTCGACGACCTGCAAAAGGGCTCTTCGGCAGAATTGAAACAGATTATTGAACACCACCTCGTCAGCATGACGGAAGGGTGTGACAGTCGGTGCTTAGTAGCGGTAGTGCTCTGGCTTGAATGGGCCCGACGGCTCAACACCGAGGTACTCGGCCTGCTCGTCGGTGAGTTTCGTCAACCGCACACCCAGCGAGTCGAGGTGGAATGTAGCAACACGCTCATCGAGATGCTTCGGCAGCACATGAACACCGAGTGGATAGCGATCGAGATGGTTAAACAACTCGATCTGGGCAAGCACCTGGTTCGAGAACGAACAACTCATTACAAAGCTCGGATGACCAGTTGCGCAACCCAAGTTCACGAGGCGTCCCTCCGCAAGAACGATCACCTGATGACCATCATCGAACGTCCAGACGTCGGTTCCCGGCTTCAACTCATCACGCACCGCACCTGAGCGAGCAAGTCCAGCCATATCAATTTCGTTGTCGAAGTGACCGATATTGCAGACGATTGCATTGTGCTTCATCTCACGCATGTGATCGGTAGTGATGATGTCGGCATTACCCGTAGCGGTGACGAACAAATCAGCATCTCCGACAACCTCATCGAGAGGAAGCACCTGCAAGCCCTCCATTGCGGCCTGCAGCGCATTGATCGGATCGATCTCAGTAACGATCACTCGGCAACCCTGCCCACGCAGAGACTGAGCACAGCCCTTACCGACATCGCCATACCCGCAAACGACCGCAACTTTGCCGCCCAACATGATGTCCGTTCCACGACTGATTGAGTCGACCAGTGAGTGGCGGCAGCCGTACAGGTTGTCGAACTTCGATTTGGTGACCGAGTCGTTCACATTGATCGCCGGGAACAACAACGTGTTGTCCTCAGCCATCTTGTACAGCCGCTTCACACCTGTGGTGGTCTCTTCGGTAACACCTTTAATGAGCTTCGCCATGCGCGTCCACTTTGTCGGGTCAGACTTCAGCGTCCGCTGCAACAGCCCAAGGATGACTGCGAGTTCTGCGTTATTCGCTTCGGTCGGGTCAGGCACCTGCCCAGCTGCTTCATACTCAACACCCCTGTGAAGTAACAGCGTTGCATCGCCACCATCGTCCAGGATCATGTTGGGACCGTCGTGACCCTCCCAGGTCATCATCTGCTCGGTACACCACCAATATTCCTCAAGAGTCTCACCTTTCCAGGCAAAGACCGGCACGCCCTGCGGATCGTCTTCGGTCCCGTCAGGCCCCACGACAACCGCTGCCGCCGCGTGGTCTTGGGTAGAAAAAATGTTGCATGAAGCCCATCGAACTTCAGCCCCCAACGTCGTCAACGTCTCAATGAGCACTGCGGTCTGAACCGTCATATGCAGCGATCCTGAAATGCGGGCGCCAGCAAGCGGCTTTGTAGAGGCATACTCACGGCGAATTGCCATCAGGCCTGGCATTTCATGCTCAGCGAGCAACATCTCTTTGCGGCCAAATGGTGCCAATGAAAGATCAGCAACACGGAAATCTTGCGAGGCCGAAATACGGGTTTGAGTAGACATGGCGGTTCTCCTCGACTGAAGTCGTTTAGTGAAAGTCTGATTGAGGAACGAGCCGGAGCCTCCTGGCCCGATCACGACAGCCCGCGGAAGACCTCAGCCTAACGTTGCGAATCGAAACCGTGACGAACGCTGTCAACCTGAGGCAATCGCAAGCAGCCGCTGCACCTCGTCTTTGGAGATCTGAGAGGCCTCATCAATGAGCATCACTGGGATGTTGTCACGAACTGGATAGGTGCGGAGGAGCCGATCGTTCAGCAACACGCCTTCGGACTCGACATACACCAACACACCCTTATCTTCGGGGCAAACCAAGATTTCAAGAAGCTGGGGGTCGAGTGACATGACGTCTCCTTTTCAGATCGCCTACAGCGTACCGAGCAGTTGCTGTGCAATCCGCACACCTATGCGGTGATGATGTCGAGCACTTCTGCGACATGAGTATCACACGACGCCACGTCTGCAGCCTCAAGATTCAATCGCAGTAGCGGTTCGGTATTCGAGGGGCGGAGATTGAACCACCATTCGCCAGCATCGACGGTAAGCCCGTCGAGCTCATCGAGATCGCAATGCGAATACGCGTCTCGAACCCGATCGATGACCGCCGAGGGATCGTCGACCACAGTGTTGATTTCACCTGAAGCGACATATGGCTCGTAGGGCGTGCGCAACTCTGAAAGTATCAAGCCCGAACGAGCTAGTTCAGAGATCATAATGAGACTCGCGATCAAACCCGAATCTGCTCTGAAATTGTCAGCAAAGTAGTAGTGGGCCGAGTGCTCGCCACCAAACACGGCATTCCTACTCGCCATCTCTGTTTTGATGTAACTGTGGCCCACGCGAGTGCGCACAGGGTTTCCGCCATGCGCTGCAATCGTCTCTGGCACCGCTTTCGAACAGATCAGATTGTGCAAAATCGTTGACCCCGGATGATCGCGCAGCATCGCCACTGCAAGGACCGCAGTCGTCACCGACCCGCTCAGCCCGACGCCCTTCTCGTCAACGATGAAGACCCGGTCGGCATCACCATCGAAGGCCAAACCAATGTCAAATCCGCCCGACACCACTCTCGCTTGAAGATCGCGCTGGTTCGCAGGCTGCAACGGATCGGCCGGATGATTAGGAAACGTGCCGTCGAGCTCTCCATACATAACCTCGAGTTCGATCATCGGAAGTCTCTCAAAGAGTGCCGGCACAACGAGACCGCCCATGCCATTCGCCGTATCGACAACAACACGCATTGGCTTGAGTGCCGCGACATCAACAAATGACATGACGTGATCGACAAACCCATCGAGCATGTCGCGTTGTTCGCGTTGGCCACGCGCTGCTGCTACCTCTGGCACGTCTCCGTCAAGCATTGCCTGAGCAGCATCACGAATATCTGCCAAGCCCGAATCAATGCCGACAGGACGAGCCCCCGCCTGACAGAACTTGATGCCGTTGTACTGCGCAGGGTTGTGCGACGCCGTAAAGACAGCACCGGGCAGATCAAGTCGCCCAGAAGCGAAATAGAGAAGGTCGGTCGACACTAGACCGAGGTCGATCACATCGATACCTGCATCTTGGACACCCTCGGCGAACGCACCTACAAACTCTGGCCCGCTTGGACGCATGTCTCGACCAACGACGATCGCATCAGAGCCTACATAGCGGGCAAACGCTGAGCCGAGCGCCCGAGCCGTCGGGACATCAAACTCTTCAGGGATGACACCCCGAACGTCGTACGCCTTTACGATCCGGGAAAGATCCGCCATTGCGGGGAGGCTAACTGGCGATTACGCAGTGCCGCTCTCGTTCACAGGAACGACATCGTCGGCGAGAGCATCATCGACAGCTGGTTCAACCGGTGCGGGGTAGTGACCATGGTCGAGATCTCCATCGCGACGCCAGCGAATACAGAGGCCGATGCCCGCAAGCGACAGCAGAACCGTCACCCAATCGAGGCCGGTACGGGAATATGTCAGCGACACCTCGTTACTCGTTGGGACGACCACCATTGCATTCGGAGCGATTCGGTACACCTCGTCAGCTCCTTCAACCGACCAGTTCGGGAAGTAACTCACCTTGATGAGCACCGGCACCCCCGTCTGATCAACTTCAAACTCGATGATGTTCTGATCGATTACCACGTTCTCGATCGATACGGCCGGAAGCAAAACCTGAGTGATGGGCTCGGCAGGGACCACAATGTCGACGCGCCGCCCAGGGCCTCTAGGCACACCTTCTTGGCGGCTCACATCAACTACCGCATCGATGCGCTGCCATGACTCAGGACCATCATCTGCTGGCATTGCGACCCAATCTGAAGGATGCTGAAACCAACTCGTTCCAAGCTCGAGATGACGTTCACGTTGATCACCAGCACGCTCATTGACCACCACCGGCTGCACGGCGAGAGGCACGACGATGTCAGAATTTGCTACCTCGTAGACCTCCCACGGGCCTGACGATGCGGCAAGGGTCAGCTCAGGCTGCTGCCGAGCTTCAACTTTTGCCTCATCGGTGCGAACCATCGCGTATTTCACACCCAAGTCTTGGAGGTGCCGCACGCCCACCGAGGCATTGTTGTCGACATAGCGAAGTTCACGAACAGGGTTCGATGACTGCTTCGACATCGCGGCAGTTGCCAAAAATGAATATGGAGTTGTTCCAGATGCCTCGAAGAACAACGCCTCCATCGACCCGATACACCCGTCCGTCCAGAACGGCAAGAGCATCAGCGCCATCGTCGTGCCGTATTGACCGTTATCGGGGCTGTTCTCCCAAAGCGCTCGGCCGCAGCCGCGCTCCGGATCGTCACCGAGGGCTGCCATTGCTGCAACGATCGAGTGATACTCGGTATACGCAGCACCTCGCCCCTCGTAACCGGTGAAGTTGTAGCTCGACCACCCATCTCCGGACGCTCTCACGTTGGTTGACGTCGCCTTGAATGGCCCCCAGCCGTACACCTGTGCGCCATTGTGGGTAGTGATGCCTCCCCCTGGCAGCACCTGAAACATGAAGCCCAGCACGCTAAGAACACAGAGAGCCGAAAGTGCTCCGAAGCCCGTCGCAACGCGATGACCAACCGGCTTAACTGCCTGCCGCTCCTTCACGACGTTCCACGCAACATTCATGACCGCAACAGCACCCACCATCATCAGCATGTATCGAACGAGGTAGAGGAACGGCAACAAACGAGGGTTCCACAACAGCCCGATTACGGGCAACGAATCTCGAGCCAGATATACCCCGGAAAAGATCACTAGACCGGTTATGCCCAGCGCACTTCCATTTTGATGGCGGCGAAGCACACTCCACACGATTCCGATGATTGCAAGCACGGAAATGATGATGTCTAACGGCGCGGTCAATGGGAAGAACATGTCCCAGAACGAATCCTCGGCACCTTCTGGTCGTGGGCCGTACTTCATGTCAGTCATGTACTCGTGATTCACCAAGAACGGACCAACCCACCACGCAACGAGCAAAAAGGCCGTGATGCCGGTCGTCAACACCCATCGCCAACGATCGCGATCGACCCACAGGGCAGTGAACACGAGTGCCGCCACCGATATGAAAATGAGGACGATTCCATGCGACACCGCAGCAGCTGCGATCAGTGCCGCCGTCCACACCCGGTATTTGCCGGTTCTCAGCCCAGCAGCGAGTGCACCGAGGGCAAGTATTGCCAAGGTGAGGGCGATCGAAAACGAGAATTCTCCCGCCATCGTCGACTTCAAGTTGCCGCCATAGATCGTGAAACTTTCGTCGAGCAAAAAAGCGAGGCCAGCAAAGGCGAACAACTCAGGAATCGGAAACGCGAATTTTGCGAGTCGGCCGAATCCCCAACATGCGGCAGGCAGCGTCAATAAGCCGAGTACACCGACGAGTTTCAACGCAACGCCGTATGGAAGTAGCACGTCGACCAGCACCACAGCAAGGGCCGGCAACACCATGTAAAAGCGATACGCGGGCATGCCGCCGTACCAGTCCATTGTCCAACCGTTGAGGCGGAAGCCCGGCAGAAGGTGGTCTCGCAGGAATGCTGGCCCCCACACGTGGGCTCCGAAGTCGCCACCGGTCGGCGTGTTGTCATCAAAAATAAGGTCTGCCCCCGGGCTCAATGGATTGAGGTGAACAACGTTCATCATGATCGTCGTCGTAACCGCTAGCGAGAACGCCGTAAACGAACACTTCCAGATGCGACTCGAATCCCACTCTGACGACAGCCAATGGCGTGGACGCTCGGTGAGCCGCAGGAATACTCGCTGCGCCAGCGAAGGCGCGCGGGCGGCAGTTTCTCCATTGTCAGTGTCAGAACCCTCTTGTTCCTCGACTTCGCTACTCACATTGCTAGTCTGCCACGACCGACCGAATGTTCGCAGAACACCAGCTTGCGGTTCCATGTCAGCCAAAGAGCAAGAGCGCAAAGATTCCGGTTGCGTTGAACGATGCGTGCGTAATGATCGATGCACCAAGTCGACCCGTTCGAAGCAACATACACCCGAAGACAACGCCGGCTAACGCAAGCCCCGGCAACTCCACCGGCCGAAGATGGATGAGACCGAAAAAGATCGACGCGGCAAACAGCCCCGCAACGGGGCCAAATCTGGCTGACGCGGACCGCTGCAACAGGCCGCGATACACCAACTCTTCGACGAGCGGCGCACCAACCACCACGACAAGTACGAGGAGCAAGGTCTTCCAGCCTCCGGCTGAATCAACAAGATCTTTCGCCGTTTCTTCAAGGGCCGAGCTATCAAAGGTGGAGGGCCAGATCGCTCTTAATGGGACATAGATCACAGGCACAAGGATCACCTGAGCCAACACACCCACTGGAATACCGATGAGATCGATCCACCGAAACGACAGCCCGAACATTGTTCGAAAATCGACCGCCTGCATGCGGCACGCCGTCCACAACGCCACCAGCAGGCATGTCCACGACGCGACCGCCATTGTGGTCAATGTGAGGGTGCCGGTTCCATTTTCTGTCGACGAGAGGGCGTAGATCACGCCCCCGAGAACAATGCCCCCGACCGACCAGCCAAGAGACCACAGTGCGAGCGCCTGCCCTAACGGGACAGACGGAGATCGTTCAGACAGCGACACGCCAGCCGAGTTGCTGGATGCGCCGATCGACAATTTCCCACCCCTGAGGGGCGGTCAGACGGCGAGCGTGATCTCGGCACAAATCGTAAGTATGTGGCTCGCGTTCAGGCGACAATCCGTCAATCCACACCTGTGAATTTTGGTACTCGTAACTCAACGTTGCAGTTGCATGCTCGGAACAACCCGTTTTAGTGCAAAGGCGAAACACGTCACAACCGTAGGGCACGACGTGCCCAGAACGGCGGATGCCTCTATCCTTGAGTTATGGACAATCTTCCTCCGCCACCTCCCCCTCCCCCACGGGGTCGCAGCGAGGGCCGATCGAACCCGCCCCGCAACAGTCAATCGCGCGGTGAGAACCGCCGAAATTCAGGCGACCATTCATCAGACGGCCAAAACGGCCAAGAAAACCAACCGCAATGGCGGCGTTGGCTTCCCTGGGTCGCTGTTGGTCTCTTTCTTGCTGTCGTCATCTTGCCAGGGATGCTGAACGGTCCCAGCGGACCAGCAATTTCGTACTCAGAATTCATCGACGAAGTTCGTAATGGCTCCGTTCAATCGATCGAAATCAATAACGTCACCGGAGAAATCTCGGGCACGCTGACCGATGGTTCATCATTCACTTCCACTGGAGGCGGCGAACGAGGACTCTCGGACACCGATGAAGAACTGATTCGTTCAACCGGTGTCGTTTACGAGTTCATAACCCCATCATCTAATTGGCTGCTCAACCTCGCCGGGTTGCTGCTCCCGGTCATGCTCATCATCGGGTTCTTTATGTGGATGCAACGCCGCGCACAGGGCCAGATGGGCAATGTGATGTCGATCGGTCGTAGCAAAGCGAAGACGTACTCTTCCGACCAACCGACGACGACATTCACCGATATCGCTGGCTACGACGGGGTTAAGCAAGAAATCACCGAAGTTGTTGACTTCCTTCGAATGCCTGAGCGTTTCGCAGAAATTGGTGCCCGGGTTCCAAAGGGCATCCTTCTCGTTGGCCCTCCAGGAACCGGTAAAACCCTGTTCGCCCGGGCGGTCGCAGGTGAAGCAGGGGTTGGATTCCTTAGCGTAACTGGCTCTGACTTCATGGAAATGTTCGTCGGTGTCGGTGCCAGCCGTGTCCGCGATCTCTTTCAACAGGCCCGCCGCATGGGGAAAGCAATAATCTTCATCGACGAAATTGACTCGATCGGCCGCAAGCGTGGCGCAGGCCTCGGCGGCGGTCACGATGAGCGCGAGCAAACGCTCAACCAGATGCTGTCGGAAATGGACGGTTTCGAGACATCAGAGGGCATTGTCATCATGGCGGCGACCAACCGCCCCGACATCCTCGATCCGGCGCTTCTCCGCCCCGGGCGATTCGACCGCCAAATTGTCGTGCCGCTCCCCGAATATCAGGAGCGCCTCGAAATTCTTGAAGTGCACAGTCGAGATAAGCGGATGGGCAACGACGTCGATCTTTCAACAATGGCACGAGCGACTCCAGGAATGGCTGGCGCCGACCTTGCCAACCTCGTCAACGAAGCCGCTCTCATCGCCGTTCGACGGAGCTCTAATGAGATCGAGCGCATCGACTTCGAAAACGCCCGAGATCGAGTTGTTCTTGGCGCTCGAAGAGAATCGATGATCCTCAATGCAGAAGAGAAGCGCGCGACCGCTTTTCACGAGGCTGGACATGCGCTTCTCGCAACTGTGCTACCCAATGGAGATCCACTTCACAAGGTGACGATTCTGCCTCGGGGAATGGCACTCGGTGTGACGTGGAGCCTCCCTCAGGAACGCCACACCTACTCGAAGGAGTACTTTGAGGACACCATCTGCAAAGCAATGGGTGGCCGCGTTGCCGAAATTCTCGTCTTCGGACACCTCAACTCTGGCGCTGCGAACGACCTCGAGCAGGCGACATCAATTGCTCGCCGCATGGTGCGTGAGTGGGGTATGAGCGACAAGGTCGGCCCGATGGCATGGTCAAGTCAGCAACAGGTCTTTCTCGGCGAAGATCTCATGTCGAACGGCCGTGAATACTCCGACGAGACAGCTCGGATGCTTGACGAAGAAATTGCCTCGATCCTGACAAACCAAGAGGATCGGGCACGAACGCTGCTCACCAAGCACGATCGCGGGCTCGAACTCGTTGCCGAAGCACTCCTCGAGCACGAGACGATCGACGGGCCGCATGTTGCTGAACTCATTCAGCAAGGTCTGACAGAGTCGGGCACCGACGAACAGATTGAAGCGAACGTCCTAGGAAGCCCCGAATAGCCCTACCCACTTTGATTCAAGGGCAACAACCAACCTCGAGAAGAGGGTTTGAGCCCATCGCTTATTCTGAAGGGGAACAATTTTCTGGCGACCCAGCTGATCCAGAATCACGAACCTCAGCAAGTCCCGCCCACAAGTCTGTCGCTGTGACCGGTCCAATAAACCCTCTTCTAACGACGCCGCTCTCGTCAGCAATGACTGCAGTCGGGACCGCATCAATCCCATAACGCTCATGAAGCTCGACATGTTCTAGGTAATCAACGGTGGTCACCGAGACTGCAGGTGAGGCAAGAACTTTTGCCTTTTCTGCTACATCAGCACAAGTCGAGCAGGTTGACGAAGTGAAAACGACAACTAGCCACTGACCACTTGCAGCAGCGAAATCAGCTGGGTCAAGTTGAGCCGGGAATTGCCATGACGGTTGAGTCGGGGAATCGGCGCCTCGTTGATTCTGTTGCCACCTCACGACCGCAATGATGACGGCCGCAATGACACACGCGAGCAGAAGTTGAAACACGATGATGTTTTACCATCAGCACACATTGATGCGACTAACGCAGCGCCGTTCAGCAACAGGGCATACCCGAAATTGCCCACGCCGAGGAGAATGCATCTGCGCTCGGCACACGGCGTTCAACCAGAAGACGACCGGTCGATTCCACTGCGATCGGGCGACCGAGCACTCCTGTCTCGGTCAGGTCAACGGCAATTCGCGACGCAGCAGGAAGCATCATTTTTATGAAACCGTCTAACGCAACGAGCCCATTTGAGCCGTAGGTCGATAGCGATACCTCTCGGTCCTCGTCATCGAGATTGACGATGACCAAACCCGACTCAACCTCAACTGAGGGTCCAGCTGCGACGAGCCACGATGTTGGAGCCAGCCCGTCACGCCGATCCGGAATTCCAGAGGCAATCGATGTCACTTTCACACCGCTGGGGCTCACCCGGGTCAAGGCCCTATCGACAACAATTGATCGCCCGTCAAGCGTTGAGAAGACCGCTGAATGGCCACCCTCTGGCAACTCTGCCAACGCTCCAGCGTCAATCACCGCAACGTCGTTTGAGGCAATTTCCATAATCGATGTGACGGCTTCACCGGCAAGATCTTCTGAGTCGTCGGCCGGGAAAAAAGTCGCAAGGACGGTCACTGCCTCATCGCTCGGGTTGAGCACCGAGAACCGCTCTCTCGCCTGCGGGCCCTTCACGCCATCAGCAAACCACCATCGATCGGCAAGCAGGGGTGCCGCCATTGATATCGACGTTCCCCCACGTCGGTCATCGTTAGCGGTCATCGATCGCCCGACCATCAGCGCGCCTCGAACAGCCCGCACAGAAACTCCGACCGATGCCTCACCTCGAGCACCTCCGCCTTCGACTCCAACATCAATCACCCGAACTGAGTAAGGCTGTACCGGGAGTCCGTTGTATACCGATGGTTCAATAGTGCCCGAGGTTGTGTGAAATAAAACATCAACCACGACTTGATCTGCCGAGGGATTCGACAGCAACAGCACCTGTTCTGCAAGATCAACGGTGTAGCCCTCGGCGAGGTACCACTCTGAAGAAAGATTGATTGAGCACGGGGTTACCGACTGACCGAGGCCTGCCGGTGCCGGATAGAACGCGCGCTGCTCAACTAGCCCGCCACCGCCAAGAATCTCAACCGAGGTTGCGACGAACGTCCCCTGCTGCTCCGCATCAACGTCAACCTGCACTCGATCAAATGCAGGCACATCAACGATCTTCGTGCGTGCCGCCACCCTGTCACTAAGGAACGTCACGCGAGCCGAGGTGGGGCGCCCGCTCGTATTCGTCACAATCACAGCACCACCGACGTCAGTCTCACCAGTTGCGGGCACACCAGGACAAAACCACGTGCTCTCCAAGATGTCCTCTGAAGGGACATACGGCACCCACACTTCAGGGGCGACATTGAATGACGCAACGCCAACGTCATCTCGGGGTTGCTGCCCAAGCCACACCAACCCGAGCACTGACAGCAATGTAATGACCAACATTGGGTATCGCCGGTTGAACCGACCGCCCCTTAATTTGATATTCGTGCTCACGACTCCACGGCCTCGTGCTCAGATGGTTCACCGTCTGAGGGTGTGAACGCCATCATCGGAGCCTCGACGGCGAGATCACGCTTGCTCACGCGCCGCTGAGGTCGCGTCGCCGCAAGAAGAGCTCCAAACCATGCAAGGGCAATGACTCCCTTAATTGCGTACGACACCGTTGAGGCATCATAAGACACAGTGATCTCGCCCCCGCTCGGGATGTCAAACGCAACGGTCTGGCCAAAACCTGCCCTCGGTATCAAGCCAACTCCGTCGAGAGTCACACGCCATCGCTCGTCGAACAGGACTCCGAGATGCAACACACCTTCAGACGGAACCGACAACACCTGTGGGCCCTGAGCCATCACAGCATCGACGAATTCCTCTCCACCGTCACCTACCAACTCGACCGCAGCGATCCCATCGAGATCAGCGAGTAGCAGACTGCCCGCGCCGGCATTGCGAGAGGCGTTCGCAGCACCACCGGTGAGAAACGCTGCCGGTGGAATCCACGATCGATTCACAAACGCCTCAATCGTCGGTGGCGACTGGATGACCCCGATATCGAGCTGGGCCGCTAACGCCGGAGAAAGACCATCCGGAGGACTGACCGGATCATCGATTGTTGAGGCAATGCCGTCAGCGAGCGGGATGGCAACGAAACGGACGCCAAGCGGAGCGAGTAGGCGGCCAACACGAGACGTCGAGCCTGTCGAAAGAACAGTGAGGGCATCCCTCACAATGCGTGCGTCATCACCCTCGGGGCGCACAAACGCGTCACTAAGTGTTAGGCCTCCCGCATCAGTGATCACAAATGAAATACCTGGAGCGAACTCATGGCCACGTACGGGTAAAACACGCGGATCACCAACCCAGAGCACTCGGTAAGCGCCGATCGATGAGTCCGACGGAAACTGTGATGCGACAACACTGGACATCGGGTATGGACTCGCATCCCAATCGCCAGCACCAACCGACAAGACTCCCGGGACAACGCTTACCGCAATCGCAAGATTTGCGCACAATGCAAGCGGCTGCCTCCATCCAAATGCTCGGTCAAGCACATCAGAACCGAATCCGCTGGCAATCCCTGCTGCAGGCAGTGTGGCTCCAAAGAGCATCACTACTGAGAGCACAGAGGCGGGCGGAAGATACGCCGTTGCCACCCCCCTTCCTGCAAGCAGTAGTAGTAACAGGCTCATGGCGACAAGCGATGCGCCCCGTACCGCCCAAGTCAACCTCCACGCCCGAGTGATGAGCAACGCGGTAATGACCGGAACAATGAGTGCTGCGCCGAGAAGACCAAATCCGCCATCTCCGCCAAATGACATCGCATGACGAGCATCAGCCACTGAAACGCCCGTCAACTCACCGCCTGTTAGCGTGCTCCATCGCCACCCGAGGCTCGATGGCAGGAGCAACAACCAACTCGTGGAAGCCGCTGCAGCGGCAACGAAAAAACGCGCCACCACAAGTACTGGTGACCTCATCAACCATGAGGAGAGAGCAAAGAGGACGAGCACCATAACCACGAGAGGAACCACAACTGGAGCGAAAGACCCACCCGCTGCAGTCACCAAGATGATCGCAAAAAGCATCCGGCGACGCTTTGCGGCCGAAACCGAGAGCACGCCATCGACAAGGTCTCCATCGACCGTCGACACATCGGCAACAACAATGCCTGCAAATTGCCGAGTGAGGTGCACGACCCAAGGCAGCACGGCATACACCGCAAAAGCGGTGGTATCGCCCGCACCCAGAATTGACGGCACGATCGGCCCGGCCGCGTAAATCACCAGCGCAACAACCCGAGGCCGCGTCGTCGGATACACACCAGCCAGTCGCTGAAGCCCGAGAAGCCCGAGAAGAACGGCTCCGACTCCAAGCCCCCAGCCAGTGAGTAACGAGCCGACGAAGGGTGCAGCGCTCAAAACACCGAGCACGACAACCCCGCCGGCGGTTGCCATCATGAGGCCCACACCTCTGGAATCCCATGGATCCCACCAGAGCCGCAATAGTTCGCCGGAGGTTTCTGTGTTTGAGAGCCATCCCCCAACACCGGGCACACCTGAGCGAATGAACTCCCTCGAACCAATGAGTAGCCCGAGAATAATGAGAAACCAGGCCAGGGCCGGACCGTAAGTTCGTTCGCGCTGCCTGACCACCGGCGTCCCAGCAACCACGACATCGTCATCATCACGAGTCTTCACAATTGCGGTCAACCTGCTCGTTACCGGGTAGAGCAATGATGAGATCTCTGCTTCGGACAACAACCTCAACTGCCTTAACTGCTTGCGTCGCTCTCGTATCGACCGAATACGAAATGGCGCAGAAAGTACTGCCGCAAGGCGGCGCGCCGGAGGTCGAGTTGCGCCGAGGAAGATGCCGAGGATGACCTGAAGCAGTGAGACACCGAAAAGTTGAACGACCCGCACCACCAAGTATTGTGCCGATGCCGTCACCAGCACCATGTCGACCTCGTCGCGTACGACCTGTGATCGGCTAACGCTCCTCGATGCGACCGCTGCTGTAACACGCTCCTGCGGACGAGCAATCACGGCATCGGGAACGACCATCACTCGAGCACCTGCACAGTGGGCTCGCCAGCACAATTCGACGTCGGCCGTTCCCGAACTCATCGGCGAAGCGAAACCACCGAGTTCCCGAAAGAGATCTGCTCGCACCAGCATTCCACTTGCGTCAACTGCGAGCACGTCGCGCACGCGATCGTGCTGTTCTTGATCTGCCTCATCAAGATTGAAAGGCTCGACCCGTTCACCGAATCGATCAACGGTGATTCCTACCGACTGGAGACGATTCGCATCATCAGCATCGACAATCTTCGGCCCCACCACGGCGGCATTCGTTTCCAGCAACTCTGTGACGAGATGGTGAAGCGCACCAGGCTCAGGAATTGTTCCTGACTCAATCATCCAAAAAAGGCCGTGATCTCCACCGACGATCCCAACGGCCTCATTGGCCACGTCAGTGAGCGTTGATGACGTGACTTCGGTGATTACGTCAGGATGACGCGCACCTTGCACTCTTAGCGCCTCGATCTCGCCAATCATGTATCGGTCAGCGGCAATGAGCACGCGAAGAGCACCATATGACTGACCATGCAATGCGTTAAGGGAGGCTTCAACGTCATTGATGCTCTCGTTGGCAATGAGCACCGCAACTACGGGTACAAATTCTGCTCCCTCCACCATGGCGAGACTATCTGTCATGAGCATCGCTGGTCGGTCAGTGCTACCTACAAGAGATAGCGTTTTCCGCCGTGACCGACGCCGAATCTTCACTTACGTCTCGAGAAACGTTGGTTGACGCTCCACCAAATGGTGGAGCCCTCCCGGAGGGAGCCGTCACGATTGCCATCGGCCTCATCATCGCCGGGGTTGCAACGTACGCATTTTTTAGGGTGGGAGCTTCTGCGCTTGGTGGCGACGAGGAGTTTGCCCCGATCGCAGTCCTGTGGTTTGCGATGTTCGCCCTTGCCCCTGGATTCTTTCTTCCAATCGAACAAGAACTCGGCCGGGCGCTCGCCCATCGACGAGCTCTTGGCAACGGTGGAGGTCCGGTCGTCGCCAAAATCGCCATCCTCACCTTGGTGGTGTCGGTTGTTGTGGTCATCGGACTAGCAATTTCAGCACCGTGGTTGACCAGTTCGTACTTTTCTGGCGACTGGTTGATGTTCGGTGCTCTCGTTATCGGCTTTCTCTCGTATGCACCTGTTCACCTTTCCCGAGGAATCTGTTCAGGTCAGGGTCGATTTACCCCTTTTGCTGTCGTCGTTGCATCTGACGGAGTTATGAAAATCGCCGGCACGATCGCCCTCACCGCTATCGGCATTACCGCTATTGGCGCCTACGCATTCGCTATTGCCGTCGCTCCACTCTTAGCGGTAGTTGCAATTAGCGTGCGCGGCCACTTACGCACCGATCCTGGTCCCCCAGCGCAATGGCGAGAAATCACCCAAAACTTTGGGTGGCTGCTTCTCGGCACTGCATGTGCCGCCGTGTTACTGAACGCAGGGCCGATCGCTGCAAACCTCCTCGCTAGTGATAGTCAGGCCGATGCCGTCACTCGCTTCAGTTACGGAGTGCTGCTTGCGAGAGTGCCTCTCTTCATGTTCCAAGCGATTCAGGCGAGCCTTTTACCTCGCCTCGCTCGGCTAGCTGCGCAACGCTCATTCGACGAGTTTCGACGTGGCCTACGCCTACTCGTGCTCGTAGTTACCGGAATCGGCGTTGCCGGAACCATCTACGGAGCTCTACTCGGGCCATGGACACTCAGATTGGTCTACAACGCCGACCTCGCCGGCAGCACACTCGCAATGCTTGCCCTCTCCAGCGCCCTCTACATGATGGCGCTCGCAATAAGTCAAGCCGTTCTCGCACTCGAGGACCATGCATATGTTGCTCTCGGTTGGGTGGTCGCCCTCATCACCTTTGTCCTTGGCACTTGGCTGTCGAGCGACGACGCGTTTCAAAGAATTGAAATTGGACTTGTTGCATCATCGCTCGCAGCCGTCACCGCCTTCGGGTTACGGCTCAGACTACGCCTCAGCACTCTAAGTTGAGCAACAACTGGTCAGCCATGCAGGTGGGCTTTTGCGGCCTCGACCTCAAGGTCGTTCTCAACCATCATCTTCACCAGTTGCGCAAATGACACCTCAGGCTCCCAGCCGAGTACTTCCTTCGCCTTCGACGCATCGCCGGTGAGTACGTCAACCTCGGCTGGGCGAAGGAATTTCGGATCTTGTCGAACGTATGGTTGCCAATCGTCAATCCCGACTTCAGCGAACGCAAGATCAAGAAACTCGTGGATTGAATGTGTCTCACCTGTTGCAATAACGAAATCTTCAGCAGTGTCGTGTTGCAGCATGAGCCACATGGCTCGAACATAATCACCCGCGTAGCCCCAGTCGCGCTTTGAATCGAGATTGCCAAGAACGATTTCGTCTTGGAGGCCAAGTTTGATGCGGGCTACCCCATTAGTGATCTTGCGAGTGACGAATTCGAGACCGCGGCGCGGTCCCTCGTGATTAAAAAGAATGCCCGAGCAAGCAAACATGTCATACGACTCGCGGTAATTCATGGTGATGTAATGGCCAAAGACCTTCGCGCACCCGTACGGCGATCGAGGGTGAAATGGGGTCATCTCGGTTTGTGGGGTCTCACGAACCTCTCCGAACATCTCCGATGTCGACGCTTGGTAGAAACGGATTGAATTGTTATCCAATCCACCAACCATTCGTATTGCGTCAAGCATACGAAGCACGCCAAGCCCAGAGATATCCGCCGTGAGTTCTGCGTGTGTGAACGAATATGCCACATAAGAAACGGCGCCAAGGTTGTAAACCTCGTCAGGCTGCGCAACCCCGATGGCCTTGACCAAAGATGACAAATCGGCAAGGTCGCCTGAAACGGGTTCCACAAATGGGAACTGCTCAAGCACCCCAGCAATCCGAGGATTATTCTGGCCTTTTACAAGACCAAAGACGTCATACCCCTTCGAATTTAGTAATTCGGCAAGATGCTGGCCGTCCTGACCGGTGATTCCGGTAATCAGAGCACGAGGCATCTCCAAAACTGTACTCAGTCTTAACGCAAACTGCGCCGATCACGAAAACTAGCCGCCTACAGCACAAAGTAGGATGGAAATGATGATGAGAACTGAGTTCAACACCGTCTCTTCGCGAAAGCATCAAATCTACGCGGGCCTAGCTGTCAGTAACTCTCTAAGTGCTCTCCGGAGCACAACTGACATTGGGCTGTGGACATATGTGTTGAACTTTCGCGTTCGACTTGAGGGTGACGAGATAGTTGAGCCGTACCGGGAGGGTCGCCAGCCGTCATGACAACCTCCCCACACATAACGGTATTGTGCGGAGGGGTTGGGGCCGCCCGTTTCCTTCGAGCGCTATCAACCGCTATCCCCCCAAGCCATATCACGGCAATTGTCAACACCGGCGATGACACCGTGCTTCACGGGCTTCACATCAGCCCTGACCTCGACACCATCACCTATACCTTGGCGAATGCAATTGACCCTGACCGGGGATGGGGGCTCATCGATGAGTCATGGCGAACTCTCGAGGCACTTCATCGATACGGACAGGTGCGGCCCGCTGGTTCACGCGCCGGGAGCACATGGTTTGGACTCGGCGATCAAGATCTCGCCACCCACTTCTACCGAACTGCGCGGTTGCAAGAAGGTGCGAGTCTGACCGACGTTACCTCCGAGATTGCGTCTGCATGGGGGCTCGATTTCAGATTGTTACCGATGACCAATGACCCAGCACCCACAAAAGTCGTGGTGGACACCAATGACGACCCCGGCGCAGCAGGCGATGGCCAGATTTCGTTCCAAGAATATTTTGTCCGCCACCGACACAGCATCCCAGTTCGCGAACTTCGCCTTGGTGCGTCTTCCGCCCAGCCAACGCGTGAGGCTATTGATGCATTGACGACTGCTGATGCCGTAGTCATCGCTCCCTCAAACCCTTTCGTCTCCATTGGGCCAATCAGAGCGCTTCCGCACGTCGACCAGATACTTGCAAAGCGCCGCACGACCGTCGTCGCAATATCTCCTCTTGTCGGTGGGGATGCAGTGAAAGGTCCGGCAGCCGACATGATGGCGACTTTTGGCTTTCAGTCAGATTCTGTCGGCATTGCGGAGATCTATCGAGACGTGTGTAGCCACCTCATCATCGATTCGAAAGACACGTCACTTGCTGCCGAAGTCGAACTTACTGGCATGACCACAACGGTAACAAACACGATGATGGGAGACACTCAGGTTGACGCAAACCTCGCACGACTCACCCTTGCCGCTGCCGATATTGCTTCGTAGCTCTCCTTACGTGGGCTCGGGAAACCGTGCGCCACGGTAGTCACCCGCTGGCACGACGCCGTCTTGACCGACTACCGCGTCGGTCAGTGATGCCTCCGACGACACCCGACCCCAAACCAACGACCTCTCGACCCTCGCGTCCGCTTCAATGACTGCGCCTGGAAGCAGCACCGAGTTTCTCACGACGGCGCCATCTTCAATCGTCGCTCTGTCGGCCACGACGCCCGACAGACTTGCCGAGGGAGAGACCTGTGACCGAACGACGGCTCCTGCGCTGTCGGCGTATGCAAGATTTGCCTTTAAGTACAACTCCGGCCGACCAGTGTCGATCCACGCATCCTCGGTCGAGAACCCAGCGAGTTCCCCCTCTGCAACTAGCTGCGCGAAGGTTGCTCGCTCAACTGACACTGGAACATCGGCTGGAATGCGATCAAGAATTGATGGCTCCACCACATATGTACCGGCATTAACAAGGCTGGAAGAGGTTTGTCCTTGTGCCGGTTTCTCCACGAATTGTTGCACCAATCTGTCGTTAGAGAGTTCAACAACACCAAATGATGAGGGGTCATCTACCGGGGTGAGATGAATTGTCGCCTCCCGTCCGAGGGCATGATGGAACCTCACAAGATCGGCGATTGGAAGAGCCGTCACAATGTCACCGTTTGCAACGATGAACGTGTCATCTAAGCCGGCCGAATCAGCCGCAAACTTGATTGCTCCTGCGGTATCTCGTGGCTCGGGCTCGACGGCGTAGTGCAAGTTGACGGTGGCCCCGTCATGAGTAAGTGAATCTCCAGGGAACGCAGCCCGGAAAGCGTCGGGCTGGAACCCGAGAGCGAGCACGATGTCGGTAACTCCTCCGGCAGCAAGCCGCTCAGCAAGTCGGACCACCATTGGCGTGTTGCCGATCGGCAGCATCGGTTTCGGCACGGTGTTTGTCAGTGGGCGAAGCCTCGTACCAAACCCTCCAACCAAAACCACTGCGAACATGATTCGTTCGCTTTCTTACTCAGCAACAGAGGTTTCGGAGAAGTCTTCCGAGTCGGCAGCAATTGCAGTTTGACCGAGCGAGCGAAGCACGCCAATCGATGCAGGTTTTGCGACAGGATCACCCCGCGGCACGAAGGCAACAGCGATGACTAGACCATCAGAATCAAGTGGTATCTCGCCCATCTTTGATATGTACCGATTACCCGACGAGGCATCGTCAGCCGATTCCCACACGACTACTGAGACGTCGGCGTTAGTTTCGACGCCATCGATATTGCAGGTCGTCTCACCTTCGGTATAAGACTTGCCGTCCATCTGGTCGTCGGGGAATATCAATGAGTCGTCAGCGATCGTGATGCCGTGCACTGCGAGCAATGCCGAGAGGTCGAGAGGCACATCTGTGAGCTCGGCTGCATATGGGTGCACCGTTGCAACGCCCTCTGCGTACTGGTACACGCCGGTGTCTCGGTATGCGGGGTAGTCAATTCGGCCCTCGGCATTGCGTTCACCATCACCGTCGCTAATCGTCGCCCAATCACCACAGATGTTGATGCCGTAGGCAACGTCGTAATACTCACTGATCGGCGTGACCGGAGCACCGTCACCTGCGCCCGGAATCGTCTGACGGGCGTAGACAATTGAGGCAACACCGAGAACAACGACAAGCAACAACGCAATAGGAAAAATGCTGCCGCCTTGGAACTGCACAGAGCGACCAGAACTACGCCCTGCGAGCTTCGCCGCTTTTTTTGTTGAAGAGGTCGCTGCCACGGCGTGAGAGGCTATCGCCGGTTACGTCGAGTTACCCGGTTTGCTCACCGGCGAGCACCCTCTCATATGCCTGCGCCGCAGCAGCCGGAGACGCGTGGTCTGCAACCCATCGGGGGCCATTGGCTCCAAACTCCTCGCAGCGCTCCCGGTCGCTGAGAAGGGCGTCAACAGCGTCGAGCAGTGCGCCGATATTGTCCGGGGGGATGCTGACCCCCGCGTTCGCGTCCGCGAGCAGCCGAGCAACCGCTGATCCCTCGTCAATTGCTGCGATAACGGGTTTGCCGACCGCAAGAATCGAATACGTTTTCGAGGGGACGCTCACCGACCCAAGCCCTGCTCGGAGGGGTACAACATGAATGTCCGCTGCTGACAACACCTCTGGAAGTCGCTCCGCTGGCTGGTATCCGACATGATGTAAATTTGCTATGCGCTCAGCGGCATCAGCGATGACGTCTCGCATCGCACCGTCACCGTTGATAACAATGTTGACCTCCGGGCGCTTCTCAGCCAAGCCGATCATGAGATCGAGCGACTGCGAGTAGCCAAGATTTCCGGCGTACATAACGATGGGCCCGTCGCCAAGGCAAAACTCATTTCGATATGACGACCCATCGGCGGGATTAAGCCAGTTGATGTCGACAAAGTTGGGGATGACGACAATATCGGTGCGTGCCGACCGTCGGCTTTCGAGTTTTGCATTCACATTGTCGGCGAGGTCGTCGCTGAGCACGGTCACTACGTCTGCGCAGTTATATGACAGTCGTTCGAGACGGTATGCCGCACGGATAACGGCGGAGTTGGTAATCGCTCCTGTGCGCACCGCAGCATCGGGAAAGACATCTTGGATGTTGAATACAAACCGGCCTCGACGCAGTTTCGCAACGAGCCATCCGGTAAGTCCAAGAGTGAGGGGCGGACTCATTGCGAGTACCGCATCGACCTTGCGGAACCATCCGCCTGGGCGCGCTGCCGAAAAACCAACAAGGGCGGTAAATCCGACAAATCCGAGTGCCCGCTTAAAAAGGTTGCGTTTGTCGCCTGACGGAAATGGATGAACCCGAGTAACCGAGCCCCACCCCGTTGTTTCTGTGCGAGTGAGTCGACCGGTCCACTCTTCTTCAACCTGGTGATCGCGATACCACGGCAACGACGTCACCACATGAATCTCGTGACCTCGATCGACGAGCCCCTCGACAATGCCGGTCATCACGGTGCCGGTCGGAGCGGTGTCGGGCGCAAAATGTGGGCAGAGCACGACGATCTTCATGCCATTTCGACCGTTCGTATGTACGCACTTCTCAACGCTGATCCTGACGCTTCGAGCGTGAAGTCGCGTGCACGGGCAGAAGCGGCTGATACAAGGGCATCTCGGCTTTCCAATGCTTGGGTGATGCCGTCTGCAATTAGTTCTGGTTCATGCCCCACCAATATCGCAGCGTTGCCCGCAACCTCTCGAAGGGCACCAATATCACTACACACCACTGGAGTGCCAAGGGTCATCGCTTCAATAACCGGGGCACCGAATCCTTCTTCTTCGCTCGGTATTGCGACTACATCTGCTGCTGCGATCAATAGATTTCTCATCTCGTTAGAGACACGGCCCATGCGGATGACCTGCTCTGGGTGAGGGGATGTCGCAATCGCGTCAAGCACCTTCTCTTCGGCCGAGCCAACGCCTCCAATGAGCACCAATCTTGCGTCTGGCAAACGTTGCATCGCTGTAATTAACCGGAGGTGACCCTTATGCGGGTGAGTAATTGCCGGATAGACGACGAGTGGCTGACCATTTCCCAGCGCTTCGCGTTGATGCTGTACCTCTGCAGGGTCGGCGGTCAACGAGGGCACCCCATGTGGGACAACCGCAATCTTTTTGCGATCCACCGAAAACGAACGAGCGACATCGTCGGCCACATGAGCCGTGGGAGTCGTAATTGTCGTTGCCGCCCGGGCTGAGCGCGGCACCATCGCCTGCAAGTACCGACGCCGTGACGACGAGAAGTACTGCGGAAATCTGAGGAACTGCAGATCATGAATCGTCAGCACCGTCGGGGTCGATGACCGAACAATCGGCAAAGTACCTCCACCGTGATGAACGAGATCCGTATTTCGGGTTACGCGAGCAAGTGCTGTGTGCTCGATTGCGATGCGTATTGCCCGCCTGTCGACATCGAATCGACTCACTACTTGAATGAAGTCTTTGAGCTCGCGGCGCTCCGCGGCAAGACGACGACCGAGGTGCACCGTGCACAAGATCTCCTGGTCATCGTGTTCAGACATCACCTGTTGAAGTCCGGCAAGTTGACGAATGAGATATTCCTCAGAGCCCCCAACACGTTGATGAGCGCACCACAAGAGATTTACGTGAGCAACGATCGGTGTCTTCGTGTTAGGCATTGCGTTCGTGCACCGCCTGATAGACCGTCATCATTGCGTTCGCAGTGTTAGCCCAAGTGCACTCTCGTGCTCGATCGAGCCCCTTGGCCCGGAGCTGTTGGGCATTGTTGAGGGCTGATGTGATGCCATGCCCGATCGAATCGACATCGAACGGATCGACAAGCTCTCCCGCTCCTCCCGCAACCTCTTCGGTTGCCGTGCCACGACTGGTAACAACGGGGGTGCCTGCTGCCATTGCCTCAAGCACCGGGAGCCCAAATCCTTCTTCCTCGCTCGGATATGCGAGCACGTTGGCTGCGGCGTAGAGCACACGAAGGTGATCACCTCGCATATGTCCGAGGAATAGGACGTGTTGAGACGATGCCTCCAGATCGGCTGCGACGTCTCCCCAACCCGGCGGGCCCGCTACGACTAACGGTGGCACACCAGGCAGGCGCTGATGAGCCTCAATTAGCCTCCGAAGGTTTTTGCGAGGTTCGAGGGTTGCGACGGCAAGAACGAATTCAGTTGGCAGCCCGTAGTGGGCTCGAACGCCTGCGATTTCGCCACTAGGTACATCAACGGTGTCGACACCCCACGGAACGACATGCACTCGATCAGCATCGAATCCAGCAGCAACAAGGTCGTCGTGCACTACGGAGCTCGGACAGGTGACTGCGGCAGCGGATCGAGAACGTTCAACCGCATTGGTGAGCACCCTCGCCCCTTGCCGGGTAAGGCGGTCGGGGCGCCGCAAAAAGGCAACATCGTGCAACGTCACCACATTTGGAGCTTTCGATGACGCAGGAATACCTGCAGTCGAATGGCAGACGTCGACCGTTCCCGTCGCTGACTCGACCAACGGCCACTTCAGGCGGCGCCAACTTTCATATAGCCACGGTCGGGCCAATGGAAGTGACGTCATTGCAATCGTTGGCTCGTACCCGGTCATCGGGGGCCGGCGGTGACGGCCTGCAACGCCGATCAGGTCGATACCTTCTTGTTGCGAGAGTTCTTGGGCGAGGCGCAACATCGACGTCGCTGTCCCCCCTGGCACGTCATGCCAGCACTGCTCCAAGGTGTAAGCGACACGCACGACGTACATCCTGCCGTATTTTGAGACTCAATTTCCGCCATATAGAGCAGCGACGAGTTCTTCCAGCGGGGCTTGGTGGTCCCGCAGCGGAATGCACCCCGCTGAGCGCCACACGAAATTATCGAGCACACTATTCATCGGTCGTGGCGCTGCTCGTGGCGGCTCAAGGTCTGCTGTTGCGATCGGTGACACCATTGACGGGTCTTTTCCGGCAGCAGACACGATCTCTTGCACGAACTCGAACCAGCTCACCGGTCGAGCATTGGTGAGGTGATGGATGCCAGACCGTCGATCGACAGCGAGTTGTCGAAGCGCCGGGGCGAGATCGGCCGTGAACGTCGGACATCCGCGCTGGTCATCAACGAATGACAGGTGGTTGCGCTCACCGATCAAGCGAAGAACGGTGGCCACCATATTTGACCCATGCTCACCACATACCCATGAAGATCGGACAACTGCGGCATCGGGCCCCGCTTCGTGTTCACCCGCCAATTTCGATGCACCGTACACCGATAGAGGGTGAGGCGTATCCCATTCGCGGTAGGGCTCCGGCTGTGATCCGTCAAAGACGTAGTCGGTGCTGACGGTGACGAGATGGCTTCCTGTGCGAGACGCCGCTTCACGTAACCATCGCACGCTCAAAGCGTTCTCAAGGAACGCTCGTTGCTCATCCGATTCACAGGCATCCACAGCAGTCCACGCCGCACAATTAATGATTGCATCTGGTCGGATCAATGTCACCGCCCCGTGAACGTGGTCGCGCTGCGTCACGTCAAGTTCGGCATGCGACACCCCAACAACATCGTCTCCCCGCTCGGAGCAGTGTGCAGCCACGTCACGCCCAAGTTGGCCACCAGCGCCGGTAACGAGAAGTCTCATGTCACCATTGTTGCCGATGGCTAGCGAAAAGTGCGTGCCTTCAGCGGTTCCCACCAGTCTCGGCGCGATTTGTACCAGTCGACGGTTTCCGCAAGGCCGGTTTCGAAATCTCGGGTCAACTTCCAACCAAGAGCGCTGATGCGATCGATGTCGACCGAGTATCGACGGTCATGCCCGAGTCGATCGGCTACCAGTTCGATAAAAGACTCATCTCGCCCGCAGAGATCAAGCAGGCGATATGTGATTTCACGGTTGGTGATTTCATTGTGAGCACCAATGTTGTAAACCTCACCGATTTCGCCCTTCTCAAGTACCACTTGCACGGCACGGTTGTGATCTTCGACATGGATCCAATCTCGAATGTTGCCACCATCACCGTACAGAGGCACTTTGTGGCCATCAAGCAGATTGGTAGTGAACAATGGAATGAGTTTCTCTGGGAACTGGTACGGCCCGTAGTTGTTCGAGCATCGAGTCACCACCAGGGGCAGCCCGTATGTCGTCACATAGCTAAGGGCGATGAGGTCACTACCCGCTTTGGAAGCCGAGTAGGGGCTGCGCGGCACAAGACGATCAAATTCTTGGAACGACCCAACGTCAATAGAGCCATAGGTTTCGTCGGTGGAAATGTGCACAAACCGCTCGATGTCCGAGCGACTAGCAACGTCACATAAGACATTGGTGCCGAATACGTTCGTATGCACGAAGGCGTATGGGTCTTCAATTGAGCGGTCGACGTGGCTTTCGGCGGCGAAGTGCACGACGACGTTATGCCCAGGTAACGCAGTTTCGACAGCGTTGCGATCGCAGATATCACCCTCCACGAATGAACAACGATCGTCAGGAGCTTCAACGAGGTCGTTAATGCTCTCGAAGTTTCCCGCATAGGTCAGTTTGTCAAACACCGTCACGGTGTGGTCGGTGTTTGCAAGCAGCCAGCGAACGTAATTCGAACCGATAAATCCTGCGGCGCCGGTGACGAAATACTTCATGGGTTTGTTCTCTTTCGATCAGGTTCGCATCGGCCAGTAGGGGCGGCGCCCTTCTGGAAGGTTGGCGCGTAGCGGATTCGTTTGGTCACGTTCGGAGACGATGGGATCGGTCACGACCCAGTCAGCACCGATCTCTGTGTCATTCCATGCAACGCCAAGTTCGTCTGCTGGGTTGTAGTACCCGTCAACGAGATACGTCATCACCACGTCGGTAACCGCGGAGAACCCGTGGGCAACCCCTGGCGGGATATACACACCCCAGTGGTTCTCTCCTGAGATGTCGAAGCACGCCGTATTGCCATCAGTTGGGCCTCCCACTCGAAGATCGTGTAATACGACTCGAGCGGTGCCCATCGGCACGTACCAGTAATCGGCCTGGTGCAGGTGATAATGCAAGCCAACGAGAGCACTTGCCTGTTTGTTTGACCGGTTCGACTGGATCATCTCGCGTGAGTTCGGAAACCACTGCCGGCGGTAGGTCTCGATAAAAAGCCCTCGCTCGTCACCATGCAACGTTGGCTGTACGACATAAACGCCGTCGATCTCGGTTCCGATCGCATCGGATAATGAAAGTACGTCAGGCATAGTTCCCTTCCGAGTGAGTACCAATCTCAGTTATTCGACATCGATCTGACAGTGATCACCAACCATGAGTTGGAGCGAACGTGGTTTGCGGCCGGTGCGAATGACCTCGGCATGCGATCCGATCAACGATCCCTCAAGGCGAGGGATATCGCTGATGATTGAGTTATCCATGATGACCGAGTGCTCGACCTCGCTGCTCGCAACAGAGCACCGAGCCCCGATCGCTGAAAACGGGCCAATGAACGCATCACGGATTTCAGTGTCAGGCCCGATCGACACTGGTCCACGAATCGTTGAGTTGATGATGCGAGCTCCTCCCGCAATGTGCACTCGACCGTCGATCACCGATGACTCGTCTACGTCACCATCGATTTGAGTGTTGATGCGCTCTAGCAACAACCGGTTGGCTTCGAGCAGCGGCGTGAGTTTTCCAGTATCGATCCACCAGCCGGTAAGTAACTCGCAGCGAACCCGTCGGCCCTGGTCGACAAGCCACTGAATCGCATCGGTGATTTCGAGTTCGCCTCGTGGCGACGGCTCAATTGCTGCAACTGCGTCGTGGATCATTGCGTTGAACAGATAGACGCCGACAAGCGCAAGATCTGAGGGTGGATCCGAGGGCTTTTCGATGAGTCTCACAACGCTCCCCTCGCTGTCAAGGGTTGCAATTCCAAAGCGGTGCGGGTCTGGAACTTGTTTGAGAAGGATCTGGGCGTCAGGTGCTGTCGTTCCTGAGCGTTCCCGTTCGAACGCAGCGGTGAAGGCCGCAAGATCCTGTTGGAGAAGGTTGTCGCCGAGATACATGACAAAGTCGTCATCGCCAAGAAAGTCCTTTGCGATAAGAACACAGTGGGCGATACCGAGTGGCTCATCTTGGGGGATGTACGTGATGGCAGCCCCAAACCGCGCTCCGTCGCCGAGCGCCTCCATAACCTCTTCACGGGTGTCACCAACGATGACGCCAATTTCAGTAATACCGGCGTCGACCATCGCTTCAATCCCGTAGAAGAGGATCGGCTTATTGGCAACAGGGACAAGCTGCTTCGCCCGAGTATGGGTGATCGGGCGAAGTCTGGTTCCTGCGCCGCCGGCAAGAATGAGAGCCTTCACAGTCCCGAAGGCTAACTCATGCTCGTCATTCAATGGCAGGAGCGGGCCCGGCACCTCTGAAATAGTCCAAGATTTCGGTTGAACCTTTTCCAAGCCGAAGCACTGACTTATCGCCAACCGTGTCACCAAACACTGGTAGCGAGTATTTCGAAAATCCACCTGAGTACGCCTGCTTTAGAGCGGCCGCAGTGAGAAATGGATCAAGCGTGTTGTCAACTTTCACCGACGCCGAGAGGGCTGTGATGAGATCTCCGGATGCGAATGGCTGGTCGGTGAGTCGAGCTATTGCGCCATCAGCCGCTGCTGAGATGAATTGCTGTTGACGTTGGGTGCGACCAATGTCAGCCGTCGGGTCAGTTCGCCACTGGCCTTCGCGAAACTCCTGGTAGGTGCGGCTCCGGGCGAATGCCAAGGCTTGCAGCCCGTCAAGTAAGTTGCATCCAGCCGGCTGCTCCAGCCCGGCTTTCACATCTCGGGTCGGGTACGGGAAGCAAATCGTAACTCCACCAAGTTCGTCCACGATGTCACGGAAGCCAACAAAATTCACTTCGACATAATGGTGAATGGGGATACCGAGTGTTTCGACAACTGTCGCAACAAGGCGCTCCGCACCACCGTTGTACGCCGCGTTGATGCGATTACTTCCTCCCGCGCCCGGAATTTCGACCCATAGGTCTCGGGGCAGACTGACGATCGCTGCTCCGCCATTAAGTTCGCGTCGTAACACCATGATTGTGTCGGCGCGCTGACCGCTTACTGCGTTGGCATTACCGATCACGCCGAAATCTGGATCGTCTTCGCTGATCCCCTCTCGGGTGTCTGAACCGACGAGAAGGTAGTTTTCCGACGGCAAGTCGACTGGATCGTTGAGGACGTTTCCGTTCTCGTCGATCAAATTTCCATCGGCATCGACCGAGCCGGCGAGTAACCCACTGAGACCCTCGACTCGTTCGACTTCTGCGACACGATTGTTCGCAGCGCGAGTGAGACCCACGACCGAAAACGTCGCAACGACCACCATCACGAGCAATGTCGTCGGGATTGGTGATTTCAGGAGCCAGCGGGGCACGGGTTCACGATAATCCTGAACACGACTCTCGAGGGCTCACCCCGCACCTCTGTTAGCGGAGGTGGACGACGTCACCAGCTTGAAAGCGATGGCTTATTGCGCACTCGTCAACAACTTCGAGTGATCCGTCAGGCGACACCCCAACAGCCCGGCCGGTAACAACCTCTGCAGAAGGCAGTTCAACTCGCACGAGGCGGCCGATCGTGCTGAGGTGGGCGCGATACCGATCGGTGAGTTCATTTTGAGTGTACGAAAGTAGGTCGTGGAGTGATTTGAGCACCGCTCGAAGCACGTCAGTCGTTGAAAGTCGGTGACCTGCGATCGCTGCAAACGATGTCGCGCCCGCAGGTGCCCAATTGATGTTGACACCGGTGCCGATGATGAGAGAGCCGTCCGCGGTGATTGTTGACAGCATTCCTGCAAGTTTTGTGTACGCAGCTCGCTGGTTCGTGTCTGCCTCAGTCACGATGACGTCGTTTGGCCATTTCACCCACACGTTGCCAACGTCGAATTGTTCTGCAGCGGCAATGATGGCGAGCGCGACCGCGTGCTGCAGGTGTTGCGGATGAGCGATGGGAGGCCGAAACAACATCGAGCACAGCAGGTTCTCGCCTGCAGGGGCCTCCCAACGACGGTCAAGGCGTCCACGGCCGGCGGTTTGGACGTCGGCGACGAGCACGGTCCGATCAGGCAGATCGCTTGTTGCGAGTCGCCGAGCGAGTTCGTCATTCGTGCTTCCGATCGAGTCGAGGCGCGTCACTTGCCAGCCCTCGATCTGAAGACGAACTTCGTTCGGAGGATGGTTGTTGCGCGTCACCTCGCCTACATTGTCATTTGTGCTCAAAAAGATCCTCATCGCCAACCGAGGCGAAATTGCTGTTCGTGTTGTTCGTGCTGCCCGAGAGATGGGTATCCAGACGGTAGCGGTGTACTCCGAACTCGACCGAAATGCACTTCATGTGCGTCTTGCCGACGAGGCCTACGCACTCGGCGGTCAGACGGCGGCGGAAAGTTACCTCAACACTGAGGCGATCCTCTCCGCTATCAGCGAAAGTGGCGCAGACGCGGTTCACCCTGGCTACGGCTTCTTCTCTGAGAATGCTGACTTCGCTCGGGCAATCACGGCAATGGGCGTGGCTTGGATTGGCCCTCCTCCTGAAGCAATCGATGAGATGGGTGACAAGGTGTCATCTCGCATCGCAGCCCAGCGTGGTGGCGCTCCGATCGTTCCGGGCACAACTGAGTTCGCTCAAGGCCCCGATGAGATTCGTGCGTTCGGTAACGAGTTCGGGTGGCCGGTCTGCATTAAGGCTGCCTATGGCGGCGGCGGCCGCGGCATGAAGGTCGTCGAATCTGCTGACGAGGTCGATGACGCGATGGCAAGTGCACAACGTGAAGCGAAAGCCTTCTTCGGTCGTGATGAGGTCTACGTCGAGCGTTACCTCACCTGGCCTCGCCACGTCGAGGTTCAATTGGTGGGTGACACCCAAGGCAACGTCGTGTGGGTCTCCACTCGTGACTGCTCGGCACAGCGTCGCCACCAGAAACTCATCGAAGAGGCACCAGCTCCTGGTCTGCCCGAGGGTGTTGAAGAAGCGATGGGCGAGGCCGCAGTGAAGGCAGCAAAGGCTGTCGGCTACCACAATGCGGGAACCGTCGAGTTCATCTATCAAGAAGGCGAGTTCTTCTTCCTCGAGATGAACACCCGCCTTCAGGTCGAGCACCCTGTCACCGAAGAAATCACCGGAATCGACCTTGTCGAGTGGCAGATCCGAGTTGCGGCGGGAGAGGCGTTGCCGATGACTCAAGAAGAAGTCATCGCGCGTCGTGACGGAGCCGCGATCGAAGTGCGCATCAATGCGGAGGACCCCGCCGGCGGCAAGTTCTTGCCGTCGCCAGGCCCAATCGAGTCACTGAAGACGCCCAGCGGATTCGGTGTTCGCTTCGACACTGGCTACGAATCTGGCGATGAGATCAGCCAGTATTACGACAACCTGGTCGGCAAACTCATCGTCTGGGGTAAGGATCGCCCAACGGCGATTGCTCGCACAATCACTGCGCTTGAAGAGATGGAAGTGAAAGGAGTTGCGACGACAATTCCTGCCGATCTTGCAATTCTTCGAGACTCAGATTTTGCTGATGTCACGCACTCAACGAAATGGGTTGAGCAGACTCTCGATCTCAGTGACGTGTCATCGGCTCCTTCTGCGGCACCCCCGGAAGATGCTGAGCCACTCGTTGAACGCAAGACAACGGTTGAAGTCAACGGCAAGCGCTTTGATGTGAAGATGTGGGTTCCGGAAACGGTTGGTGTCGCTGCAGCGCCAAGCGCGAAGAAGCCGCGACGCTCCGCCGGTGGTGGCCCCGGAGGCGGTGGTGGTAACGGCACAATCACCGTTCCTATGCAGGGCACGATCGTGAAGATCGAGGTTGAGGTTGGTCAAGAGGTCGAGGCAGGCCAGTCTCTGCTCGTGCTCGAGGCAATGAAAATGGAGAACCAAATCAACAGCGATGTGAGCGGAACTGTTGCAGAAATCAAGGTTTCGGCCGGTGACACCGTCGGCGGCGGCGACACCGTGATGGTCATCACCCCTGCCTAGTCCGAGCGCAGCAACATGGTCAGCGTCGGCTTATTCGGCGGCTTGTGACAGTGCTTCTGACAGTGCAGGGTGCACAAGAAGGCTCTCAACAATGTCGGTAACTGTGAGGTTTGCGGTGACGGCGAGGGCGATCACGCTGATGAGCTCTGCGGCGTGCTGACCAACGATTGACCCGCCGAGCACCACTCCCGTTGCAGGGTCAGAGACGATCTTCACAAATCCTCGTGGGTCGTTGTTGATGAGCGCCTTCGGCGTTGTTGCGAATGGCACCTTAGTCACCCGAATTTTTCGACCGAGGGCAAAAGCTTCTGCTTCGGCAAGTCCGACATCGGCGATTTCTGGCTCGGTGAAGATCGCTGATGCAGCCTTGTCGTAGTCGAGGTGGCGGTGTTCAACGGTGTGCAGCCCCATTGCATGCTCAGCGACTTTACGGCCTTGCACTGATGCAACCGACGAGAGCGGCAGTTTTCCGCTGACGTCTCCGGCTGCATAGATGTGTGTCTGGTTGGTGGCACAGTGATGATTGATGGGGATATATCCACCTGCATCCGCCTCTACTCCTGCGACTTCGAGGTTGAGCATCTCGGTGTTTGGCACTGAACCGATAGCGAGCACGGCGTGGGTTGATTCGACGACGCGACCATCGTCACATTTCACGACGACTTTGTCGAGATCGCTCGGGTCGCGTTCTATTTCGGTTGCTCGGGCGCCTTTCAACAGGCGCACTCCCCTGCTCAAGAAGTCGTCTTCGAGAATTGCTGCTGCTTCAGGATCTTTGCCTGGCAACACATGCTGACGGCTTACAACGAGGGTCACCTCCGCACCGAAGGAGGCAAACATATGAACGAACTCGACGCCGGTCACACCTGAACCAACGACGGTCACTTTCTTTGGAAACACCCGTGGTGGGTAGCAATCTCGGGTGGTGAGAATTCGCTCGTGATCTGGGTTGCACCACTCCGGAATGCGCGGACGAGTGCCCGTTGCGATGAGAGCAGAGTCAAAATCGATCTGCTGAACAGCATCAGCCGTGTCGACTTCAACACTGTGCGGGCTGGTGAAGCGAGCGGTTCCCCGGATGATTCGCACACCTTGGCTTTCCAACAGCTCGGTCGTGTCATGTCGCATGTGGTCTCGGATGTTGCCCACTCGTCGAACGAGCGCTCCCTCGTCGACCGTAGTCGAGGCATCTGCGAGCCCCATACCCCCGATGCGTTGGCCAAATGAGATAGCGCCACCGGTTGCGATCATCGTTTTCGACGGGATGCAGTCAAGCAAATGCGCGGCACCACCAACGATTTCGCGTTCGATTATCGTCACCTGAGCACCAAGACGCGCAGCGTAGGTTGCTGCCTGGTTTCCCGCTGGACCGCCGCCGATGATGACAAAGTGATGAGCCACGGCTTCAGGCTATCGGGGCACAGAAATTGCCCGACGCCGACGGCTCAGAGCCCTGAAAACCGTCAAATAAGGGCTTCAGACGCCAACAACAGCAAGGAACTCCCAAGCGAGACGAACGGCGGGCGGTACGATGCTGTTTCGATGATTGGCGGAAACGAAGAATCTCTCCCGACTGACGGCACCGCCACAGCACCCGATGGCGAACAACACACCGGAAGTGGTCTTCAGGCCGAGCGCGCTCGGCGTTCCGCCCAAATCGATGACATTCGTGCTGCAGGTGGCGAGCCATACCCCTATCGATTTGATCGGTCAGATTCGCTGTCGGAAATTCGCTCTCGTCATTCAGATCTTAAGGCGGGCTCTGACACCGATGATCGGGTCTCGGTCGCTGGTCGAGTTATGTTGGCCCGTGACTCGGGAAAGCTGATATTTCTCAACATTCGTGACCGTTCTGATGAGATTCAGTTGTTCGTCTCGAAAGCGGTCATCGGTGATGACGGATTCGCAAATGTGAAGTCTCTCGATCTCGGCGACTGGGTGGGTGTGACCGGCAATATCATGACTACCCGAAAAGGTGAGCTCTCGGTGCGGGTGACAGAGTGTCAACTGCTGTCGAAGGCGGTGAGGCCTCTTCCCGACAAATGGCATGGTCTCTCAGACGTCGACACCCGGTTCCGGCAGCGGTATGCAGACCTCATCGTGAACGATGATGCTCGGCGTCATTTTGAGATTCGGCATGCGATCATTTCGAGTTTCCGCCAGACACTTGCGGGCGAGGGATTCATCGAGGTTGAGACCCCGGTGCTTCACGTGGAAGCCGGTGGCGCCCATGCCCGCCCGTTCGTCACCCATCACAACACGCTCGATATGCAGCTCTACTTGCGCATTGCCCTGGAACTGCATCTCAAGCGACTCATTGTGGGTGGTATGGAACGTGTCTTCGAGATCGGACGTATTTTCCGTAACGAGGGCATTTCAACCCGGCATAACCCCGAGTTCACGATGATGGAGCTCTACCAAGCGTTCGCCGACTGGACCGATGTGATGGACATCACTGAGCGCCTCATCACCAATGCTGCTCGTGACGCAATCGGGTCAACCATGCTGTCTATTCGAGATGAGAACGTTGACCTTGCCGACCCGTGGCCTCGTATACAAATGATCGACGCTGCAAGCGAGGCGATCGGCACCGAGATCCACCCTTCCATGCCGCGAGATGCTCTTACCGACATAGCGACGAAGAATGATGTCAGGGTGGCACCACAGTGGTTGCCGGGCAAAATCATCGAAGCAATCTTCGAGGCTCACTGCGAAGCCGACATCGTAAGGCCCACCTTTATCACCGGCCATCCCGTCGATATTTCTCCTCTTTCTCGGGTGCACCGTAATGATCCATGCCTTACCGAGCGGTTCGAACTCTTCGTTGACGGACGCGAACTCGCAAACGGATATTCCGAGCTCAATGATCCAGTCGAGCAACGGGCACGTTTCGAGGATGAACAGTCGGCCAAAGAAGCCGGAGATCTCGAACGTGGCACCGTCGATGAGGATTATTTGCGAGCCCTCGAATACGGCATGCCGCCAACCGGTGGGCTTGGCATTGGCATGGATCGTGTCGCAATGCTCATCGCCGGCGTTGATTCGATCCGCGAAGTTGTTCTGTTCCCCACCCTTCGACCTGAGGTGATGACCGATGAATCATGACGATGAGAGCGCACCAACTTCGGTTCGCATGGCATGGGGAGCCGGGTGGGCAACCACCGATCACAACGGCGTCGATCTAGATGCAGCGTTCTCATGGTTTGGCTGGGGCGAAGGAGGCGACGACGGGCTTGCGGGCTTACGTGAAACCCGTGACGAGTTGCGCAATGTGACAATTCGCCCGCTTCGCATGACGATCGATGTCGATGAGGCGCCGGCATCGGTCGCTGATGGATACCTTCGCTTGCATTTGTTGTCTGGTCGGTTCGCTGCCCCTCGCAGTATTAACCTCGATGGCATTTTTGGAACGCTGACAAATGTTGCTTGGACAAGCGCAGGGCCTGTGGCCCTTCACGAACTCGATGCGACTCGCATTCGTGCTCGGTCAGCCGGCCAGCATCTCACGGTGAATGGCGTCGACAAGTTCCCTCGCATGACCGACTATGTCGTTCCCTCGGGTGTCCGCATCGCCGATGCCTCTCGAGTGCGTCTGGGCGCCCACCTCGCCGAAGGCACCACAGTCATGCATGAAGGATTCTGCAACTTCAATGCCGGCACGCTTGGAGCGTCAATGGTCGAAGGCCGCATTTCCGCCGGCGTCCTCGTTGGCGACGGAAGCGATGTTGGAGGCGGCGCGTCGATTATGGGCACGCTGTCGGGCGGTGGGACCGCTCAAATCACCGTTGGTGAGCGCTGCCTGCTCGGCGCAAACTCAGGCATAGGTATCAGCCTTGGTGATGACTGCGTGGTTGAGGCAGGCCTTTACGTCACAGCTAGCACCCCGGTGCTTACTCCTGATGGCAATGTCGTGAAAGCGATCGAATTGTCTGGCCGCTCGGGGCTCATGTTTATTCGTGATGGTCAGACCGGGCAGGTTGTCGTTCGTCAGCGCACCGGATCTTGGGGCGCATTGAACGACGCATTACACGCAAACGACTGAGTTCATTTCATGTCGACAGCATCATCAAACCTTCGACTGAAGGGTTGGCTGCTCGCAGCGGTCGGAATGCTGTTCGTCTCTACCGACTCGCTCTTCGTGCGGCTCGGCGAAGGGTCAGGGGCGACAATGGCATTTCTCATGGCGTGCGGTTCATCACTGTCGCTCGGCGCAGTTACGTTCGCTCGTCCGGGTGGTGTAGAAGTAGCTCGTCGATCAATGGCCGAAGCTCCGCGAGCCGTGTTGCTAATTGCCGTGCTCGGCGCCGCAACACAGTTTTGCTTCATTGTCGCAGTGACGCAGACCTCGGTTGCGAACGTCGTGGTCATCGTTGGCGCATCACCGATTGCGGCTGCGATTGCGGGGTTTCTATTGTTGCGCGAGCACCCTGAACGTCGAGTGCTGTGGGCAATCATCATCACTGCGATCGGAATCGGGGCGACCATGTCGGGCACGCTCGGCTCGCCGTCGTTTAGTGGTGACCTCGTTGCTGTTGTTGCTATTTGCGCCTTTGGGTTGTCGATCGTCGTGTGGCGGAAGCCCCCCGGGCTCGATCGACCCTCTGCGTTGGCGGCGAGTTCGGCGGTAATGGCGATTGCGACAATCCCGCTCGTTGACTGGGCATCAATCGATGTTCGAATGTTGCTCGCCGGTGGCGCAATGGGACTGATTGCGAACCCGGCCGGTCGCTTGATGTACACCGCAGCCCCTCGCTATGTGCCAACGGCGGAGGTCGCTCTGTTCGCTCCAGTTGAGACGGTAGCGGCGACGATCTGGGCATGGCTTGCATTTTCTGAGGTGCCCGCTGGGCGCACCGTCATCGGCGGCATCGTTGTGCTCGGTGCGATCGCACTTGCAACCTGGGGTGGCGCAACCGACGATGCCCACGGAGAGTGAGCACTCGTTTGCCGCTCAGGTGGCGGGCATGATGCGACCGACAAACTCGATGACGGCAGCGTTGAAGATGTCATTGCGATCGCCTGCCACCATGTGACCAGCGTCAGCTACGTCAGCAATCTCCGCATGTGGAACAAGTTTCTTCAATTCACTAACGCTTTCATCGCTGACGATGTCGCTCATGCGCCCCCTGACGAGCATGGTGGGGATGTCAATCAGTGTTGCGGCGTCACTTAGTTCAGTGCGAACAATCGAGCTGCTCTGCTCCTCGGCCTCATTTCGCTCGCTGACGAATCGTGGGTCCCAGTGCCAGTACCAGCGTCCGTCGCCTCGTTGGCGAAGGTTCTTTTTCAACCCCGATGAATCTTTTGGACGAGGACGGTGAGGGTTGTAGAGCGCAACGGCATCCGCTGCCTCATCAAGACTGTCGAAACCTCGCATGCCCGAGCGCATAAATTCTTGAATTTTGACGCGTCCGGCCGTTTCGATTCTTGGGGCCACGTCGACGAGCACGAGGCAACTTGCGAGTGGTGTGCGCCCTGAACGCGCGATCGTTGCGATGGCGAGCATTGATGCGAGTCCACCGAGAGATGCTCCAACGAGTGCTGGTGGTTGCGTGCAGGTTGCTGCAACCTCGATGAGGTCATCTGCGTAACGCTGCAGGGCGTAGTCGCCATCGGGTGACCAGTCGCTGTCGCTGTGGCCTCGAAGGTCGACCGACACGGCCCGGTAGCCAGCGTGTGCGAAGGCTGCACCTGCCCCTCCCCAGGCGTGGCGGGTCTGTCCCCCGCCGTGCATGAGCATCACGGTGGGAGCGTCGTCAGGCCCGTAGATATCGGCAGCTAATGTCAGGCCACTGCCGGCCACTCTGACGGTTCCACGGGGTGCAGCGTCGAAGGCGGGGGGTGAACTCATTTCCCTATCGTGGCAGGTAGCGTTCGCCGCCATGCCAGCGGCCGAGTCTCTTCTTTCTTTTGCTGCGGCCTCATTTGTTCTCCTCATCATTCCGGGCCCTGCAGTGCTCTACATCGTGAACCGTTCAATGTCTGATGGTCGGTCGGTTGCCCTCGCCTCGGTTGCCGGTCTCGAGCTCGGCAACCTGACTCATGCCGTTGCGGCGACGGCCGGTTTATCTGCTGTCATCGCAGCCTCAGCAACCGCGTTTGGCGTCATCAAGTGGGCCGGAGCGGTGTATCTCGTCGGCGTTGGTCTCAGCACGTTGGTGCGTCGTCCTGACGCGGTCTCCCTTTCGGTCGATCATCTGCCGAGGCGAAAAGCATTTAGCCAGGGCGTGATCGTCAACGTGTTGAACCCAAAGGTCGCATTGTTCTTCTTGTCGTACCTGCCGCAGTTTGTCGATGAGAGTCGAGGGCCAGCCTGGTCACAAGTGCTCACGTTGGGCGTCGTGTTTGTGGTGATCGGCTCTGTCACTGACTCGACGTGGGCGATCACAACGAGTGGGTTGCGCGACATGCTTCTGAGGGGCCGCTCGCTGGCATTCGTGCAGCGCTGGGTGTCGGGCTCGGTGTTCGTTGCGCTCGGTGTGCTCGCAGCCCGCGCTCACCGAGTCACTTAGACACTGCCGTTGGTGATGTGTGTGACTCACGAGGTCGCTGAGATCGACTGAGTAGGACAAGGCCGAGAAGAATCACTACCCCTGATATCCATCCCTGTGCCGGCAGACGTTCACCAAGTACGACAAATGCGGCGAGTGCGGCTGTGAGCGGCTCGACCAGTGTGATCGACACTGCCGTTGACGCATGCAGTTGCCGAAGACCCCAGCCATACAGCAAGTAGGCGATGCCTGCCGTCAAGACGCCAAGGTGAAGCAGCATCACTATGCCACTCGTCGACCACACCCAACCTACATCACTGCTCGAGACGACTGAAGCGATCAGAAATGGGCCGAGTATGAATGCGGCAAGAGCAAACTGGGAAGCGAGAGCCTCGGTTGACCCCACTCCTCGCGAAATGAGGACGCTGGTGGTGTGTGCATACACGGCGTATCCGAACCCGGCAGCCATTGCGGATATCACCCCAAAGAGCGAGAGCGATATCAGCGATGAATCGTTTGCTCCGGCGGCAGCGAGAATTGCAACTCCAACGAGCATGACTGCGGTGCCGGTGCACCACTTCATGCCTGGGTTTCTTCGGAGTAGTGCGAGATCGATGAGGCCGGAGAACATCGGGCCGCTTCCGAGCGCAATGACAGTTCCGGCTGCAACGCCCGAACGTTCCACACCAAAAAAGAACGCTGGCTGATAGAGGGCCGCGCCGAATGCCCCACACAACACGAGGTTGCGATTCACCCCAGTCATTGTGTGGTGTAGTTGCTTCGACGGGCTGCACATCCACAGAGTGATTGCTCCAAGGGCGATACGGATCGCTCCAACCGTCCACACAGACGTTCCATCGGGGCCGAGCGCTCGAGCGGTGCCTGTAGTGCCAAAAAGTGCCGCTGCCGCAACAACTGCAAAGATGGCGCGGCCGGGCATGACGCCATTGTGACATCGGTTGGGGTCGAGCGGCCGCGTCAATGGCAAACTGTCGAGATGAGTTCCGATTCGCTGCCGGCCGATACCTTTGCAACGCTTCGCGCAATTGTGGAAGATCGGCGAACCAACATGCTGGTTGATCGTGACCGAGAGGTCTCCGAAGACATTGTGCGAGATCTTTGTGAGCTTGCAATGTGGGCGCCGAATCATAAACGCACATGGCCCTGGAGGTTTGCAGCCTTTTCGGGTGACGGCAGGGTTCGACTTGGCGAAGCATGCGCTCAAGATCTCACCGCCGGAGGATCTGATGATGAGTTCAAAATTCAAAAGGTTCGGTCAAAGTACACCCGAGTGCCTTGCGTGCTCGTGGTTGGATCAGCTCCCGATGATCATGCAACGTTTCATGATGAGAATCGTGATGCCGTGTCAGCGGGAATTCAAAATGCATTGCTCGGGGCAACGTCGCTCGGGCTGGCTTCATTTTGGTCGACGGCGCCGGTCATCGATGGGGCTCACACCCTTGAGCTGTGTGGCTTTGAGTCGGGCACTCGGCTCATCGGGATGATTTATCTCGGTTGGCCAACTGGCGACACGTTGCCCGGTATGCGACCGGACCTCGAGATCAACATTGTCTCTTCGTAACACGGACCGATCTCATCAATCTTGCGACGCCCTGCGCCCCGCCAGTGACTCAATTCAGAATCTCGAGTGTTTCTTCGGTGATGTCGCCCTCGATGATGCGGTAGCAACGTGTTTCTGGTGACTCACGCTTCAACGACACGATGATGTAGTGCCAATTCGGATCTGGCGCTTGACCAACATCGGTCGGGCTTGGAAACGGCTCGGAGTGAGTGTGGCTGTGAACTACACCAATCACCTCGTCGTTGCGGTCTTCGACTTCGCGCTCGATTCGAAGGTGATCTTTGGGGTCGATCGTGTACACCCGGGCTGATCCCGCAGTGTTGAAGCATGGGTGGAACTCGTCGACGACATCAGCATCTGAACCGATTGTCGGGCCTGAAATGAGACCGCATGCCTCGAGTGGGTACGCCTTCACCGCCTCATGGATGATGGCATCGAGAACGGCTCGCCGGATCTGAATCACAACGACCACGCTAGTGGGTTCACACGGCTACAAGTTGATGCACCTCGAGCACTTGATGCTTGCCACCTGCCGAGTAGACGTCAGCGCGCACCGAACGTTGACCGGAGACATCCCAGCCCATCATCTCGGCAAGGAGGGGTTCGATTACGCCCCAGGTGCCGTCGGCACCCGTCCAAAACAGCCGACCGTCAAGAAGTGGGCCGCGTAGGGAAATTGTGACCACTCGACGTTGAGGCGTCATCTGCTGTCCGTGGCGTCGGGCGACAGCCTCGCGAAGGCGAAGTTCTGCTTCGAGGTCGCTGTCGTCGTGCAACGCGAATGCACTCGTTCCCAGCGATGACATGGCCGCCTGGTCATGAACGTGTTCGATCGGTGTCGACAACCTTCTAGCTGCTGATGGGTGACGCAATACGGCCGCCAATGGTTCTGGGTCGTGATGTGATGAGAAATTGTTCATATGCAGCACGGTAAGGAAGGGGTGTGACAATCTCCCGGGCGCCCGTGGTCTCGCAGTGCGGTCAGTCGCACTCGGTAACCTTTGTTCACCATGGCTCCGCCCGGCACCAAGATCATCGCAAGTAACCGCCGTGCCCGGCATGACTATGCGATTTCAGACTCGATTGAGGCTGGTATCTCTTTGCTGGGGAGCGAGGTGAAAAGTCTTCGTGAGGCGCAGGTGCAACTCAACGATGGCTTTGCGCGATTCCGCAGTGGCGAGTTGTGGCTTGAGGGGGTTGCGATTGCGCCCTACGGGTTTGCCGTGGGATTCGGTGCCCACGAGCAGGACCGCCCTCGAAAACTGCTGTTGCATCGAGCCGAACTCAAACGCCTCAGCGACCAGGTAGATCGCGAACGGGTGTCGATCATTCCCCTTGCGATGTACTTCAAGAACGGCCGGGTGAAGGTCGAACTTGGAATTGGTAAGGGCCGCACAAAAGCCGACAAGCGCCAGTCGATCGCTGCAAAAGACGCACAGCGCGATATTGAGCGCGAGATGGGCCGACGCAACAAATACAACAGGTAGTAGTTAGCCAGTTAGCGGCAGTTGGCTCAGCGAGGTTGGCGCCACATCCCCCACTGATGTGGGCCTTGGGATCTGTCATTTTCGTCATCGGTCATGAGATCCCATTCAGTTCTTACCTCGAATCCGTGGCGGCGGTAATACGCCACGTTCTCTTCGGTCTCAGTTTCGAGATAGCACCCAAGCCCTTCAGCATCGGCAATCGCAAAGACTTCTCCCATGAGTGCTGCGCCGAAACCTGTCCGTTGCCAGTCAGGGTGGGTTGCCAACATGTTGAGATACCAGTGGGGCTCCGGAGGTGTGTTCGCCTCAGAGAATGTTCCGTAGGCCACAAACCGAGAGAGCCGCCATGCCGGGTCATCACGTGGTTCATCCTCAACTTCGGCTTCAGGTCGACCCGGAGGGGTCCACTTGGCAAACGCCACCCCATCACTTGTGCACCAGGTGCTGTTCAGCGCCACTCCCCTGCCAATGACCCATCGAAACACTCCTTGACCATTTTGTTCGTAGTCATCGTCATCTGGAAAGAACCAGCGCATCACCGGATCAGCACAGAATGCCCGCCAACCGGTGACTGCAAGTTGTTTGATTTCGGACGGTGTCGCTTGATGAATACCACTCATAGGTTCAATAGCCTCGCAGACCGGCAGCGACGCCCCGGTGTCCGGTTGTTTCACCGTTGTTGTAGGTTGAGCGGCAACATAACTACACAGGTACTTGTACCTAGTGGGTGCGTTCATACGGGGCTGACCGGTTTCGACGTCAGTATCGCTTGGGCGAATCTGCGACCCGAGTTGCTCAGACTCGAGAAACGGGGCAACCATAAGAATTGCCGATGAGCAGTTCGCTCTTGCCGCCTGATTCAGGTGAGTAAAGAGTCATCGTGACCAGAAATGGCGCACGGGGCCGGTCCGCCGCAGCCCGGCAACAGAAGCGGAGGATGACGACGAGAAAGACCGTTGACGGCGAGAAAGACCGCTGCCTCTCAGGAAAGACTGAGCGCTGATCGCAAGATCAATCGACCCGCCGATGAGCCGGCGTCAGGCTCGCAGACGGGAATGGTCGTAGCGGGTCCGTTCACGGGCTGATGGACGGGGGTTCGATTCCCCCCAGCTCCACTTTGGGGGACTTGTAGAAATACAGGTTTTCTCTAGTAGCAGTCGGAGCTGACACCGGCGCCGCAGTAGTTGTATTTGTTGATCGAGCCACACAGGCGGCTCCCTGGAAAAGCTGCAGTCTAAGACGGGCAGACTCAGCGGTCAGCGAGCACATTCACCGACATGACTTCATTTAAGTCGATGTAGGCATCTGGGTCTGTAACTGATCCGACTGAGTTGTCAAAGTACGTATCAAAGACTGTGATATCCGCAACGACGGTCTCGGCGAGGAGAAGTTGTTTGAGCTCTTGCGCAGTCGCCTCTGGATTCTGAAAGAGGAGTTCGACGGCCCTTGCGGCAGCGATGGGTGTCGCATGCGAGGTATCGGCGAACTCATAATCCAGTGGAATCTCGACGAAAACGATGTTGTCTAGATTTTCTCGGACAAAATCCCCATGAAGATCTACGAGCCCTTGCCGAGACGACACCGATGATGCTTCACCCCAAGCCTCCGAGTAGTCCCGGTACCAAGCAATGAAGAGGGTGTGCTCCAAAGCATCCGGATCATCCGTGATCACATAGACATTGCCTGCGTGAGGGTAGGGATACACACCCAGTTCCGGGTCGCCGTCAACTCCTGCGTTCTCGAGGGACGACAGGTAAAGAGCGTTCGTTGTCTTAAGTCTTTCCACCTCTTGAAAGCTGTCGTCCCCAATTACGAACGGATCCGTGCCAGCATGACTGCTCGCACTGATGATTACAGTTTCGTCCGTATGGATCGCTTCAAAGCTTGTTGCCGATCCACCCTCAAAGGCGAAAAGCGTAAAGCTGCCACGCTGGGCGAACGTCAAGAATGTGTCCCGCACACGGTCGCCGTGTTCCTTAGCAGCGTCTTCTCCGAAAATGTCACTCATGACGACTTTGACCGGGCCGTCACCCACCGACTCGAAATAGAGCTCACCCCATGTAGGGTCTGGATTCTCGAGGAAGTAAAAGATGCCCGCATCCTCATCGCCAATGAGTACCGATGCGGGCTCGCCCTCTGAACCAGACAACTTTACGAGCTCCCTCACGCGAGGGGCATCCTCTTCGCCGACATACCCATCGCAGGCGGCAACGGCGGCTTCCACGGCTCCAAAAGTTTCACCGCCAAGCACTTCTTCCGATGCCCCGTTATTCATGACGAAGTCGACAATCATCACTAGGTCGGAATAGTTGGTATGCATTTCCGAAGCCAATGCGTCAATGAAGCACTCTGCGAAACCTTCGCTGCCAGAGAGGAAGGCGAACTCGAAGTAGTTGATGAGGTCGACTCTCCACTCTTCCTCCTCCGAGCGGTCCAACTCATTGCTCTGGACAGAGTCGTCGTTCACGGGCAAATTCGCGTCCACGGAGGTTTCTGGCTGCTGAGCCGGCTGAGACTCCAACCGATCGTCGCTGCCACAAGCGGACATAGTGGCACACAGGACAATCAGTAAGAGGAAGCATCTTCGCCACATCGACACCCCGAGATCTTGGCATTTCTCAAAGGGATCTCTCAAACCTCGCAAACATCCGCCACTACGATGCAATCAAGTGGCTATGGAAGAAGAGCAAAACACTCCCTTTCCCCTGTGATCAACATCGAGAATTCATGTGATCAAACCCGCAAACATCGAACCCAACCCAAGACGCCAACAGGCTCAAACCATTCCTACAGAACCCCCACTATGGGGGACTTGCAGAAATGAACGTTTTCTCTCGTGGAAATCAAGTCAGCGCCACGTGACTCGAGCCAGCGTGGTCGTTGTGCAGTAGTAGACATCTCGGTTGCCACCTGCGGTAAGGAACATTCCGTTTGCGATTCTCGACCCGATATCGACCCGGTCAATAAGGGTTCCGCTCGCAACATCGACGACCACTAGATCGTCACGACCATCGGCGGTGAAGTCGTTGATGACTAGCTCGCCAGACTCAGGGAACACCACCGGCTGCATCGAGGCACGAACGTCAAGATGCCACACAGCTTCCATTTCAACTCCAGACGTATCGACACCGGCGAGACCACCGTTAATTGAGTCCCATGCAATCGCCATGTCGAACTCCGGAACATGAACAGGCGGTGCAATCACTCCCCCGCCACCAACGCCAAAAGGCTCGATCGAACTCGCATTACTTAGATCATCTAGCGGGATTCTGAACAGACGTTGCGCACCGTCCCACGGCGCCGGAAGCCGCCACGACACGTTGCGGCCTGGAGGGGTGTCGAAACGTCCGTTGGGTTCGGTGAGATGTATCGCGCGCACCGACGGAACATCACCGCAGTCCATCACCCAGCACGAATCCCCCGACAGGCAGGTATCCCACGCCAATCCCCAACGGTCGTGCTCCGAGCGGTAACGCAGCCGCCATTCGTCAACTTCGAGTGCATCGCCCTCAACTCTGAGCCGCCAAATATGCTCACTGCCCGGCACGTAGACGTGCTCAGCGCCACTTGTCGAAAGGTCAGCAGCGATACGACCCATCGAGCCTTCTGGAAGCAGAAGGGGCTCCCCGACGAGTTCGAGTGTGTCTGGATCAAGCCGAGTGATGGTGGTGCCACCCTGGCCCTCAAGCCGAAGGTCCTTCGTGATCAGCGTGCCGTCAGACAATGCGAGCATGCCGTTGTGGCTTCGGTCAGCAGGCAGTTGTCTCTCAACCATGATCGAGAGATCGTCTGGATCAAGCCGATGGATGTACGAGCCGTTGATGGAGATGATCGAACCGTTGGCATGGGCAATGATCGCTCCGCACCACACGTGATCGCCGCACGGTAGCTCTGGCGAGGTGACAATCGGTTCGAGACTGACCGGATCGATGCGCTGCACCCACCCGAATGGCGGTGGCCCAGTAAATGCCGCCATCGTGCCACCCATGTACAACTGCCCGGGATCGCGTTCGATGATCATCACGTTCCACCGGTCGTTGTGTCTCGTGCACACTTCTGCCGTTCCGGTTGCTGCATCGAGTCGACCGGTCGCTGACTTCTGTCGACGGTTTCCACCGCACTCGGTTGGCCACGGGGAAGGCCAGTATCCGGGGTGGCGTGTCATCCTGTCGAGTTCAATCATTGCTGGAGACGCTAGCAATCGCCCGTTCAACGCCAGTCATGCTGCTGGCAAAGCAACGCCCTGCGCTCGATTCGAGTTCTTCTACGCAGGGACGACTCTCGGCGGAGCTCGTTACTCCCGAATGATCTCAGGAGGCTCAAACGCCGTGACGGCCGGCAATTCATCTTCAAAGCGCTCGACATCGACCAGACACGAATGCGCAGTTGGCCCTTGTGCGAGCCGAGAGGTTCCCTTATCGAGGGTGAGCACGTTGGGGTTTCCGTGCTTGCACATGCTGCCGATCGTGCCGGGTTCCACCGGATCAAACCACGCTCCGGTCGAAAGTTGAATGACCTGTGGCATCAATCGATCATCAACGCAGGCGGTCGCAAGGCATGAACCGCGGTCATTGAACACTCGGACAATCTCATGATGAGCGATCCCTCGAGCAGCAGCATCGTCGGGGTGAAGCGCCACCTGTTCACGGCCATGCACCTTCTGCTCTCTGCTCGTTGACCCGTGGTCAAGTTGCGAGTGAAGCTTGCCCGTCGGCTGGTTCGAAATGAGATGCAACGGGTACGCACTTTCTGAGCGCCCCAGCCACTCAGGTGGCTCAAGCCATGTCGGGTGGCCTGGGCAGTCATCATATTCAAAGGAGGCGATCTGTTCTGAAAAGAGCTCGATGCGTCCACTCGGTGTACCAAGTGGAGATGCGTCAGGGTCTGCACGAAACGTTTCGAGCATTACCCGCTCATCGTCACGTCGCTCGATCTCGTACCAGCCTTGTTCTTCCAAGGTTGCTAGCGGGGGCAGATCGATACCTTTGTCTGCCGAACGCTTCCGGGTTTTCTCGTAGAGAAACGCAATCCACTCATCAGCTGTGCGGCCCTCGGTATAGACATCTTCAACACCCATCTCCCGTGCAATTCCCGCAAAAATGTCGTAGTCATTGCGGCTCTGCCCTACCGGCTGCACAGCTTGTTCCATTGCAACGACCACCGGGTCGAGCTTCGTAACGGCAACGTCGCGCCGCTCAAGTGGCGTCGTGCAGGGAAGAACAATGTCGGCATGACGGGCATTTGCGTTCCAGCACCAATCATTCACAATGATGGTGTCGGGCTTTCTCCACGCCGCAAGCAACCGATTGAGATCTTGATGATGATGAAACGGGTTGCCTCCCGCCCAATAGACAACTCGGATATCGGGATACGTCTGTCGTTTGCCGTTGAAATCGAACTGTGTTCCTGGCTCAAGCAACATGTCGGCGACCCTCGCCACCGGAATAAACGAGTTCACCCCTCTTCTCCCCTGCGGAAGCGCAGCTGCAGGGATACTGTCGAAGTCATTGCCGATGCAATGTTCGGCGGTGTACCCAAACCCGATTCCACCTCCTGGTAACCCAATCTGACCAAGCAATGACGCCAGCGCTATCGCCGCCCAATACGTGTGCTCGCCATGCGCCTGTCGGGTGAGCGACCAACTCACAGAAATCATTGTCCGGCTTTGTGCCATTCGAAGCGCAAGGTCACGGATGTCGTCAGCGGCGACACCACAGATCGCCGACGCCCAGTTAGCAGTTTTCGGAATTCCGTCTGATTGCCCCATGAGATACGACGCGAATTCATCAAACCCGACAGTGCATCGTTTGAGAAATTCTCGGTCGTGCAGGTCTCTCGCAACGACCTCATACGCAAGACCAAGCATCAGCGCAGTATCAGTCGATGGGCGACACGGAAGCCACTCAGCGTTCAACGCACTGATCGTGTCGGCTCGTAGCGGTGAGACATTGACAAACTTGACCCCGGCGCTCGCTGCCTCGTTCATTAGGGCTCGCTGATGGTGACGGCCAACTCCACCTTGACCGATCTGCCCGTTCTTGACCGGCAACCCTCCAAAGGCAACCATGAGGTCGGTGTGTTGAGTGATTGTTCGCCACGGCGTGGGAAAGTAAATGAAGTCAGTGATGCCACCGAGCACATGAGGAAGAATGACCTCTGCAGCCGCAAGGCTGTACGTGTTGACCGATCGGGTGTACCCACCGATTGCGTTCAAGAAACGATGTACATGACTCTGCGCATGATGAAATCGCCCGGCGCTCGCCCATCCATATGACCCGCCATAGATCGATTCGTTTCCATATTCAGTGCAAACTCGTTTGAGTTCTTGCGCAACAAGACGTTCGGCTGTCTCCCACGACACCTCGACGAATGGTTCCGCACCACGCCGGTCGGTGTGCGCACCCGGGCCATCTTCCAACCAGCTCTTTCGAATCATCGGCGCAGTAATGCGGGTAGGGCCGTCCATGACATCAGTGATGCCATGGCCGATGGGTGAGGGGTCTTCGTCGTGTTCAAATGGAATGAGGCCGCTCACGCGATCACCCTCAACCTTCACCCGATAGGTGCCCCAGTGAAATGCGCTCAGCGGAAGTTTAGAGCTGTCGTCACGTGTCACTGTTTTGCCTCTGCACCCAAGTCCTTGCCCGCCTGTTCGGTTCTGAAGAATGCTCTCGCCGACATTAGTTTTCCATCATGGAAAACATCGCACTCGTGACACCTCTTGAGCCGTATAACCCCTACGTCTCCGATCCGGTGTTGCAGCGCGCAGTCGAAAGAGAAGGCGCCAGCGAAACCGATCGTTCGTCACTCGCCTTATTCGGAGCCGAGGTCGGATCTGAAGAGACATTCTCATGGGGTGCCGACGCCAACCGCTACTCGCCGGAATTGGTCACCCACAATCGCTTCGGTGATCGCATCGATGAGGTCCGTTACCATCCGGCATACCACCAGATGATGAACCTGTCAGTGACCAATGGCATCCATTCCGCTCACTACGACGGCAGCCCGGGCGACGGTTCGTACGTCGCTCGAACCGCGCAAATGCATCTCGTAAGCCAAATCGAGGTCGGCCACGCCTGCCCAATTTCGATGACCGGGGCGGTGCTACCCGCACTACGAGAGCAACCCGATCTCGCATCGGTTTGGGAGCCTCGTATCCGTACCCGTTCGTACGACCAGCGCCTAATCGAGCCATCGCTGAAAACCGGGAACCTCCTCGGCATGGGCCTCACCGAAAAGCAAGGCGGAAGTGACGTTCGAGCGAACACATCGACAGCGATGCCAGTGAATGGAGGTGGACCCGGTGGCGAGTACCGCCTCACCGGTCACAAATGGTTCACGTCAGCACCGATGTGCGATGCGTTTTTGGTACTCGCTCAGGCTCCCGCTGGCATCTCATGTTTCTTGGTGCCTCGAGTGCTCGACGACGGCAGCCGAAACTCGCTCTTCCTCATGCGGTTGAAAGACAAAGTGGGAAATCGTTCGAATGCATCTTCTGAACTTGAGTTCACCGATGCCGCCGGATGGCTCGTGGGCGAAGAAGGTCGAGGAATTCAGGTCATCATCAAAATGGTGAACGCAACCCGTCTCGACGTGACGAACTGGTCGGTAGCGCTTATGCGCCAGTCGGTATCGCAGGCAGCTTGGTATCTCATGCAACGGGAGGCATTCGGGGCCAAGTTGATCGATAAGCCACTCATGCAAAACGTTGTTGCTGACCTCGAAGTAGAAACCGAGGTGGGCACCATGATGGTGATGCGACTGGCCGGAGCCTACGAGCGAGGCCCGATCGACGATCACGAAGCCGCATTCGGGCGTTTAGGGCTCGCTGTGGCGAAGTACTGGCTCACGAAACGTTCAAGTCCGGTAGTGCGAGAGGCGTTGGAGTGCGTCGGCGGTAACGGCTATGTCGAAGAGTCAATTCTTGCGCGGCTCTACCGCGAAGTTCCGCTCAACTCCATTTGGGAAGGAGCCGGCAACGTGATCGCTCTCGACGTCCTTCGGGCCTTGCAGCGTTCACCCGATGCAGGTGAAGCATTTGTCAACGAGATCGCACTCGCGGCGGGCTCCGATCGAACTCTCGACCGAGAAATTGCACGTCTGCGCCAGACTCTTGCGACCACGGTGAGCGAAGCCGATGCGCGACGACTTGTCGAGCAACTTGCTCACTGTTGGGGTGCATCGCTGTGTCTTCGTTACGAACCTGCGATCGCTGATGCCTACATTCGCTCGCGGCTCGATAGGGAATGGGGTTCAGAGTTCGGATCTCTTCCAAGCGAACTCGATCTCGCCGGGCTCGCTCAACGAGCGTGCCCTGTCACTGAGTAACACCAACAGAGGCTTGCGATGTATCGGTTAAGACTGTCTGAAAGCTATGTCCCCGCTCAGCCAGATGGTGATCTTCTTGATCTGACGGTTGGCGATCTCCTTCGTCAACAGGCTTCGACCCTTCCTGATTCGGTTGCTGTTACTGCAGTGACAGCCGATGGCACGCTCGGGCCCTCATGGACCCATGAACAACTTTTGCGCGATGCCGAGACACTGGCGTTGTCGCTTGCGTCTCGATTCGCTCTTGGAGAACGCGTTGTCGTGTGGGCTCCAAATGTCAGCCGCTGGCTTCTTATGGAGTACGCATGCGCGTTAGCGGGTCTCGTGCTCGTCACAGCAAACCCCTCGTTCCAGCAGGCTGAATTGCGCTATGTGCTCAAACAATCTCGTTCGGTTGCGTTGTTCCATACTGCAAGTCATCGAGGCAACCCAATGACCGCTATCGCCGAGGAGGCTTCTCAAGGGCTTTCATCTGTGAGCGAAATCGTCGACCTCGACAACGACGAACAGCTGTTTGCCAGTGGTCCACGACCGCGTGCTCTTCCGTCAGTGGCTCCAACGGACGCTGCTCAGATTCAATACACCTCCGGCACGACAGGCTTTCCTAAGGGGGCTGTCCTCTCCCACCACAGCCTCGTCAACAACGCTCGCCTCTTCGCACAGCGTGCGCTCACCGACCGCTACTCGGTGTACGCCAACTTCATGCCGCTCTTTCACACCGCAGGCTGCGCCACAGGTGCACTCGGAAGCTTGCAGGCGGGGTGCCGCATGCTTCTGATCGAACAGTTCGATGCCGACGCGTTGGCCCTTCGAATCGAGACAGAACGGGTAACGAACTTCTTCGCTGTTCCAACAATTTTGGTTGCACTGCTCGAGTCACTCGAGCAACAACCTCGCAACGTCGACTCGCTCGTCGCAATCACTACTGGCGGTGCTCCGGTCTCGGCCGAGCTTGTTGAACGGGTTCGTCGCCAACTTGGCTGTCACCTCTTGACAGCATTTGGTCAAACCGAAGCGTCACCCATGATCACCTTGAATCACACCGATGTCTCGGCAGAGCACATCTCATCGAGTGCCGGCCAGCCACTTCCGCTTACCGAAGTATCGATTCGCACAGCCCGTGAAGATGGCGAAATCGGCACGGCAACGCCAGTCGTCCCCGTCGGAGTGGTGGGGGAAATCTGCGCCCGGGGCTACGGCATCATGATCGGCTACAACGACAACCCTGACGCAACCGCTGCGGCGATCGACGACGAGGGCTGGCTCCACACCGGAGACCTCGGAACCCTCGATCATGAGGGTTTCGTTCGAGTCACGGGCCGGGTCAAAGACATGATCATTCGAGGAGGCGAGAACCACTTCCCTGCCGAGATCGAACATGCGCTGCTTGAACACTCCTCAGTGGCAGAGGTTGCCGTTGTCGGCCTACCTGACCCCAAATGGGGTGAGGTCATCGGTGCATTTGTCCGAACGGTTGGCAATCAACCGATCGAGGTTGATGCGCTTCGAGCGCACTGCCGCGAATTGCTATCGCCACAAAAAACACCAAGCATCTGGGAGCAGGTCGGTGAATTTCCTCTCACCGGCTCAGGAAAAATTCAAAAGTTCGCCATTCGAGATAACTATTTGCAACGCTCGTCGCGAAAGGAAGCCCAATGACAGTTCGAATTGAAAAGTCAGGACCAGTGTGGACCGTGATCCACTCTCGGCCGGAGGCCCGAAACGCAATGGATCCCGAGAGTGCAGCCGCTCTCTACGACGCATTTCTCGAGTTTGACAGCGATGATGACGCAGCGATCGCGGTCTTTTGGGGCGAGGGCGGGGCCTTTTGCGCAGGTTGGGACCTCAAGCATGCTGCTGCTCTCGATGAGCCTGAGCCTCTGGCTGAACTTTCGATGCCTCAAGATGGGGGGCAACACGGCAACGGTGGCGACATTCCGATGGGAGCGATGGGGCCGAGCCGACTCGAACTCGACAAACCGATCATTGCAGCAGTCGCTGGGCCTGCCGTTGCAGGCGGCATGGAGCTCGCCATGTGGGCCGACATTCGGGTCATGGAAGAGAACGCCTACATGGGGGTGTACTGCAGACGATGGGGAATTCCGCTCATCGATGGAGGTACCGTTCGGCTTCCGCG